>JAFGDF010000273.1 GCA_016932235.1 Deltaproteobacteria bacterium | reverse complement strand
GATCGACAAAACCGGAAACTACACCAGATCGAAGAAGACTATTTTGCCTGATCCATACAAAGACTTATGAACGCTGCAACTAAGTTTTGATCACTATCGGCTTTTTACCCGGCGTGGCATACTTGGCGACAGCCTCTTCGTTCAGTTCAATTCCCAGGCCAATGCCTTCCGGAGGATAGAGACAGCCGTTCTCATACCTTGGCATTGTCATCCCCAGATCATCAGTGATCGCCGCGCCTGTGGTATCAATCAGATTGTGCAGATTCAATGGGCCGATGGACTCCTGTTCGATTCTTCCCATCCACTCGGTAGCGGCAAGGAAATGTGCCTCCACAGCCGCTCCGAGACCGGAATTGACCATGCAGCCGCACATCACATTGAGTCCGAGAGACTGGGCGATCGCCACCCATTTTTGACTTTTACGGATACCGCCTGCTTTCGGCACTTTCAGGAAAAAACCATCAATGGCTTCAATACTGGCCAGTCTATGAAGATCGCTCAATTCGGCCGCGGCTTCATCGGCGAATATGGGAACATCCACCTTGCGGCGCAACCGGGCTAAACCGTCAATATCCCAGCGGGGTACGGGTTGCTCTGAAAGGAACAGATTATATTTCTGAACTTGTGTAAGAAACCTGAGGGCCTGCATGTAATCCCAACCGCCGTTTGTATCAGTCATGATTTTAACATCGTTGCCGACAGCCCGGCGAACTTCGGCGATCATCTCAATATCCTCTTCGATAACATTGGCGCCGACCTTGAGCTTTAAGCCTCCATATCCGGCCTTGGCCAGTTTGACTGCCTTTTTCGCCACTTCTTGGGGTGTCCCGGACGACATCACATAGGCCAGAGGGATCTTTTCATTGGACTTGCCGCCAAGAAGCTTGTAAAGGGGCACACCCAGCGTCTTGCCGATCAAATCATGCAAGGCGTAATCCACCACGGCCTTGGAATGGTTGTTACGCGTCACCGCTTTATCCATGCGGGCGATGATAGTCTCAATATTAAAGGGATCTTCTCCCAGCAGAATCTGCGGTCCGTAAATGGCGCTGATATTGTGCAGGATGGATTCCTGGCTTTCTCCCATATACCACATGGATGTATCTCCGCTTTCGGAAATGCCGATTACTCCCTCATCCGTATGCAGTTTAAGCAGAACGGCGTGCGCCCATTTGACCGTAGCGCCTGACATAATAATCGGTTTGGCAAACGGCAGGGAAACAGGAATGCACTCAATTTGGTTTATTTTCATAGGCGATCCTTCATATATTTAGATTGGCATCAAAATGATTGTGGACTTTTATTGCCTCCCCCTCTTAGAGGGAGGTTGGAGCGGGTCTCAGAATGTTTTTCAAATAGTGTATTTTGTATAGTATATATATCTTTTTGTCAAAAGTATTATAATAATTAAAAACAACCAGTTGAAAGGAGATATTAATGAAGAAGAACAAAAGACTCTTCACGGACAAAGAGCTCGAGGAAATGGGAAAACGCACGCTGGACCTGGTAATGGAGGCCATCGATGCCGGAGACAAGGAAAAGGCCAAAAAACTGGCAAACCGCATGTATAGGGAGTTCAATTACCTCCATGACGGTTATTTCACCTGGGTAACCGGCCTGCAGACGTATATCTATCAGAATATGGGAATTGAGGCTGTTGAAGAGGCCGAGCGGCTGGCGCATACCATAGAATCCAAAATCGCTTTCATACCTTCCGTGGAGACCGATCTCCGTGTCCTTGTTCAGAAATTGACCAAAGGATTGCGCGGTCATCTCCAGCCCATAACCGTCGCCGAGGATGATGAAAAAGTTACTATTACCATGGAGCCCTGCGGCTCCGGGGAGCGGCTTATACAAAAAGGCGGATATGAGAAGGGTCTGGCAAGGGTCAAAGAACCGCACCGCATCACATGGGGAATGGAAAACTTTCCCCTGTACTGCGTCCACTGTCCTGTCATGGAAGCGCTGGATATAGAAAACACCGGGGATTTCGCGTTCTGCCGTTTTGTCTCCGATCCTATCGGCAAGGAGCACTGTAAGTTTGTCTTCTACAAGGATCCGGCGAATATTCCGGAGGAGTTCTATACACGGATCGGCAAGAAGAAACCATCGCGTTAGAAAAGGAGGACAGGTTTTATCGTAATGCCGGCCTTGGTGTCCGCGAAGGCTTTGTTTATATCGCTAAAATCATATGTAGTTATCAAGCGTTCATAGGGGAACTGTCCTTTGCGGTTGAGTTCTATCAACTCCGGCAAAAAAGACCTGGGAATTGAATTGCCCATCAGAATACCCTGGATTGATGAAGCGCGATCCAGTATCTGCACAGGAGAGAATGGGAAAGGTTCCCCGAAATTGGGAGTAGTCACAATACCGCATGTGCCGCCCATTCCCAGGCATGCGAGGGCTTTATTAAATGCCTGTTCATTCCCTGATGTCTCCAATGAAAAATCCATCCCGTGAGAGGCAATCTCCCGTATCTCTTCAGCTATGTCTCCATCATTGGCGTTTATCGCATGCGTTGCTCCCAGCTCAACGGCCAGCTCAAGCCGTGATTGGATTATATCTACCGCAATCAATGGTGAAGCGCCTGCGACCTTTCCGGCCATTATCGCGCTAAGACCGACTGCGCCGGCTCCAAACACAGCAAGGCCTTGGCCGGCTTTAACCTTGAAAACGTTAAAAACCGATCCCGCCCCTGTCTGGATTCCGCAGGCTATTGCCGCCATCATAAACGGCGGATGATGTTTCTCAACTGGAATTACGGCCCGACCCAGGGCGATGGCATGGGTGGCAAATGAAGATTGCTGGAAATAGGCGCTTGATATTGATTTTCCGTCAACAGATATGGTCCGGCTTCCGTCCATTCGGGCGCCTGTGAACACTAAGGATCTGGCATTTTCACAAATATAGGTTTTACCCTGTCTGCAGGTAGGGCAGTCTGAACAGAAAGGAATGGAAATTATCACACGGTCGCCTTTCTTGACTCCGTCCACCACAGGTCCCACGGCTTCAACCACTCCGCATCCTTCATGCCCGAGAACCGCGGGCAGGGGGATCATATTCTGAGCGATAATGTCGGTATGGCATACGCCGCAGGCCTCAATCCTCACAAGGATTTCATCACTCCGTAGATCATCCAGCTCGACGGTCTTAATCACGAATTGACCATTAGGTTCGCTGATAACTGCCGCCTTTACATCCTTTAACATTTTCTTTGTCCTCCCGGGATGCTCCAATAAGGTAATTATTTACATTTTATTTGTACTCAATCAACTCGAGTGCATTTCCTGAATTATCGCGGATAAAGACAAAGCAGACCCCGGGGGTATCGATGGGGCCCATGGCGATCTCCACCCCCTTTGCCTTCAGCTCTTTTACTGCAGCATGGGCATCATCCACCTGCAAACCAAAATGTTTGACGCCGTGGACTCTCAGGTCCGCCGACGGATCGAGCCGATATTCCGGCAGAGGTTTGGCGCCTTCAACCTG
>JAFGDF010000272.1 GCA_016932235.1 Deltaproteobacteria bacterium | reverse complement strand
CCCATAAAGGTGGATATAAGGTTGATTGCCGCGACCCATCGTGACCTCGAGGCCATGATCACGGAGGGGATGTTCCGGGATGACCTATACTTCCGTCTCAATGTCTTCCCTATTACCCTTCCCCCCCTCCGGGAGAGGAGAGGAGATATCCCATCCCTTGTCCATTATTTTATCCAGAAAAAATCACAGGAGATAGGCTTAAGGGAAATACCTCCTTTGGCTCATGGCGCCCTTGAGAACATTATGGCCTATCCATGGCCCGGCAATATTAGAGAACTCCAGAATGCGGTTGAGAGGGCCCTGATTTTAAGCGGTGGAGGGCCCATTACCTTCGGAGACATCCAACAGGCCGCAATAACACCCGTAACAGGCCTAAAACCTGCAGTAAAATTCCCATTAGGTGCGGAAGATAGTATTGCACTTGATGAGGTTGTTTCGAGACATATACTCAGGGTCCTGGAAATGACAAAAGGCAAAGTCGGAGGGGAAAAAGGAGCTGCCAAGCTTCTGCATGTAAATCCATCAACACTGCGAAAAAAAATGAAAAAACTCGGCATCCCTTTTGGGCGTAAAACTAAACTCTTACGCCCCTAACCCTGCGCCCTGTGCCCTGCGCCTTACGCCCGCCTTAATGCCCATTCCTTCCCCCTGCGCCCTGCGCCCTGTGCCTTACGCCCGACTTTATGCCCATTCCTTCCCCCTGCGCCCTGAGCCCTACGCCTTACGCCTGCCTTTATGCCCATTCCTTCCCCCTGAGCCCTGCGCCCTGCGCCTTACGCCCGCCTTAATGCCCATTCCTTCCCCCTGCGCCATGCGCCCTGTGCCTTACGCCCGACTTTATGCCCATTCCTTCCCCCTGCGCCCTGCGCCCTGTGCCTTACGCCCGACTTTATGCCCATTCCTTCCCCCTGCGCCCTGCGCCTTACGCCTGCCTTTATAACACCCCGACCAGATCCAGCCAGCCCGGCCTTCTTTCCAGGGATTCCTTGATAGCGGCCTGGGCACCGAGAATCTTTACAATACCATCCCTAGAGACCGAATTCAGGACATCCGCAAATGCCCTGAAATCCCCGGCCTTTGTACTCAGGATCTCTTCCCTCATAAGCTGTCTCTCTTCATCCGTTTCACCGGAAAGGTAATGGATCATTGATGTATAACCCTTTGCATCCGGCAGCTTATAGGCATCCACGTCACCGATACATCCGATGATACCTTTTGTAAGCTCATCATCGTGCAGGATATTAGTCCTTAAAAATCCCACGGCTTTGTCAAATACATCGATGGTCTTTTCAAGGTTCGGGTCCCTGTATGAGACGAATGTCAGTGTCCCTGAATGACGGTCAAAAAGACAAAAGGCGCCATATGCCCCTCCCTGAACGCGCACACGATCCCATAGCCATGAATTTCGCAGATAGCGGCAGATTACATGGCTTGAGCCGTGGTAATTATAGCCGAGCCTATAGAGATTCGCTCCCTTACCCACATAATTGACCTGTGAAGGGATAGTTAATCCCTCATTCCCAGGATTTTCCATATGTGACCAATCCATGATCCTGGCTTCCGAGGCAGGGAGCATATCCAGGAAATCGCCTACCTGTGGTTTTGACTCCGACCAGCCCTTCTCATCAAGAGTAATATTCAGGAGAATAGCATTCCGGTTGATAAGGAGGCTATGGACCTCCTGGAGGTCGGAAAGCACCCGCGGCCAGTCTTCATCGATCAGCCTTGCCAGTTTGCGAAGGAAAAAGAGATAGCTGAGACCGTTCATCTGTTCCGCGGCCCAGTCCGCCTCTGTAAAATGGGCCCTGAGGCGCTGATTGACGATCAGGTGCCCCGAAGGAACGAGTTTCTGTTCCTCCCTTGCCTTCGCCTCCAGGACTATCTGCCTGAACCGCTCCCTGTTATCCAGCCGGACTGTCAATAGTATATCTCTGAGGATTTCAAGGAGGTCTTTAGTCCGGGAAGACATCGTCTTTCCCCTTAATAGCAGCCATGCCGCGCCACTATCAGTTCCCTTTACAGATGAGGTATGAAAACTTGAATTTATACCCCCTGTCTTTCTGCTTATTCGCTGGTTTATTGTAACATAGTCTTCCTTCTCAGTTCCCATTTCAAGAAGGACCTTTCCAAAAAGCCTGGAATAGGAAAGGTATTTTTGTGGCAGGACATGGAGATTGAAACCTAAATCCAGGTAGAAGATCCCATTTGTGAAGATATCATGAAACAGGAGTCCGGTTTCTCCCTCCACTTCGAAAGACAGGGGAATTTTCTCGTTTTCCTTATCAATATCCGTGATTTTCAACATGGGTATGGAGGCCAGGGCACCGGGCGGGTCAGGGGTCTCCTGGGCCTGCCTGAGCTCCCGCGTATTTTTCAGGACAGTCTTGATATGTTCAGGCGTCATTGCCTCCTTCGCTTTTTTCAAACCGGTTTTTTCAGCCTCTTTTTCCCTTTCGTTGAGGTTCGGGTCCGGCCTCAGGATAAGGGTCATCCTGTGAGGATTTTCGAGAAAATATTCTTTGATCATGTCCTCAAAAAAAGAGCTGTTGGAAGCAATGCAGGATTTCAATTCACTCAGGGGAGATTCAAATGCCAGTAGTTCCAGGGGATCATTATCATAAAGCCAGGTTGTCATGGAACGAAGCATGAGCAGGAGTCCCCTCGGGAAGCTTCCTGTATTATTCTCCCTCAGGTTGAATTCGATACTATTGATGGCCGCTTCGATCGTAAGTGGATCAATCCCTTTGTCTCCAAGACGGGTGAGTGTGCGGATGATCAGATCCTGAATCCTGTCCGCATTATCAAGATCAATCCCCTTCAGTCCGGTTGAAAAATACATCTGCCGTATCTCGCTCCCAAGTCCTGTCCCCGTAAGATCCTCTCCCAGGTTAGATTCGATAAGGGCTTTTCTCAATGGCGAACCGGGCATTCCCAAAAGGATATACTCAAGCATATGCATTGCCAGGTTTCGCCTGGCGTCAGAGGTCTCGGAAAGCATCCAGTTGAGCGTAATCATCCCTTTTGATCTATCATCCTCTCCTTCACCTGCGGCAAAGGATCGTATTACCCTTTGCGGTTTATCATAGGGTTTTTGCAGGTTGATCGAAGAATCAATGTCAATCCTCTCAAAATCATCCAGGTATTCTTTGATAATATGCAGACGCCTTTGGGGTTCGTCATTCCCGTAGAAATATATCCTCGAATTCGAAGGATGATAGTATCTTCGGTGAAAATCCCGGAACTTTTCAAATGTAAGTCCGGGTATCTCCTTTGGGTCGCCCCCCGAATCAAAACCATATGCATTGTCCGGGAAAAGATACCTGAGAGAATAATCTGCAATGAGGTTGTCCGGAGAAGAATAGGCCCCCTTCATCTCATTAAAGACAACTCCCTTGTATCTAAGGTCATCCTCCGGCCGCTCCATCTCATAATGCCATCCCTCCTGCTGAAATATGAAGGGTGTCAGCCCTGGGAAAAAAACCGCATCGAGATAGACATCAATTAAATTATAAAAATCCTGCTGGTTCTGACTGGCCACGGGGTAGCATGTCTTGTCCGGGTAGGTCATTGCATTAAGAAAGGTCTGAAGAGATCCCTTCAGGAGTTCGACAAAAGGCTCCTTGACCGGATACTTTCTCGACCCGCAAAGGACCGAGTGCTCCAGGATATGGGGTATGCCCGTTGAATCGGAAGGCGGGGTTCGAAAGGTAATACCAAAAACCTTATTTTCATCATCATTCATAAGAGACAGGATTTCAGCCCCTGTTTTTTCATGAACATACAGTAATGCTAATGTTTTTAATTCCTTAATTTCCTGCTCTTTTTTAATGAAAAATCCCTTAATTGTCGACATTTATATCCTTTCAGAACTTAGTTCGCTTCGCTCACATTTGGAATAATGGAATGGTGGAATGATGGAATATTGGG
>JAFGDF010000271.1 GCA_016932235.1 Deltaproteobacteria bacterium | reverse complement strand
GTTGTGAGGCGCTTCGCGCCGAACAGCCAGTGGATGACATCCGCGGCGATTGTTGCCGGGCGCGAAGCGTCCGGCAACAACAAGTTAGTATACTGACCCCGTATATCATCTAAGTGAAAAAAGCTTGACATGTTTTTTGGGGTATTTTAATGTATTTTCTAACAGGTTATCACTCATAATTGAAGAATAACCCGCAAACTGGATATCATTACATGCTAAAAATCCCCGAAAGCGTCATGGAAGATTTCAGCTCCTTTCTCAAGGAGAAAAACATACCGGTCACATTGCACAATTATTATAAAAGATGGTTAAGATATTACCTGGATTATTGTCATAAGTACCAGTTTGATTGCCTGAATCCCGATAGCCTTCCCAATTTTTTAAACAAACTTCAAGAAAAGAAACAAACAGGGACACAACAGAAGCAAGCCCAGGAATCGATAGGGCTTTTTTATGAGATGATAAAGCTGAAATCGAATATTATAAACATGTTGGATTTTGTAAAGCAAAAGAATGACAATGTCAAGAACAATGAAATACCGGTAAGCTATGGGAAAGATTTTACTCAAAATCTTTATAACGTAAAAGAATCCAGCCCCAATTTGAAACCCGCCGCCGTGAGCGAAGGTCCGAAAAGGACGACAAAGTCTCCTGATATTCAGGTTAAAGAACCGGAAATGAGCGATGGGGAAACTCATTGCAGCTGGCAAAACATACTCACCGGATTGAGCAATGAGATAAAGGTAAGGCATTATTCACCTAAAACATTGAAATCCTATATGATATGGACAAGAAAATTCCAGGGTTTTAACAAAAGTAAAAATCCTGAAGCCTTATCCCCTTCTGATGTAAAAGAATTCTTGACCTTTCTGGCTGTTAAACAGAAAGTCTCCGCTTCGTCCCAGAACCAGGCGTTTAATTCGCTTTTATTTTTGTTTAGAAATGTTCTGAAAAAGGACTTTGGAAAAGTGGACGGTGTTGTCCGCGCTAAAAAAAGGCCCTATATCCCCGTGGTGTTATCCCGTGAAGAGATAGATGTTATCCTCAAAAAGCTGCCATATCCCTATAATCTTATGGTAAAGCTTCTTTACGGTTGCGGTCTCCGGTTGTTTGAGTGCCTCAATCTCAGGGTCAATAACTTTAATTTTGATGCGGGTCTATTAACGGTCCATGATGGAAAAGGCAAAAAAGACAGAACCGTTCCCTTGCCTGAAACATTAAAACCGGAATTGCTCGTTCATCTGGAGCGGGTAAGGAAACTGCACGAAACGGATTTAAAGGATGGCTATGCCGGGGCTTTTATGATGGACCAGCTTGAAAAGAAATATAAGAATGCCGGTAAAGAACTGGTATGGCAATGGTTTTTTCCGGCTAAGGCTTTAACCTATGTTTCAGATACAGACGAATTCAGGAGATACCATCACCACGAGACCCATGTTCAAAGAGCGATTAAGAAGGCGGTCAGCAAAGCACAACTAACCAAAAGGGCCTCAGCCCATACCTTTCGGCACAGTTACGCAAGTCATTTATTGCAGGCGAACTACGATATACGCACCATTCAGGAACTGCTGGGGCATAGCGATGTAAGGACAACCATGATTTATACACACACCATTAAAAGCCAAACAATCAAAGAGGCAAGAAGCCCTCTGGATTTTTGAGAGCAAATCGATTACATATATTTTACATTACGACAGTGATCAGAGAAGATTTTTTCTTCTTTACGCTAAATCCCCCTTGATCCCCCTTTATCAAAGGGGAAAGTAAGAGTTCTCCTCTTTATGAAAGGGGAAGCAACAGTTACCCCCTTTGTTTAAAGGGGGGATAGGAGGCTGTCCAGCAACTTCCATTTTGGAGGCTGTTTGACAATGTCCAGATGCAAGGCTTCCGAAACCGGGAACCCGCCCCGGAGGGGTGGGAACTGAGAGCCCTTTGGGAGCGAAGAAATCCCGAGGAATGAGGCGTACATATAAGTACGTCGCAATGACGAGGGATGAGGGTAACGCAGCAGATGGGCGTTGTCAGACAGCCTCATAGGGGAGATTTACTATTGTCCGATACACATTTTCCCATTGTCTAAAAACGTGGCAGGTGGATGTTGAGCAATGGAAATTAGACTTTCTGGCATTTTCGCAGGCCCAAAAGGCATATAAAAAATGTGGATTCCACAGTCAAGGCGAGGAATGACGGATTATCTTAGATTTATATAGTAATACATTGAGACCGCGAGAGAGTGCATTATGAAGGTTAAAAAATTTAATTCCTTAATTATATTTTTTTTATTAATCGTTTTAGCTTCGATAGCACCCTTTTCGTCGGCACAGGATGAAACCCCTGAGAAAAAAAGGGCCAGGGAGATCCTTCGGACAATTGATGACATGTGGAGAGGCGACTCTTCATACACGAAATTCACCATGAACGTGAAGACAGCCAACTACGAGCGCAACATGGAACTGGAGGGATGGTCCAAAGGAAAAGATAAGACACTGGTGGTTATTCTCCTCCCTCTTAAAGAGAGAGGAACAGCCACCCTTAAATCAGGAAATAACATATACAGCTACCTTCCAAAGACGGACCGGACGATCCGGCTGACATCCGGCATGATGATGGGGTCCTGGATGGGCAGCCATTTCACCAACGATGACCTTGTAAAGGAATCCAGCATGGAGGAAGATTATGAACCATCCGTTACATTTGAGGGTGTCAAAGACGGTCGGAATATTATTGAATTCGAACTTATCCCCAAACCTGATGCGGCAGTTGTCTGGGGAAAGATATCAGTTACGGTCCTTGCGGAAGATTATATCCCTCTTATAGAATATTTTTATGATGAGGACATGAATATCGCCCGTACAATGACCTTCAGCGGAGTCAGGGAGCTTGCCGGAAGGCCGAGGCCGACAGTTATGCGCGTGCTTCCGGCTGACAAACCTGACGAATATACCGAACTGAACTACAAGGAGATGGAATTGGATATCGAGATCAGTGATGATTTTTTTTCAATCGGCAATTTAAAAAGAAGAAGATAAAAGATCATGAAAATATTATCCATCGCGTATCGTAATGTTGTACGGAACTGGCGGCGGACATCGATTACCACATTTGCCATGGGTTTCGCGTGTTTCATCATGATATTGTTTGCCACCCTGATGGAAGGGATGGTTCATACCAGTGAAAAAAATGCCGTATCCATGAATCTCGGCGATATCCAGATACATGCCGAAGGGTACAGGGATGATCCGGATCTTTATAAAAGGATAGATAATCCCGAGCGCATCACGGATAAACTCAGAAAAACGGGATTCTATGCCGCCCATAGGCTTTATGGTTTCGGCCTGGCTGCTGCCGGCTCTTCATCGGCAGGGATACAGCTTCGCGGTATAGACGTTAAAAATGAGATGACCGTGACGGAGATCCACAGGCATGTAATGCTTGGACGATGGCTTTCGGAAAGTGACCCTCACGGCATAGTCATAGGGAAAAAACTCGCCCGCACGCTGGATGTCAAACCAGGTGAAGAGGTTGTATTTATCGGTCAGGCATCAGACGGCTCAATGGCTAACGACCTTTACACAGTAAGAGGCATACTAAAATCAGTCGGTGAAGAAATTGACCGCGGCGGGGTATATATGATTGAAGATGCATTTCGCAAGCTTATGGTTATACCTGATGGTGCTCATGAGATCGCGGTGATGAGATTGGACCGCAGCGGCGATCTGGATGAGGCCACAAAAAAGGTGACTGATATTGCAGCGGGACATGAGACGCTGAACTGGCGTAATCTCCGGCCGCTGATCGCAAGGGTACTTGATCTTGCCGATGCTCAGATGATTATTATGATCCTTATTACCTATATCGCAGTGGTGATGATTGTGCTCAATTCCATGTTAATGAGCGTTTTTGAGCGCATACGTGAATTCGGAATAATGAAGGCCATAGGCGTTACCCCATGGCAGCTAATAATGATGATATATGCGGAAGCAATTATTCAGGTAATTGCTTCAAGTATTTTTGCGTTGCTTTTTGGATATTTTGTAACCAGCCATTTACAGAAGAGTGGTATAGATCTTTCCGCGATATCCAGCGGCGCAACATGGGGTGGTGTGGCCTTTGATCCCATATGGTATGCTTATTTGACAAAAGATGCTTTTGGAATGCCTGTAATTTTTCTTTTTCTGGTGACAATGGTCGCGGTAGTTTATCCGGCGGTCAAGGCGGCGGTGATAAGGCCGGTCAAGGCGATTCATCATGCCTGAGCATCCGGGATATATCGTCAGCGCCCTTGCA
Organism: Deltaproteobacteria bacterium; assembly: GCA_016932235.1. The sequence continues at coordinate 14,897 of JAFGDF010000271.1, read as the reverse complement.
GGGAGGGTACCTGTAGATTTTATACAACCCAAGCGTCAAGACTAAACCGGTGCCGGTGATTACTCCTGGAGTTAGATGTGGAGGTTAAGGAATAAAACAAGGATGTATTTTCCGCGATCAAGCATGTGGAGGAACGCGTTTTATCGTGTCCGCCTGGTTTCGTCTTTCTGGAGGAACGAGCTTCATAAGCAAACTTGCTCAAAATCCCCCTCGGTCCCCCTTTTCCAAAGGGGGAAGCAATCGTTCCCCTCTTTTTTAAAGAGGGGTCAGGGGAGATTTTAACGGCCACGATGGAGCGCGGCCCTCCGTTAAACGATATCAAATCCCTCCTGGTTTTTATAAAAGGGGCCGGGGAGAATTTCTAGCGCGTTTAAGAATGGAAATCCTTGTATCGAGGTTATTATATGAAGATCAGCAGATTTGCATGGCGTAATTTGTGGCGGAGAAAGCGCCGCACCATAATAACCGCATTATCCATAGGTTTTGGAGTAACGCTGTCCGTGACTTTTACCGGCACAGGCGACTATGGCTACACCAAAATGATAAACACAGGCGCTTCCATGGGGATGGGACACATCACCGTTGAGCCCCTGGGGTATAACCTGACTCCTTCTCTGGATAAAAAGCTGAAAGATACGGATCAGATCAGAAATGAGATCCTTGAGATACCGGGCATAACCGACGCGATCGTGAGAATAACGGGTCAGGCGATGTTTGCGAGCGCCAGTAAGAGTATAGGGGGGATGTTCATGGGCATTGATCCTGCCCAGGAATCGGAAGAGAACAATCTGCTTCTTGGCTCGATTGTCGAGGGGGAGCTCTTTGAAGGACCCGACGGTCGAGGTGTTGTAGTGGGAAGCAGGATGGCTGGGAAACTGAATCTCGGTCTTGGGAAAAAGATTGTTTATACAACAACGGATGTCAACGGCGAAATAGTGAGTGAAATCGCTCGCGTAACAGGCATATTCCGCACCGGTGTCGATGAAGTTGACGGCGCATTTATTCTCCTTCCGATAAACAGTGTTAGAAAGACATTACATTACGATGCAAATGATGCTACCCTGATCGCTGTTATAATTAACGATCAGAGGCACGCCGAGAAGATGAGTGAAAAAATAGACAAGATCGTGGGGAACCCTGAGATTGAAGTCCTGAGCTGGAAAAAGTCGCAACCTGATCTTGCCGGTATTATCAGCATGGACCGCAGCAGTAATTATATCATCCAGGTCCTTATCGGGCTGTTGATAGCGGCAGGAATCCTTAATACACTTCTGATGGGAGTTCTGGAACGGACCCGTGAATTCGGAGTTATGATGGCGGTGGGCATGTCTCCCGGGACCCTTTTCAGGCTGATCATAACAGAGTCTTTCTGGCTGGCCGTTTTGGGTTTGCTGGCAGGTATTATTATAACGACACCATGGTACGCGTATCTTTATAATGTCGGAATAGATTTTTCAGCGGCAATCGGTGGCGAATCCAGCGCCGGAGGCGTTCTTATTGATCCGGTCCTGAAGATAAGGATATTCAGGGAAAGTGTAATAGCTATACTACTCGGTGTGTTCGGCCTTACGATACTTTCCGGGATCTATCCTGCCTGGAAGGCAGGCCGCGTTCCTCCTGTTGAGAGTTTGAAGACAATATAAAAACAAAGGTGTACGGTATACGGTAGACGGTTTAAGGGCATGGAGTGCGGATTGAATCGGCTTCGCAACTGTGTGAGTTTTTTGTCATCCACGCGGAGGCGACTGTGTCGTAATCCAAGGATAATATGATTCCTGACCCTCGCCTACGCGAGGGCAGGCTGTACGCAGCGAGATCCGGAATCCAGCGACACCTCCGAACTGGCGAAAAACGTCCGGATTGGACGATGAGGAAGCTTTTTCATTCACGAAGTAAGGCGGTGAATATTTTTTTTATCGCCTTTAAAGGTCTCGTGGAGGGCCACGCTCTGTCGTGGCCGGAAAAACCGCGGACACGATAAAACGCGTCCCTCCACATTCCTGATTGCGGAATATACTGACTTTTACAAAGTTTTTCGTATTTTATTGATGCCAGTGGGCTCAAAACCAGAAGGGAAGCAGGATGGATATGGAATCGATTGTTGAATTGAAGGATACCAGAAAGATCTATCAGCAGGGTAAAGTTGAGGTACACGCCCTTGACGGGATTACCATGGAGATAAGCAAGGGCGATTTCACGGCCTTGTGCGGCCCTTCAGGTTCCGGCAAGACCACGATTCTGAATCTGATCGGAGGATTGGATTTCCCGACGGGCGGGAGTGTAATCCTGGAAGGAAAGGACCTGGCGGGCCTGAGCAGATCCAAGATATCCGCTATTCGCAGGGATAGGATCGGTTTTGTCTTCCAGGCGTATAACCTTATTCCGGTAATGACCGCTTATGAGAATGCCGAATTCGTGCTCAAATTACAGGGCGCGCCGGAAAAAGAATGCAGGCTGAAGGTTATGAACGTTTTGAAAAATGTGGGTCTCGAAGGGATGGAGGATCGCCGCCCCGATGAGATGTCCGGCGGACAGCAACAGAGGGTGGCCATTGCACGGGCTATCGTAACAAGACCTGCCATCGTGCTGGCGGATGAACCTACCGCCAATGTGGATTCCGCGACCGCAGGAGCGCTGCTGGACATAATGTACTCGTTGAATCAGGAATATAAGATTACCTTTTTGCTCTCAACACATGATAAACTCGTAATGGATCGCACACGCCGACTTATAAGACTCAGGGACGGAAGGATAGATTCCATAGAGGATCAGCATTGAATAATCTGGTACCAAAACCGCTCACTTGTCTTCTGATATTTTTTATTGCCATTATCATAGTCATAACAGCCAAAATGCGTGTTAGCGCCTTTTACGAGAGGGAGACTGATGATGGCTTTATCGACGTCCGGGGGATGGTCCGGGGTTACTTTTCAGTAATAAAAAATCCTGAAACCGGAATATTTTCTCAGGATCACATATCGTCCGGCGTTGCCGGATTAGCGAGATTGATCATCAAGGGAGAGACGGCGAAGGATCTTGGTTTTGAAGTCAATGCCTCTCAGAGCCTGATCCAGGCTCCTTTGCTTTCCGGTCGCACATCTACCCGGAGGCTGCCGGGTGTTGAGCGAAGCGGTATTGCGGATGAGAGTTTCAGCAGCAGGCATTATTTCCACTTTTCCCTGGACCGGCTGAATGTCGCGTATTCTTACGACAGGTTTGATTTCACACTGGGCCGCCAGCCCATAAATCTTGCCACAACATTTTATTTCTCGCCAAACGATTTTTTCGCCCCGTTCGCGGCCCAGACTTTTTACCGGGTCTATAAGCCAGGCGTGGATGCGCTCCGGGTGGAAGTTCGGATTGGTGATCTTTCAAGGCTGTCTCTTATGAGTGTCCTTGGTTACGGAACAGAAGCCGGCAGTGATACAAAATGGAGCGATGAGCCGGATTTGGAAAGGACTTCCTGTCTTGGGAGGCTGTCAGCAGTTTTTGGAGATTTTGAGTACGGGCTCCTGGGAGGAACGGTGAGGGATAAAAAAGTGATCGGGCTTTCTGCCCAGGGTGAAGTTTTCAAATGGCTTGGTGTGAGGGCCGAAGGCCATTACGCGGATCCGGATTCACCTCTCTTCGATTCCTGGTCGGAGATATGTATCGGGATTGAACACCGCTGGCAAAACAGCCTGGACCTAAGATTTGAATATTTCCATCACGGGAGCGGCGCTAAGTCTGTGCCTGGATATGGCGAATCCCCTGCCCTGGTACTTGGGGAAAGCATCTATTCGGGGCGTGAATATTGCGCTTTCGGTGCGGGTTATGAGCTGACCCCTTTAATGAATATTAATATTACCGCGATCGAAAATATGACGGATAATTCAAAACTCGTATCATTCAACGCAGTGTATTCCCTGTCCGATGAGTCAGAACTATCCCTGAGTGTCGGAACACCTTTTGGAGAAGAGACTGAAGGCGCTTTGATAAAAACGGAGTTCGGATCAAATCCGGATACCCTGAATATCGAGTTCAGGTGCTATTTTTGAATATTTGTACGTTCAATTTTGAGCCCAGCTTTTCGACAGGATTAACAGGATTAGACCGATCATTTTTTCTTTTTTCCCGGAAGAAACAGGAAAGGTTCATTCCCGCCAAAACAACTAAAAATATATCAAACTGCCTGCCGAACTGTAGTATATTTTTTATACAAGCGAAATTTCAGGTGGATAATTAGTATTCAATGATTTCCCTGAATTACCAGGGTTAAAAAAACATTCCATTGGAATATTTTTAGTGATATTAATAGATTATATGTTAAGAAACATTCCGGCATAAAATATGCTGATTTGATCTCAAATATAGATAGTTATTCATTTTAAATTGATAATTCCAGAAGTATCTTCATGGTGAAAATGTGGTAAAAAAATATCTTCTCGCCGCTTTCTTCATTACGCCATTTGTCTTTTCCCATTACGGATGCAAAACCGCATCAGAATATTATAAGGAATCCGACAGGGCGGCTGTTGATATCATACAGAAAAGCAGAGAGCAGGCAATCGGCGATAATGAGGGCTTCAGCATAGAGCGTCCTGTTGACACTTTACGCCGCCGCCTTCTGACAGGGCAGGGACTTCCTGCCGCGGGCGATGCTTCTTTCGGAACCGACATGCTGAAACCCGTCCCACACTGGCCTGAAACCGATTATCCAAGAAAGCAGGGTCAATCCGATGATGGCCTGAATACGGAAGCGGGAAGAGTTCTTAAAATGGGTCTTTTCCAGGCATTGCAGGCCGGGGCCATGAACAGCCCGGATTTTCAGTCCAAAAAGGAGGAGATCTTTAAGAAGGCGCTTGATCTGGACCTTAAACGCAATGATTTTGATCTTCAACCCGGAGGCACAATAGAGAGCCGGTATACGCTTGACAAGTCGGATACGGCCAGAAGCGGGCCCGCGGGCGGTGATTCTGTCGAAGGTTTTGAGCATTCAGCCCGCCTTAACCTCGGGAAGAGACTGTATAACGGTATAAAGATTTCCACGGCGCTGGCTCTTGACCTGGTAAAACTCCTCACACAGGGGAAAACATCTTCAATGGGAATAGTCGGGGACGCATCGATTACCATACCACTCCTGAGAGGATCAGGGAGGCATATAGTTATGGAGCCCCTGACGCAGGCACAGAGAGACGTGATCTATGCCATATATGATTTTGAGCGCTACAAGAAGACCCTGGCGGTTGAAATCGCGAGCAGTTACCTTCGTGTGTTAAGCCAGCTCGATCAGGTGGATAATACCGCTGAAAATTACCGCAATCTTGTTATATCCGCACGCCGGACGCGCAGGCTGGCGGATGCGGGAAGAGCAACGGAAATAGAGGTTGACCGGGCTCTACAGGACCAACTCAGGGCAAAAGAACGCTGGATATCCGCGGTGGCCGTTTATGAAAACCGACTTGACAATTTTAAAAGGCTTATGGGCATTCCGCCGGATGCACATATTCATCTGGACAGGAACGAGATGGAAGATCTGGCTGTTTATGTCTCAAGAATACCTGCTGAACAAGACCATGACCAGTCGCTGACCGGCGATAAAGAGGGCATGGACGCTGGAGATGCGCCGGAATTAAGGGAAATGGACAGGGAGAACGCGGGGCCAATGGAGCTTGGTGAGGCCAGGGCGGTCAGCCTCGGCCTGGATAACCGTCTCGATTTATGTGTTTCAGAGGGAAAGGTCTATGACGCTCAGAGGGCTGTTGTCATTAAGGCGGATGCCCTGGGGGCGGAGCTGACACTTTTCGGGGAGGCCAATCTGGGGGAATCCCGATCACTGTCCCAGGCCGGGCTCGCTGATGCCAGGATAATGACTGACAGAGGAATTTACACGGGACTGTTCAAGCTTGACCTGCCTTTTGAAAGGACAGCCGAGCGCAATGCTTATCGCAAGAGTTTTATTGAACTTGAAAGCGCGGTCAGGGATTTCCAGAAAATAGAGGATGAGATAAAATTATCCATCCGGAGCAGTCTTCGAAAGATGTCCGAAGCAAGGGAGGCCATCGCCATTCAGCGCAATGCTCTTTCCGTTGCGGAAAAAAGGGTAAAGAGCACAGAGATGTTTTTTGAGGCGGGGAGGGCGGAACTCCGCGATCTTCTGGATGCCGCGGAGGCTTTGCTCACGGCAAAAAACGCGCTCACCTCGGCCATTGTCGATTACCGGATCGCTGAACTGGAGTTTCAAAGGGACACCGGAATCCTGCGGATAGATAAAAACGGCTTATTGATTGAATACACTCCCGGAAAGGATGATAATGGCGGATAAAGAAAGAAAGTTCGGATTTTTCAGGAGACCTTTTAGGCTGATTATTGTACCCGTGGTTATTATCCTGGCGGTGTGGGGCTATGATCTTATTCAGGAAAACGAGGATTCCGATCATGGCCTGCCGACATTCACGGTAAAGAACGGTCCATTGAGGATAAGCGTGACCGCAACCGGCACGGTAGAGGCAAAGGAAAAGATAATCATCAAAAGCGAGGTTGAAGGGACTACATCCATCATTTCACTGGTGGATGAAGGGACAATGGTAAAGAAGGGTGACCTGCTTGTGGAGCTTGATTCCAGCAAGCTTATTGATGATAAGGTTGATCAGGAGATAAAGGTACAGAATGCCGAGGCGGCTTTTATCAGTTCCAAGGAAGATCTGGAGGTCGTGAAGAACCAGGCCGAAAGTGATGTGGACAAAGCGGAACTGGCCTATGAATTTGCGGTTCAGGATCTTGAAAAATATTCTAACGGCGAGTACCCCAATAAATTGATGGAAGCCGAGAGCAGGATAACGCTTGCCAGGGAGGATGTGGCAAGGGCCAGGGAGAAGCTTGAATGGTCGAAAAAATTGTTCGCTGAAAAATATATATCCCAGACCGAGCTTCAGGCGGACGAACTTTCAGAGAAAAAGGCCACTCTTGATCTTGAACTCGCGCAGAATGATCTGCGTCTTTTAAAGGAATATACCTACAAGAGAACCATGGCCCAACTAGAAAGCGATGTCAAACAAGCGAAGATGACCCTTGAGCGCACGGAGCGAAAGGCCAGGGCGGATATTGTCCAGGCCGAGGCAAACCTGAAGGCAAAGGAGTCGGAATACAGACGCCAGGTGGATAAACTGGAGAAGATCATGGATCAGATCAAAAAGACCAGGATATACTCGCCCGCGGATGGGCAGGTTATACACGCAACCAGCAGTCCCGGGGGCGGGGGGCCGATGAGACGCACGGAACCACTGGCAGAGGGCCAGAACGTGAGAGAACGGCAGGATCTGATTCATCTCCCCACTTCATCGGGGTTTAAAGCCAAGGTGGGTGTGTATGAGGCAAGTCTTGAGAAGGTCAGGAAAGGACTCCCTGTCCTGGTTACGGCAGGCGCTTTACCGGGGGAATCTTTTGTTGGATGTGTCTCATACATTGCGCCAATGCCGGACGCCACTAGCGCGTTTCTTAATCCGGATCTTAAGATATATGACACCGAAATAGAACTGGAAAACAACGGAAGCACTGGCATGCTCCGCGCGGGAATGAACTGTACGGCCGAGATAATTGTGGAGCAGTACAAGGAGGCTATGTATGTGCCTGTGCAGGCTGTGATGCGGGTTGCAGGAAAACCGACCGTATATTTGATAAACGGCAAAGATGTTAAAGCAAGACAGGTGGAAATCGGTCTTGATAACAATATAATGGTGAGGATTATCCGGGGACTCGAACAAGGTGAGGTCGTTTCACTGTCCCCTCCCCTCGCGCATGCGTCAGTTGAAGAGTCAGGATATGGAAAGGACCTGGAATTACAGCCTCCGGAGCTGAATATCGACAGGACCGCCCCGGATTCTCAAACGCCTCAGAGAACGGAGATCAAAGCGGATACCGGAGGATCTACGGGAACAGACGGGCGGAGTGAAGATTCGCAACAGCAGGGCAATTTTATAGTTCGTTATGATAAGGATAATGACAGCAGGGTTTCGAAATCGGAATTCACCGGTCCGGAACAGATTTTTACGAGGATTGACAGGGACGGGGACGGTTTTATCACTATTGGCGAAATTCCTGATGTTCCGCCTTCGGGCGCAAGAAGGGGCCAGGGCTTTCCTCCGCAGCAGGGAATTGAATCTCAGGAAAGTCTAACGGGAGGCAAGGAGAGGCAATGATTACTGATAGGGCTTCATCCCCCAATAGTTATATAGTCCGGCTTGAGAACGCGCGAAAGACGTACTCAATGGGCAGCCAGGAAGTAAAGGCGCTGGATGGAGTATCCTTATCCTTCATGAGAGGGAGTTTCTGGGCCATTATGGGGCCAAGCGGCTCGGGTAAGAGTACCATGATGAATATACTGGGATGCCTTGATCGCCTGACCTCAGGGCGTTATATGCTGGAAGATAGTGATGTGGGGATGCTTGATGATGACTCGCTCAGCGAGTTTCGGTTAAGGAACCTGGGCTTTATCTTTCAGAGCTTTAATCTCATCCCGCAGTTAACGGTCAGGAAAAACATAGAGCTGCCGCTTTATTATCTCGGATGGAATCCCACTGAGAGCGCGGAAAGGGCGAGAGAACTCGTGATCAATGTGGGGCTGGAGGATAGACTGGAACATCGTCCTTCCGAACTCTCAGGCGGCCAGATGCAGAGGGTTGCCATTGCCAGGGCCCTGGCCAATGACCCGGAGATACTCCTGGCTGATGAACCAACAGGCAATCTTGATACATCCACCGGGGATCAGATAATGGAGCATCTGGTCGAACTCAACAAAAACGGCAAGACGGTAATTATGGTTACACATGAAAAGCACATAGCCGAATACGCGAAGAGCAGGCTCTATATGAAAGACGGCATTGTAGAGAAGATATCAGGAGACATGGATGCGATATGACAAATTTACCAGGGAAGTCCTTCTAGGCGTGGAGAACCTGCTCCTGCACAAATTACGGTCTTTTCTTACGATGCTAGGTGTTGTGTTCGGTGTAGGCAGTGTGGTTGCCATGCTTTCCGTGGGAGAGGGCGCGAGCAAGGAGGCCCTTGAACAGATAAGGATGGTGGGAAGCAATAATATTATTGTCACCTCCATTAAGTCCGTCGAAGAGGTGTCATCCAGCACTACCCGGGAACATATGAGTGTTTACGGCCTGACCTATCTGGATCATGAAAGGATAATCCGTACTTTCGGGAATATACACCGAACGGTTCCGGTAAAACTCGTCCGGGAAGAGGGCCGCCTGGGCGAAAGGTCTCTTGAGCTCCGGGTCGTGGGCACCACCCCTGAATGGTTCAGCCTGGTAAAAAGGGAACTTATAGCGGGGCGCATTCTTTCCCGTTCAGATATGAATGGTGAAGGCGCTGTCGCGATACTCACTGAATTCGGGGCGCGCAGACTCCTGGCGACAAGAAACACAATCGGAGAAAATCTTCGTATCGGCGGAAACAGTTTCAAGATAGTCGGGATAATAAGAAGCGAAGGAGGTGTTTCAGGCGATATCCAGTTGCCGGATCAGCAGGTGGATGCCTATATCCCGATGGATATAGCAAAGATCTATTATGGTGACATAAGCAGGAGGATGTCCTCGGGTTCATTCGAGATGAAGAAGGTGGAGCTGGATCAGATTCTGGTTGAGGTAAAAGATATATCGCACGTGGAAAGGGTCGCGAAGGGTCTGGAAACGATGCTGGAGAGATTCCACGATAAGAAGGACTATATGATCAGTGTCCCTCTCGCCCTTTTAAGACAGGCGGAGGCCACTAAGAGGACATTCAATATTGTTCTTGGTTCAATTGCGTGTATAAGCCTTCTGGTGGGCGGGATTGGCATTATGAACATCATGCTCGCCTCAGTGACTGAAAGGACGAGGGAAATAGGCATCAGGAGGGCGATCGGCGCAAAGAGAAGACAGATTATCACCCAGTTTTTGATAGAAACGGTCGTGCTTTCCACAATCGGCGGTATTGTGGGACTCGGCCTGGGCGTAACAATTCCCCTGGTGATAACCTTTTTCGCGGGGATGCCCACTGTCATTACTCCCCTGAGTATCGTGCTTCCTCTTTTCATAAGCGTAGGGATAGGTATTATTTTCGGCCTGTATCCCGCCGCGCGCGCCGCCGAAGTGGACCCCATTGTAGCCTTGAGGCATGAGTAAGAATATATGGAAGATAATAAGACAAGAGGTATTGATAGAACTCGATTTCTCAACCTTTTCGAGAGCCTCCGGGTCGAACGAGAGGAGCGACCGCAGGCAACGCAGCCCTTCGACTCCGCTCAGTGCCATGAGCCTGTCGAATGGCAGATGGCTCCCGGATGGTGGATCAGGGAAAAGTGGAGCCGTCCTCAAACGTGCTGAAGGAACTTGGACACGATCCGCTTTTATTTTATGAGGAACCGCCGGAGAGACCCGTAAGCACGTCTGAAGCAGCCAGAGAGTGTCCATACATGCTTATCACGGGCGGAAATCTCAGCCCCATGTTTCATTCAGAAAAGAGGAGTTATATTAAAAATATTTACTACTGGTTCCGCAGGAAAAGTGGAAGATAGGCCTATCTATCCTGTTAAAGACTATAGGACCATGCTGAACGCCTTTCGGGATAAATATCAGGCAGCTCTTTGTCACTTTATGGATTTCACCTCCAAGGTGTACGTCCGCTTCAGCATTTAAATCCTGAGGGCTCTCGGGATTACTGCCGAAAAAGGCAAGAACCTCATCATAATCGTGCCTGTGTGATTCACCGTGAGTCTCATTTGCAAATGCCGGCAATGTCCATGCAGTCTCAACATAGAATGCACCTTTTACAACACTGCTGTCCAAATACAGCATGGGTATCAATTCGTCAGGCTTGAACTTAGGAGCCCAGGGTGCTTCTTTTTTTGGTTTAATATCGGTAATAATATATTGCCCGTATTTTGTTTCACCCATGTTCTTTTTCCTCCTGCTTATAGTTCTGATTTAATATTAGTTAAAAGATCTTTTTGCTCCCTGGAAATAATATGAAGGGCAAAGTATCCGCTCTGCTTCAGTAATTCGTGCGAATATCGGTTTGGGTGGATTGCCACCATGAGTAACGGTGGGTCGTAGGAAACCTGGCTTACCCAGGAAGCGATCATGCCGTCGATGCTGTTTCCAGATTGCGAGGTAAGGACATAAATCCCGTAGGTTACACGGGACATATTTTTAAGAATTGTTTCCTTCATGCTCAGTCCCATCCTGTAATTGAGCCTTTATTACCAGCCGATATGCAAATGATCTCTCAGATCCTGTTTTCTTTGATTTCGCTGAAGCTTTGACTTTCCAAATACTAAGATATTAAGAAAGAGCGGCAAGATCAATAAACTGATCCACCATCAAAATGTCATCTCTGCCTTCACAGGGGCAGGTTCTTCGGTGTTGCCTTTCGGCTGTCGGACAAAGTCCGGCAGACTGCTAGTGAGGATTTCCCATGGCTTCCATCCCCATATCAAATGCCCTGATGTTGGAATCAAGGAAGGCCTTTTTGGAGGACCTGGATATGGTGTCCTTCAAGGCCGCGGGATTGATGGAAAGAATACCCGAACCTATCAGGGCCCCGAGCATAACCATGTTAAGGGAGAGGGGATTTCCCGCTTTTTCAGCAATATTGTTTCCATCCACCGCAAAGACCTTGTCCACCTTGCGGCGAAGTATTTTCAGGATATCTTCAACAGGAGGGTAGACTCCCTGTCCTATTGAAGCGGTAAATGGCGGAACGGGAGAGCTGTTTGTAATAATAACCGTTTTACGGCTGCACTTGGTAAGGGTTCTCATTGTCTCAAGCGGTTCAAAGCCTATCAGGACATCCGCTTCGCCATCGGAGACGATCGGACTCGAGGCGTTTCCCAGGAGCACGGCTGATTCGACCACTCCTCCCCTCTGGGCCATACCATGAATTTCACTCACAACAACCGGTATTCCCATAGATAATGCGGCTTCTCCCAACAGCCTTGAGGCAAGCAGGTTTCCCTGGCCACCGACGCCGACAAAAACACATCTACTTGTTTCCATTTTTCACTCCTGCGGGGTTATCCCTTAATGGGCAAAATCGCGTTTTCAGGACAGATCTGTGCGCAAACCGAACACCCTGTGCACATATCTCTTGATATGGAAACCTGTTCACCGTCCAGGTACATGGCGGGACAGGCGAGCTTATTAATGCATATCCTGTGATTTTTACATTTTTCACTATTAATATAAAATGGTCTGGATTTTGTTTTTTGGCCTATTCCTTTTGCGTATAAGGGGCATATTTCCCTGGATATGATCACGGATATCCCGTCATATTCCATGGCCGCTTTCACGGATTCCATTGTCTTTTTAAGCTTAAAGGGCCTTACAATATGGACATCCTTTACACCACACCCTTTAACCACATCTTCAATGGATATGGTTTCACGATCGGCCCCAAGTGGTGAAGTATCAACGCCCGGGTGAGGCTGATGTCCCGTCATAGCCGTAGTCCCGTTATCCAGTATAACCAGTGTGAATTTGTGCTTGTTGTGAACTCCGTTTATCAGTCCCGTGATCCCTGAATGGAAAAAAGTGGAATCTCCGATAAAAGATACGACTTTTTGATCGGTGGCCCGGGAAAAGCCGCAGGACGAGGAAGCTGATGATCCCATGCATATTACAAAGTCCCCCATGGACAGGGGGGCCAGGAGGCCGAGGGTATAACAGCCGATATCCGTAGGGGAGATGGCATCTGAGCCGAATATCTCTTTCACGGCATAATATGTGGCCCTGTGGGGACACCCGGCGCACAGCGTTGGCGGTCTGCCCGGGAGGTCCGGGAGATCTGCCAGATTCAGTAATTCCGCCGGTTGATAGGGCACATTGAAATATTCCGCGATAGCATTTCTGACCATTCCGGGATCATATTCATAGAGCCGGGATAATCCTCCCACTCCCTTGCCCCTGATTAAAATATCTATTCCATTTTCCTGGGCCAGTACTTTCAGGTCGTTTTCAATGATGGGTTCAAGCTCTTCCACAACAAGGATTTTTTCGACCTGTTTCATAAATTCAATAATCATCTCCCGGGGAACGGGATATGTAAAACCCAGCTTCAGCATCCTCACATCACCTGAGATTCCCAGATCCAGCACGGCATCGCGGGCGTAGTTGCAGCTGACGCCACTAGCCACTATGCCCCATTTCCCCTTTCCTGTTACAAGGTTAAAGGGATTGCTCTCCGATTTGTCAATGGCCCTGTTGTATTTCTCAATGAGTTCTTTATGCAACTTTTTAGATACCGCGGGCACGGTCACAAAACGGAAGGGGTCCTTTTTGAAAGTCACCTTGCTTTTTACGGGCATTAATTTCCCCAGAGAGACGCCTCCCCTTACATGGTTCAATCTTGTGGTTGTACGCAGGATCACAGGGAGTTCCAGTTCCTCCGAAAGGTCAAAGGCATAAAGGGTCATATCTTTCATCTCCTGCGGCGATACGGGCTCCAGCATGGGTAAACATGAAAGTCTCGCGTAATATCTGTTATCCTGCTCGTTCTGACTGGAGAAAAGGGAGGGGTCATCAGCGGAGACTATGACCATGCCGCCCCTTATTCCGGTATATGCCAGTGTCATCAACGGGTCCGCCGCGACGTTCAAGCCAACATGCTTCATTGTTACCATGGTCCTTAGACCCGAGACAGCCGCGCCTGCAGCAACTTCGAGGGCGACTTTTTCATTAATGGAGTATTCAAAGTAGAGATCCGTTTCCATGCTTATTCTGAAAAACTGTAATGGAATTTCAGATGACGGAGTGCCGGGATAACATGTGGCAAAAGCCAGTCCCGCTTCAAGCGCGCCGCGGGCTATTGCCTCGTTACCAAGAAGGAGCAGTTTTTTTCCCGGTGAGTCCTCAAGTAATTTATGCATTTCCCTCTCCAAATCCTATTAATTTAGGTAAGTCTTTAATGAATCTTAAAACTTTCAGCTATCCCGGAGTATTTTTTCCGCAGGCGGGGTTTTTCGATCTTTCCCGTGGCATTCCGGGGTACATCGTTAAAAATTATCTTTCGAGGTCTTTTATACCTCGGGAGCTCCGAGCAGTATTGAAAGATATCTTCCTCAGACAGGTTTTTCCCGGGTTTCACTTTGATTACCGCGGCTGCTATTTCTCCGAGTCTTTCATCAGGGATGCCTATAACCGCCACGTCCTGAATATTTTCGTTTTCCATGAGAAACTGTTCTATCTCCGCCGGGAAAATGTTTTCCCCTCCTGTGATTACCAGGTCCTTTTTCCTGTCTACCAGCCAGATAAACCCGTCCTCATCATATTGGGCCATATCTCCGGTCAGGAGCCAACCGTCTACCAGGGCATTTTTTGTGGCTTGAGGGTTTTTATAATATTCCTTCATAACACCAGGCCCTTTGACGGCAAGTTCCCCCTTAGCGCCGAGGGGAACTTTATTCAGGTCATCATCAACAATTTTACATTCCCAATCAAATCCGGGTATCCCGATGGCCCCAACCTTATGAAGATTTCCAGGTCCGAGATGAACACATCCCGGCCCCGTGGATTCGGTTAGGCCGTAATTTGTATCATAATCATGATCGGGAAAGTATTTTTTCCAGTTTTTCACAAGACTCGGTGGGACGGGCTGAGCTCCGATATGCATAAGTCTCCAATTATCAAGCTTATAGTCTTCGAGATGAATACTTCCATCTTCGACGGCAACAAGGATATCCTGCGCCCAGGGCACCAGAAGCCAGACGATCGTTGCGTTTTCCTCTGATGCGGCAGTAAGTATATTCTTCGGCTTAGTGCCTATTAATATTACGGACCTGGCGCCGACGATCAGATTTCCGAACCAGTGCATCTTGGCACCTGCATGATAAAGGGGCGGTATGCAAAGGAAACAGTCATCATGAGTCTGGT
>JAFGDF010000270.1 GCA_016932235.1 Deltaproteobacteria bacterium | reverse complement strand
CCCTCTCGGTTCAAAATCGCCTCATATGACCTTTTCGCTTCTTGGATTAAGTCCTGAGAATCTTCATTGTCTGCAGGCTCGATATCCCGCGAATATTTCGCCGCTGCTTTCCCGGAAACAAGTCCTCCAACGGCGCTCTTCGGAAGACCTCTCCGCATTATCGCATAGAGCCCGTCAAGCGAGGTCTGAAAATCCGCCTTAACCCTTATGCAAATGTTGGGGCGGGGTTGAAACACGGTAAACTCAAAGCGCGTGGATTTGAAATCTATCTTTTCACTGTCAACCCAGTTGACAAAGGCATGCATGGCCTCGCTCTCAAAACCCCACCTCATGTATTTCTCATCTTCCAGGGAGATGCCGCGCGGATCCATCCAGACCGGACCTCTTCCCGTTGCCAGGGCATGATCAATCGCGTCGGGACTCTCGACTGACATGTCACCGATTTCGGGATCAGGCGCGGATAGATAGGGCGGCCCAACGGGCTTGCCTTCCGCATCCCGCAGGATGCCCACCCATGTTCCCCTTCCGGCCCAGGGGCCAAAACGCAACCCGGTCTGCAGGTAACACATCTCCGCGTTCTGGATATCGGCCCCAGCTCTATAGGCCATGACTTCACCATCGCCTGTTCCCGGCTCAGCCATGCTGTAGCCTTTCACGTAAGGTGAAGGGTAAAGTCGAGTCCCGTTAACAGCGCCCGAATTGAGAATTACGCTCTTTGCGTGGATAACAAAAAGTGTGGGTTCTCTGGTGCTGACGCCCATGGCGCCGATTATTCCGCCGTCATGGTCCTTGAGAAGTTCCGTCATCATAACCCTGTTTATTATGCGGACACCCCTTTTTCGCACCTGCTGCTCTAATTTTGGACAGATCTCGGGATCAGAAAAATGGATATGCCCCCGGTCCGTCTTTCCGGGTTCTCCCATCTTTCCCGATGATCCGGGCCACCCGTGACCGGTGAATTCGTAATGACCGTTCGTCTTTAAGTTAATCCCCCATTCTTCCCATTTCCCTAAAACATCACGGGCTTTGTCAACGTACCTGCACGCGATATCCGCATCGATCATACCTCCTGACATAATCGAATTGACAAAATTTTCACGGGCATCAGCCCCGTGAATCTCCGGGATGAAACAGAAAAAATGATCGTTACCGGCGAATATCCCTCCTGACCGCCGCGCATTGCCTTTTTCGCACAGGATTACGGCCGCGCCCTCATCAGCCGCGCTGATTGCCGCCATCATGCCTCCGGCGCCCGCACCTATGACCAGGACGTCCGTATCAAACTCCTCAATGGACAGTGATTTCATCGATATCTCCATTCTGAAAAACATCAGTTCGCCATGAGACAGGCTTTCAGTTTAACGATACTAAATTCTGCATGCTGAATACAGTATTCTATGAACGGAACTTTGTCAAGCAAATTGTGCCCCCTTTGCGCAGGGCGTAGGCTGCTTAAAAATCATTTGGTGAAGAACTCATACATTTGGCTGAAGGAGCTTCTACCGTTAGCTCATTAAAAGGGGCAGGTATTCATGATGTACTATTGCCAGTTTGTCGGATAAAGTCCGATAGTTTTTTCGTGTGTGATCCTGATTTCCTTATATGTTCCTAATTCACAGATTTGGCTTTACGCAGGTCGTGCTGTTACGAGTGATTTCAATATTTTTATCGAGGCGTTTTCCGATTTTCTCCTAGATATCTCTTCAAGTGAGCCCACGTCAATTGCCCGGGATGGACATGCCCGTACACACGCAGGCGCCATGTGATGTTCCATGCGAATACTACACATGTCACATTTTACCATTTTGCGGTCCTCGGCAAATTTCGGAGCCCCAAAAGGACATGCAAGCTCGCAACTGTGGCATCCTATGCAAAGATCACGATTTATAACTATTATGCCGTTTTCATCAATTCTAAATATGGCGCCTGTGGGACAGACCATCAGGCAGGGAGCATCACCGCAGTGGAAACAGGATGTTGAAATAAAAAGAATTCTTGCAGAAGGATATTCCCCTTCCTCGTACAATGTCACATGTCTGAACGCGACATCATTACCTGTGAAGTCGTTTTGGTCCTGGCATGCTACAACGCAGGCGTAGCAGCCGGAACAGCGGGAGATGTCGAAAGAAAATGCTAGTTGCTTCATTTACTTTGCTCCTTTAATCGGTAATTTTTGTTATCTCACATAATAATGATTTAAAGCCGGGAAACCCCGAGATGGGGTCCACATAATCCGGTTCAATCAGTTCGTTGACGTCGGCTTCCGGATACCCGTACATCATGCTTACGACGCCCGGAGGAACCGTTTCCGTGAGATTCGCCTTCACCCGGATAGAGCCCCTGTTGGTGGAGAGAGTAACCTCATCAAGTGCGAGGATCCCGCGATTCCGGGCGTCCCTGGGATTGATATCCACCATTGGGTGTGGTCGGAGCCTGCGGGTCCATTCCAGCCGGAACGTGCGGGAGTGAACGAACATGGGAAGGCGTGCCCCTGTAGTAAGAATCAGAGGGTACTCTGATGCCGTATCCGTTTTAGACAGGGGGCTCAGTTTCGGTTCCTGGTAAACGGGAAGAGGATCCACACCCGCTTCCTTCAGTATAGTCGAGGCGAACTCCATCTTTCCGGATGGGGTGTTGAATCCTCGGGTTTCATATTTCTGATAAGGCAACACCACAGGATCCTTGACTGTGTAACCTTTGGGATGTTTCTTTAGTTCCGACATGGTCAGCCCGGACGGTTCAAAGATCCAGTCGAGGCAAGCCTCGTAACCGGATTGAAGCAGGGTATCCTCCGGGGTCAACCGCGTGGCCAGATCCCTAATAATATCCACATCCGACCTAGACTGCCCCAAGGGTGCGATGACGGGTTCGGTCCATATGCCATAACCTTCCGGGTAAAAATTGAGTTCGCTTCGCTCAAAGGAAGAGCAGGCCGGCAATACGATATCCGCCATCCTGGCTGAATCGGTCATAAAAAGATCGATATCAACAACAAAATCAAGCATGTTCAGGCTTTCCTTGAAAAAGTCCGAACCAGGCCACATACGGTAGTTTAGCCCGAAACAGAGCATGGCACGAAGCGGGTAGGGTTTTTTGGTTCGAATTTGAAATGGTATATGCATTGATTGACCCTGGGGGACTATGCGGCTCCACACTGGAAATACGTCCTGGCCCACTCTGGGGGGCATGTCTTCCCACGGGAGCGTCTGTTCAAAGGCGTTTTCCCTCGTCTGAAGGCCGCTCCAGATATGGAGGTATGTCGACGATGTTACATAATTTCCCCCTTCCCTGTCATAGTTGCCGGTCAGGCCAACCAGTGCGGTAATGGCCCTGTGGTTCTGAACTCCATTCGTATGGTGCACTGTGGGAGAAGCCCCGTTCCACATGCCGGCCGGCTTTGTGCCGGCATAGAGCCTGGCCGCTTTTATGAGCAGATCGCCCGGAACACCGGTAATCCTTTCAGTTTCTGATACAGAAAATTGTCTAACATATCCCCGGAATTCTTCAAATCCAAGGGTGTATTTTTCCACGAATTCGCGGTCATAGAGGCCTTCCTTGATAATAACATCGGCCATTCCCAGGGCCAGGGCCCCTGATGTCCCTGGCCGGATACGCAGGTGTATGTCCGCATGGGCCGTCATAGGGGTGATCAGGGGTCCTACCTCGATAATCTTCATTCCCCGTTTTTCCTTCGCGGTGAGGATCCTGTCCACCATGGCACTACAGGACCAAAACGGATTCCGGCTCCAGAGTAAAAGGCATTTCATTTTATCAAATTCCGGCGTTCCAAAGGCGCCGTAGTTCAGGGCCGCGGCTATCCTGGCAGCCTCAGCACAGACACTGGACTCGGTGCAGTAATTCGGGGACCCGAAACCATGGGTTAGACGTTTTAAAAAAGGGCGCATCCATTTGCAAAAACCCACGTAAAAGACCACGGATTCCGGACCGGTCTCTTCCTTTATTCTGATCAGCCTCTCTGCTATCTGGTCCAGGGCTTCCTCCCAGGAAATGGGTTGAAATGATCCGGAGCCTCGATTACCCTTCCGAATCATGGGGTGCAAGATACGATCTTGATGGTAGACATATTGCCTGCTGGCGGAGCCTTTGGAGCAGAGAGTCCCCCTGTTGTGAGGGTTCTCCTCGCTCCCTTCCACCTTGATGACGACGCCGTCTCTGACATAGGCATCGATCCCGCAGTTTGCTACCGGGTTGCAGATATGACAGATCGTTTTTCGTATTTCTACACCGGTATCCGGACCAGGCAGTTTGCCCGGATTGGCGTTATATGTGTGTGGTTTAATGCTGGTACTCATGTTGTTTGATCCTTTCTTTTTTAATTCTTGCATGATTATTTCTTCTTCAAATTGAGCGGTCGCCCCGGGAAAAACTGAGACATAATGGAAGGAAGGACTCCTATCTGTCAAGACAAAAAGTATGGATGATCAAGGTGTACAGTTGAAGTCTGCATAGTTTACATATTTAAAGGTTTCTTTATCCCCTGTCTTCCTGGTGAAAACAGGAGAACAAAAAAAATTATCGCACAATTGCCTTATACATTCATCCCGTGCAAAATTCGGGTATAAGTTTATGTTGACATGAATACGGTATTTGTGTATCTATTTTATTGGATTCAGAATGCAGAATTCAATTACAGACATTTCATATGATTATAATAAATAAACTTTGAGACCTTTTCAGAACCTGGCGAAAATCGTCATAAAATGCATAATACCTGGGATATTTCCCCTCAAAGAGGGTTGCTAAGCGGAGGGGTGAGGCATGGGGTATAAGAGGATTGGTGAAGCAATAATTTTGCTGGCATTGAAGTATCAAAATCTTTAGAATATAATCGTAATGAAAACTAATCGATAGAATCAATAGGGTAATAAGATGGCATGAGATAACCGTGAGGTTATCGGCCTTTGTGGACCTCGATCCAGGATCATATAGATTTCTTCATACGCCATAGGCGAGGGAAAAAAGATAGCCGAGAAATGCTGAGGTTGCATATCCCTCATATCCGGGAAGTTTTCATAGAAGGAATTGCAGAAAAACCCTCCTATCTATCGGACCCCGGGAGAGATACCTCGTTGGCGAGAGTCAAGGTATGGATGGGGAATATCATTGATACGGGAACCGGGGTGCCTGCTATGAGAGGTGAAGGCGAATGAGCATGAGCAAGGAAGAGGTTAGGGAGTGGATCATAGCACTGACCGTCGTTGGTTTTAGCATCCTTGTCCTTTTTTATCTGATCCCCACCCAGATCGGAGTTATGGAGGGATATGATACAAAAAGTTTTTCTCCACGGTTTTATCCGGAGCTGATTACCCTGATTATCGGTATCCTGGGTATCCTGCTGGTTCTTGTACGCCTGCTCCCCAAAGGAAGGATGCCTCCCCCTCCGTCCAATATGATGAGCCTGGTCGAAGAGGTACGCGTAGTAGGGGCTTTTTTCTCCGCCGTATTTTTCATGAAGATGTTTCAGTATCTCGGTTTTTTCCCGGGAATGTTTCTGGGGCTTACGGCCCTCTTTACGATCCAGGGAGGAATGAAACGGCCCCTGCGCACCATCCTGACCACGATGATCGTTTCCGCGGGCGTGTACGTGTTTTTTAGATACGGCATGAAAGTCCAGTTCCCAACCGGATCATGGCTGAAATGAGGGATTGAATTATGCTGGAAAATTTTGCTCTGGGGCTTGACCTGATTATGCAATGGCAGAACTTTCTGGCCATTGTAATAGGCGCCTCCGTCGGGCTTCTCTTCGGCTCCATACCCGGACTTACCGGAGGGATGGCCATCGCAATGCTCATGCCGCTGACGTTTGAGATGCCGTTTATTACGGCCATTATGCTCTTTATCGGGCTTTACAAGGGTGGAACCTTTGGCGGGGCCATCACCGCTATCCTGCTGAACACCCCTGGAACCGCGGCCTCGGCGTGCACGGTTCTGGACGGGTTCCCATTGACACAGCAGGGTAAATCAGGTAAGGCACTAAAAATGGCCAAATATGCCTCCTGCCTGGCGGATACGGCGTCTGATCTTGTCCTGATCGCGGTAGCGGCGCCCCTTGCTTCCATTGCATTGAAGTTCGGCCCCCCGGAGATTGCGGTTCTCATATTTTTTTCTCTCACCATCATTGCGAGTGTGTCCGGCGATTCCATGATAAAGGGGTTGATATCAGGTTCCATGGGCCTTCTGGTAGCCACAGTGGGGCTTGATCCGGTGGTGTCCACCCGCCGCTTTTGCTTTGACAATGTGAACCTGGATGGAGGTCTAAGCCTGATCCCTGTGCTGGTGGGTCTCTTCTGCCTTCCGGAGATATTTACCCAGATAGGCCGAAGGTCAGAGAGCGAAGTGGACAAATATACGATTCCCACATCCAGCAATCCGGCCGATAACCGCGTATCCTGGGCCGAGTTCAAGACTTGCCTGCGCTCTATTGTGAGGGGCACCGCTATCGGTACAGCGATCGGGACCATTCCCGGAATCGGTGTGGGGATCGGCGCCTTTATAAGCTATGCCAGGGCAAAACAGGCATCCAGAAACCCGGAATTGTTCGGGAAGGGATCGCTGGAGGGGATCGCGGCCTCGGAATCCGGGAACAGCGCCGTGGTGGGGGCCACCTTCATCCCGCTGCTGACCATAGGGATACCGGGCGACAGCGTCACCGCCATCATCATGGGGGCCTTTCTGGTGGCAGGATTAATCCCGGGGCCTATGCTTTTCCAGGAGAGTCCTGATATCATCTATGCCATCTTCGTCGGTCTTTTAATATGCGATGCGGTCTATTATGTCCTCGGGACAATCTTCATGAAGTATCTCCGCTATCTTGGTCGGGTCCCGAGAAGGACACTTTTCTCCATCCTGTTTATCTTTTGTATGATTGGGGCCTATGCCATGACCAACTCCATCTTCGATATCGGCGTGGTCATCGTCTTCGGGATACTGGGCTACTATATGTTGAAGTTCAATTTCGCCACCGCGCCCTTTCTCATCGCCTTTATCCTGGGCCCCATCGGGGAAAAGGCCTTCCAGAGAGCCTTACTTATGTCGGACGGCAGCTTGGCAATCTTTGTGACCCGCCCCATTTCTCTTGCATTTTTTATCCTGACCATACTTTCGCTTATTGGAATTATCCGTGGTATTCTCAAAAAAAGGAGGAAGGCTTGTGAACCCGAGCCAAGTTCAGAGGCCAGTTAAAACCCTATATACTATTAAAAACATTTAAAAAAAAGGAGGTAGAGAGATGAAATCAAGTTTGAAAATCAGTCTGGCTATAATGGTAACCTTTCTTTTTGGAATTATGATTTTTTCGCCCGCCCTGGCGGCGTACCCTGAAAAGCCTATTACCGTAATCTGCCCCATGAGCGCAGGCGGCCCCATGGACGTGTTTACCCGGGCCCTTTGTGCGGGCGCGGAGAAGATTTTG
Organism: Deltaproteobacteria bacterium; assembly: GCA_016932235.1. Next base: position 5,597 of record JAFGDF010000270.1, on the reverse strand, counting down.
GGCCAGCCGCTTGTAGTGGTGAACAAGCCGGGGGGAGGAGGAGGCTCGGTGGGTCTTGGCATCCTCGCCGGGGAGGATCCTGACGGATATAACCTCATTCTCGGTAGCAGCACGGGGATAATCATATTCCCCCTGCGCATGAAGGCGCCCTTTAAACCCCTGGCAAGCTTTACGAGTATCCTGGGAGTCCTGCACCCGTCCGCGGGAATTCAGGTGAAACCAGACTCACCCTTTAATAATTTTCAGGAATTGATCGATTATGGCCGAAAAAATCCGGGGAAGCTGAAATACAGCACCTCAGGGACCGGCACCCCGATTCATCTATCTATGGTGACCATCCAGAGGAAAGAGAATTTCAAGTGGACCGAGATCCCTTTTGGCGGATCTTCCGAAGAGCTTACAGCCCTCCTGGGGGGGCATGTGGACCTGATCCACACAGGGGTTATGTATGCGGTAAAGGGGCAGACCCGGCTCCTTGCAGTTTCTACTTACAAGAGGCTGAAACAGTTCCCGGATGTCCCGACGCTCTTTGACCTGGGCTACGACTACTATAACAATTCATACTTCGGCATTTGGGCCCCTGCCGGCCTGGAACCGGAAAAAGTCAGTATACTGGAAGATGCCTTTGAAAAAGCCATGGACACCCCTGCCGTACAAAAGGCGGTGGATAACACGGCCATGTTGCCCCGCATTATGCGGAGCAAGGAGTTAACCAAGTTTCTGGAAGATCTCTGGACAAATGAGGCCCAGCGGCTCAAGGAAGTGGGCCTGCTTGACGAGGTGGCAACACAGCCACGGTAGATTGATGGGATATGGCCATTTCAGAGTGGGAAAACGCATGATCTTCGAAGGAAACCTGCGAAGAATCATGCGTCTACCCATCTAGCGGTTGCTTTGCGGTGGGCACGGCATAAAACAGACCACTTTAGAAAAAAAGCTATTCAATATACTGTTGACATCGAAAAATCACACTGCTATAGTCCTTCGAAAAGCGGGGCTGTAGCTCAGTTGGGAGAGCGCTTGAATGGCATTCAAGAGGTCGTCGGTTCGATCCCGATCAGCTCCACCAGTAAAATCAATAGGTTGGCTGATTTTCAGTCGATCTTTTTTTATGCTCATCGGTGGTGGGGTGCATATAGGGTGCAGATGAGCTCGTAAATTCTGGATCATCCAGGGTGTCTATTTCCGCTTTTCTCTTACCAGGCAGCCAGTGATTATAGACTTTTAATGTGAATGCCTCTGAATGATGCCCTAGCTGATTTGATACATCAACGATGTCATGCCCTTCGCTGATCCTGATAGTTGCATATGTGTGTCTCAGATCATGAATCCTGATATGCCTCATTCCAGCCTTTTCAAGTGCCTTATTAAAAACGCGCCTTCGCCAGTTATCCAAATCAATTAATTCACCAACATTATTAGTGAATACATATTCAGGAGCATCACCAAGGCCTAGCTCAAGGCCCTTTTTCTTACAGATGGTCTTATGGAATGGAGACCACTTATGGCAGAGAGAGAAAGATTTACCACCACGATTGACAGCGAATTGCTTCAGAAAATCAAAATTTTAGCGATCTACGAGAAGTGCTCGGCAAATGATTTGATGGAAGAGGCTATTCAGGACCTGTTACAGAAATATGAAGAAAAGAAGGCTCAGGGAAAAGGGGGATCTGAGCAAGGTGACCTTTTCCATCAGGATATTGTTAAGAAGGAATAAAAAAAATAAATAAGTTTTAACAGAAGTTGCGGTGGAATGATAAGAACCCCATTTCTCAAATAGAGATGTGGGGTTTTCAGTTTATGAAACTAAATCATCTTTCTTTTTCGATATTCTCCTATACAATGGTTTTGGTAAGGTTGCATTACATATCAGTACATGAACTCAGGGTCAGATGTCAATCAGTTGGAGCTATACCAGATTTGATGATTGGTAAATTACATGAAGTATTTTAAAGATATTTGTAACGTTTGCGATCATCGGCGCACAGCTCTTGCGCTGGTCCGATGCACATTCCATCATGCCCTCACTGGATCGTCGTCATCAGTGCCAAACCAACGTGAGAGTGTTTCCTTCGCATGGTTCTTGTGTTCGTCCTTTACATGGATTGCCACGACGGCCAGCGCTAATGCGAGAGCGCCCAAGTCATCGGAAAAGCCGACTGCTGGCAGTAGGTCTGGAATTGTGTCAAGCGGGAATATGAGGTACCCCAAAGCGCCTGCAATTATTGCTTTTGTTCTGGTAGGCGTGTCGGGATCTTGCAGGCAGTAATAAAGGGTTAGCGAGATCTCTACACCCTTTCGGCCAATCACAATGCCATATTGCTTGAGCTTCTCCCAAAAGGACTCTTCACTGTAGTGCTTATCGTATTCGTCCATCGTTTCCCTCCTCGACAAATTCTCTGCACACGCTCATTCTTACCACCTAAGTGAGTGAATGGAGATTTTACCGATATGCACCAGTCACAAAATGGCGCCTTAAAATTACACTTGAATTTGAGATTATTCCCATGATATCAGTCATTCGCCTGGTTGTTAATATGAGAATATTATACAAAAATGCGTCTTTTGAAAAGCTTCAATTTCTGGCCACGACATGTACATAAATCTCCTCATTTGCCTTCTGAATTATTCTCGTATCGCAGTTTTAAATGTATCTGTGATCTCCAGGCGATATCCAAAAGTCGTTAAGGATGTCCCGTTTTACCTGGAGAGTTATGCATGTTCTGCACTAACGTCCCTAACAAAATATGAAAATGTGAAGCACCTTTTTACTGCACAGATATATTGCGTATTCAAGTTTATCCAATTCATTCAGTCGCCTCTATTCGTATGAAAGCAGATCCTTTTAAAAGTCGAGCACGTAAATTATCTGTAATATAATCAGCCAGTTTTTCTGCTTCCTTCCATTTTGTGGTTCGATGGGTCGAATCAAAGTCTTGGGTACGGATGATGGCGCGTAAAATGATAATGGGTTGTTCACGCATCCATAGACGAAATTCCATTTCTCCACGAGCGTTCCATTCTGCGTAGATATCAGGTAGTTGTTTTGGTAATGGAGGTTTTTTAGCGCGCCTCTTTGAGACAGTTTTTCTCTTGGGTAGATCAGAAAGTATGCGATCGAGTCTAGTGGCAAATTCTGGATTACGCTCAGACTCTTCCACTAGTAAATCTACTAAGCCGCTCAAAATTCCTATTAATTTTTTTTCTTTTCGCATAATTGTTTGATCTCCTGAGTAATGCCATGTAGCGCGTTGTAGGCGGTGCCATATTTTCCTTTGAAGGTACGAATGTCGGCGTCTACATCTGATCCACGTGCTACCCCGACAGTTTGAGGTAGAATATTATTAAAGAGTGCGGGTTGTGGCAACATGCCGGGTTCACCAAAATGGCCCAGTCGTCTTGCTTTTAGATCCTCAATCACGCGTCTATGGAGGCTATTGGCTTGCACCTTTGTTGCAATGATGCCTAGAGCGGGAATTGAACGCCCAATATCTAGCGCAAAACCCTCTACATTGCTTATAATCTGGTAGATGCCCCAAGTAGAAACGATGTCTGGTATGGTAGGTATCACATAACCAGTGGAGATTCGCAAGCCGTTTTTAGTGACGGTCCCAAGGCTTGGCGGACAATCGATGATGATATAATCGTAACGGTCGAGCACTGGTTGAAGAGCAACCCTTAGAATTTCAAGAGGATTGGCGGTAAAGTTACCGGAAAGCGCGATCATTGGGATACGATCTTGGATATCGATTAGACGAATACTTGAAGCCAGTAAATCAAGTCGTGGGATGCCATCGTTAATCGTTGATACGCGATGTTCGATGGCTTTCTCAATTTCGAATTTTGGCGTATTTTGTGGATTAAGTCGATCATCAAAGAGCTGGGCGATAGTTCGACCATCTTTGTCCATTTCTGCCCATTTCTCTTCTGAAATGAGTGTAACTGTTGCGTTGGTCTGTGGGTCGAGGTCAATTAACAGAACGTGTTTGCGTTCCTCTTGTGCAAGCATTTCTGATACGGCAACAGCGGTTGTGGTTTTCGCTACACCACCTTTTAAGTTGATGAAGCTAAGAACATGTGTTTCCTCGCCCTTAAAACTTTTTACCCAAGCTTCGATATTTTCTCGATCCCAAACTGGACCACTTTGGAGGTTCTGTATTGGGCGTGGGAAATGGTCGTAGCGCATGCGCCAATTGCTTACGGCTTGTTTAGTAACACCAGCAAAATCAGCAATTTCGGCAATTCCGACAAGTTTTTCTGTAGACATAAGCAACTCCTTTCATAAATATGATGATGTCACAATATATCATAAATGTGAATTTTGTCAACAAAAATATTATTCTGTGTGATTATTTTTAATTTCTAATACCTCTGTGCCAAACAAATATATTGAGTTTATTAAACAAGGCGATAATAAATAAATTTTTGTATGATTTCGATAATTTTAGTCTAATGCGAATAGGCATTTATTAATGACCTATAATTGGCTTCGATATAGAAAGTTGAATTGATTAGAGGGATGGCAACAAACAGTATTGCTTCAAAGAAGGTAGTAAATGTTCATCCAAATTTGAAAAAAGTAGCCCAATTGGTCTTTCCGAGGGTGTAAATTATTGATTTTATTGGTTGAGGCGGGGGGAGTCGAAAACCCAATCCTCATTATAGGTCTACATGGTTTAAAGAAAACATTATCTTGATTTGATTACGATTTGAGATTCTAATCTTTACCTTTCCCGAAATATAGACTACCCAAATGAACCTTTAATTTCGATAAATTCAAAAATTTTGTTTGTATCTTCGGTAATGATTTTAAAATGATGATCTCAGCTATACCAGAAAATATGTCTTAAATTCAAGAGATTGTGGCCTAGGTGGGTCCGATACAATTGCCGATCAGCTTGCCTTATGTATTCTTGTTCCTTATTTTTTCGTCCCGGAGATTATTCTCATATGTCAGGTTTGGGTGTGGCTGTGATCTCCAGGCGATATCCAAAAGTCGTTTAGGATGTACCGTTTTACCTGGAAGGTTATGCACGCTCCGCACGAACGTCCCCTTTTACGTGCCAGACTGCATAATTGCAACTTTATTCGATCCAACACATTGATTTATCGATGAATATTTAAAATCAAAAGGTGGGCGGAGGAGGACCGGGTGACGCGAAATAGTGGTCATATATTGAAAAATGGTCAAATCTAACCACGACCTTAGCATCTGTTAGTAAAAAGGAGTGAGGCTTGGATAAGATGATAGAAAAGGAAGACTATGATTTGTTACAGAAAGTCATTCGACAGGATGTCAGAGACTCCTTTGACGATAATATTTTGCCCATTCAAGATGACAATATTATGGGGCGACGTGTGACTCGGGTCTCCGAGACGCCCTAGAAGCGGCTTCCGATGGGAGGGAGTGGACTTTCATTTGGTTGCTGGGATGTCTCTTTTATGTCGCGGAATAAAGTTTGCGTAACTTTTATATAGGCTCATGTAGGGGACGTGGTAACCAGTTACCCTGATGTTAAGGGAGAAATTCAAGTGGAGGATCCATGAGAATGAGAGTGCCGAAAAGTACCTGAATTTAGAAAAGCACCAAGATGCTG
>JAFGDF010000269.1 GCA_016932235.1 Deltaproteobacteria bacterium | reverse complement strand
GATATCTGGAAGGCCTCAGCGCTGGTAATAGACAGATCTGTGGAGATCTGCTGGCAGGGCAGTCGAAAGCTTGTATGGAAGGAAGTGCTTGCCGGCAAGAAGGCCTATGACCTGACAGGTGAATGGCTTCCTAAAGATACGATTGACGCGTTTAGGGAATATAGAATCGGCATAAAGGGGCCTCTGACCACCCCTGTTGGAGAAGGCTTTAAGAGCCTGAACGTCACACTGAGACAGCTTCTGGACCTTTACGCCTGTGTCCGGCATGTCAGGCATTTCCCCGGTGTCCCCAGCCCTGTTAAAAAACCTCATAAGGTTGATATAGTGGTGTTCCGTGAAAACACCGAGGACGTGTATGCCGGTTTTGAACTGGAGGAGGGCAAGAAAGAGACCCGCCTCCTGATGGATTATCTTTTAAAGGAGTATGGCTGGGAGATCCGTCCCGATTCCGGCATAGGGATCAAGCCAATAAGCAGAACGGGCAGCCAGAGGCTTATCAGGGCGGCTATCGATTTTGCCATAACACATAACCGCAAAAGCGTCACGCTGGTTCACAAGGGCAATATCCAGAAATTTACCGAGGGGGCATTCATGAACTGGGGATACCAGCTTGCCAGGGAATCATACCCTGAAAAGACTGCCAGGTGGGACGAGTCCGAAGGGAAAGTCCCTGAAGGCAAGATCCTGATAAAGGATGCCATCGCAGACATATTTTTTCAGCAGGCGCTTATCAGGCCGGAAGATTTCGATGTGATCGCCACCATGAATCTTAATGGCGATTATATCTCAGACGCCCTTGCGGCGCAGGTGGGAGGCATAGGAATGGTCCCTGGCGGGAATATTAACTACGAGGGGGGATATGCGATCTTTGAGGCCACTCATGGCACGGCCCCTAAATACGCCGGGCTTGATAAGGTGAATCCATCCTCCCTGATCCTTAGCGGGGCTATGATGCTTGACCACATCGGATGGTCCGCGGCGGCAAGAAAGATTGAACATGGTCTTGAAAGGACCTTTGCTTCAAAGAAGGTAACATATGATCTGGCCAGGTTGATGGATGGCGCTGAGGAGATGCCCTGTTACCATTTTGCTGAACTCGTCTGTGAAAATATGCAGAAATGAAGCTCCACATCGCTTTCGGTGGGGCATCAAGCGGAATTTTGGCGAAGGCAAAAAAAACCCGAGTGCTCCGGCAACTCGGGTCCCGCGAGACTCTAGGTCTTCGTGGGGATGATTGTAAAATTTATTCATTTTTGAATTGTCAATATTTTTATGTGTGCTTTTTTACTCAAATTTTATTTATTCTTGATAGGATAATCATGCCGCTTTTATTTTAATAATTCAATTTTTTTCTTATTATTTTGGGGGTCATTCGAGGGGTCAATGACATGTAACTTGTCAAATTTATTGGAAAGTTTATAGACTGCTTCGAGGCTCTCTTTTCATCTGTCTCTTTAATCTTCTTATCCTTCGAACTATTATAGATATTCTCCATAAACTCCTTGTCGTCGTCCCTCTGATAGTTCTTGATGTAGGAATAATAGCGTTCATGGATCATTTGAGGTATCTCATGTCCCATCATACGCATCACCCAGTCAGGCAATTCTCCTGCGTCCAGCATCAGCCTATGTTAAATGGCTTATGAATGTCCCCAGGGAAGAATAATGCACAAGCGCCATTGTTATCGGAGAGTTATGTAAAGGGACATATAGACCATGGGCAAGAGAAAAGGGCATCGCGCCAATATAGAAAACCGCATCCTTCATTCCATAATAGTATTGGCTTATGATCTTGGGTGCTCAGCGGATGTTTCTGGGATAAAGGCCTAAAAACCGCTTTTTCTCATCTTTTCACAGATACTTGCCGCCGTCGCTTCACCCATTTTGTTGGCGTCTTTCTCCGTTTCCGCATCAGTAAATGAAAAATCGGTCATCGAGCGCCAACTATCAATAGATTTACCACTTTTACCGTCATACAGTTTGATAGTAGAATCCACATCCTTGCGCCAGCCGGTGAATTTTATACTTTTACGCACCGCAATGATACCGTGTAAGATGTAATCAACTCCCAGTTTAGCGGCCAGAGCTTTGTATTCCTCTTTCTTCAATCCGAATATCTTGGTCATGTCGTATCCGCCGGCTGCGATGGCTTGATCTACTTTTTCTTTGGAAACGAAATTAAAGGCATTGCGATCCTGCAGACATTTTTCCAGATAACCGGTGATATAAGCTGATGTTGCCAGGTCGTTGGAACTGAGTATGGGCAGCATCGCCGCCGTCGGTACCGCCCCGGGTTGTTCTGCCGGCGGCTCCTGAGCGTTTAAAACTGACAAGCCGCCTCCTGCAGCCCAGGCAATCATTAACACCGAAAAAGCAATAAGCCGGATACATTTTTTTCTTTTCATTTATAACCTCCAAGTTAACTAACTCTGAAATTATTTTATAGCGTAGGGAAAAAGACTCAACCTGTCAATCAAATAAGGCTGCGTTTTATCCGCGATGCGGAATTTCAGCATCAAATAATAAAAAAGATTCCATGGGAGCTAATAATGAAGTGCCAGTATAAATCTTTTCCCCTGGTACTTTATTATTATAGAAAAATCATACTATTAACCTATTGTTATATCATGCTCTAACAATTAAGATAGTAACTATAGTGAACGACATAACTAATTGTCCATACTCACAAAAGCAGGCTACGGATATCCGGCAGGGGCTCTTTTTTTCAGAGGCGAAAGAATACGGTGCCCGGTATCTTGCATAACTCGCAGCAAAGGCGGGCGATCAAAGGTCATAGCTGTTCTTCGAAAGACGATATCTCAAAAGAAGATTCCACTCAAGCCCCGCAATGGTCTTATTTTTAAGGATTTACCCCTCCGTAGCTATGGCAGAATATCCGGTCGCCAACCGGAAAGGGCCTATAAAATCCTTAAAAATAAGACCATCGGCAATAAGGCCTGTAGATATCGTCTTGAGAAGATCAGCGGGACCAGATTTGTTGTGACACGCCTGTCGAAGATGCCGCTTGCGGTGACGACATCCTTAGGCCATTTATTTGCAGATAATTTCTTTCGCCATGAAAAAAAGGGTCCCTGCCGGACAACAGGTAAATTACAATCGTCAAAATGCCTGGTTTATTAAGTCGTTTACTATAATAAACCGATAACATTAGAGGAAAGAGGGTTAGAATAATGCTCTCTTGAAATCCCAGACAAGCTCAAGGGGTAAAGCAATGACTTCCATATATATAAAAGACAGATCGATATTATTTGCAGGATTTCTTGCCACGCTATTTATCTTGATGCTGCCCGTGAGCGGCTTCTGCGAGGATACTGACGCGCCTGTAAGCACAAGCATCAAGATCGAAGGGGACGCAGATTACACCACCTCACGCTCCGTCTCACTAACCCTGTCGGCCAACGATCCTGGTGGAGTAGGGGTCACCGGATATTATCTCTCCGAGGACGGCAATGCCCTTTCCGGGGAAACATTGCCCCCATTTACCTCCGTTACCTCGACACAGATCTTTTCTGCTACGGTCACCTTCACCCTCACCGAGGGTGACGGCAGCAAGACGGTGTACGCATGGTTCAAAGACGCGGCGGGTAACACAAGCGCCGCGGCCTCCGATTCCATAATCCTTGATACGACGGAACCTGCTGACGGTCTTGTGCAGATCAACGACGCCTCCGGCTCGGTTTCAACCTCACAGGTAACAGTAATAGTCAGCGCGACGGATAATTTAGGCATTGCCGGGTACCGCGTTTCGGAAAGTTCGGCCTCACCGGGCGGGCCTGATGATTTCACGCTTCTGGAAACACCGGTTATATCTCTGAATGCCAGCTTTAACTTTACCCTTTCCAACTCTCCCGGTATTAAGATCCTTTACGCCTGGTTCATAGACATGGCAGGCAATATCAGTGACGCGGCGCACTCCAGTGTTGATTTTACCCACGGCTGGGTCCGCCTCTATGGTTATAGTGATGAAACAGTCGAAGGAAACGGGATCACCATGGACCTTTCCGGCAACATCTATGTGGTCGGAACAACCGAGGGAGATATGGGAGGAAACGATAATATTACACTATATGGCAGCGCCTTTGTTTCCAAACTTAGCCGTACCGGTGATATCCTCTGGAGCAGTCTGCTGGAAACAACCGACAGCTGGACAGAGGGAACAGTATACAGCTCAAGAGGAGATTGTATCACCTCTGACAGCAGTGGATATGTTTATATCGGCGGGGAATACGATTGGTCAGATACCTACTCCACACCTCCCGATGCCTTCGTGGCAAAGTTCGACAGCGATGGAAATCAGATGTGGTTGAAAAAATTCGTTAGTGGCAGTAACAGTGACCTGACCAGGATCAATGGTATAGGTGTCGACGGATCGGACAGTCTCTACATACTAGGTTATACCAGCGGAACCCTGGACCTGAGTGACACGGAAACTATCTCATGGTCCGAAGGGAATGGAAATTTCCTTGCCAAATATAACGGTTCGGGCGAATTGCAGTGGGCTGTTGTCCTCTTACCAGGCGATGGGTATGGCAATTACTTTGAAGGAGGCATGGCCGTTGATGCCTCTGGGAATATATATATCGCGGGGTATGGATTGGACGGAATTGATGGACTTACCGGCCAAGGGTCAGGAGATGTTTTGCTGGCCATGTTCAACAGCAGTGGCGAAAAACAGTGGAGCCGTCTCTGGGGAACCTCCTATACTGAAAATGCTAATGACATATCTCTGGGGTCTTCCGGTTACCTATATGTAACAGGTCTTACCACATTTGATCCTGAAGGAGGGGAAGATCCGGCATCTTATACAAATTGCAGAAGTTTTGTCTGTAGATTTTCCACCGACGGCAACCCGGAGACAGAAGGTCAATGGGACAAGATAATTAATTTCTTAGATCCTTCAGATACTAGCATCTGGATGAATGGAGTCTCCGTAGATACAAAAGGGAACGTCTACGTCGTTGGCAGCATCGATCCCGGTCCGGTTGGGGTAATACGAAAATACAGCGCGACCGGTACCCTGTTATGGACCAAGCGTCTAGACTTGGGGAGCACCGACGGGTATGAAAGCCTTGGGCTTAGTGATATATACACAGGCCCTGGAGATGTTGTCTTTACAACCGGTCAACTAAATAATTACGACCCCCCCGGTTTCGCGGGACAGATAGCCTCTTATATGATGTCACAATATTTTGTCTGGAAGTCCGGTTCCGATTCACTACTGGACCTGACCCTGCCCACGGGAACGGTCACGATCAACGGCGGCGACGCCAGTGTTATGGGAAAAATCGTGACATTGAACCTCTCCGCCACGGACAATATCGGCGTCACCGGCTACTGCGTGTCGGAATCCAGCACAATACCGCCTCCGTCCGCCTTTATAATGGTTGACGAAACCGCGGCATTCTCCGCCGATATAAAGTATACCTTTGAAAGCGCCGCTACGGGAACAAAGACCGTTTATGTCTGGTACCGCGACGCCTTTGGAAACTTCACCAACCCGAAGTCCTCAGACTCCATTGAAGTGACCGGCGATACCGCTCCGCCTATTCCGGGATCCGTAATAATCAACGGGGGTGCCGAAGAATCAGAATTGACAACCCTGTCGATAGAGATCTCAGCCACAGACAATATCGCGGTCACGGGCTACTATCTGACAGAAGGCTATGAAAGTCCCGAGCCGGAGGACTTCACGGCAGTGGAACCTGCGCAGTCCTTTTCCGCGACGGTCTCTTACACACTGAAGGACACCAAGCCCGGAACAGTTTATGTCTATGCCTACTTCATAGACGCGGCAGGAAACATCAACCCATACGAAGACCGAGCTGAGGGTACTATTACTCTGGCAGATACCACGCCGCCGGTTACAACGGTCGATCCCCTCTCTGGCTATTATGACGGGCCGGTCACGGTGACACTGACCGCCACGGATGACTCCGACGTTTACATAGGGGAAACCTTATTCACATCCGTTGTAACCAAATACACGATTAATGGTGGTGAGATAATAGACTATTCGGATACAGGGCCCTTTGAAATTAATCCCCCCGCGGTACTGAGATTCCTTTCGGCGGATTCTTATGGCTATGACTTCATGGGTGCTAATTACGAAGCCATGCAGACTGCCACCTACGGCCTCAGCCGGTCCTTTTCCGGCAACGTGGCGGCAGGGGATACGACAAGCATCGATTTTGAAGCTACTGACGGATCCACGCTGAGCATCTCCCTCAGTCTCAATGAGACAAGCACGACCACTATTGTGCTGAAGCGGCCCGACAACACGACGTACAATACCTACTCCTATACGGGCGGGACCATGGAGATTTCTGTCAAAGGAGCCGGCGGCGGAACATGGTCGCTTCAGATCGACAATTCCGGCGGGACAACCGCGCTGGACTATCAGATCAGCGTGAAGGAGATGCCGTCAGCTGGCTCCGAGGACACCCGGTCAATTGAACTTGGAAGCGGCTGGAACCTGGTATCCCTGTGTCAACAACCACCAGATCCACCGACTATTAATACAGTCCTGGAATCCATTGAAGGCAAATATATAAGTGTGTGGGCATACATAGCCGGTAGTTGGCAAGTATATGACCCGGAGAATCCGGATTTCAGCGACCTGACGACCATGGAGGCAGGAAAGGGCTACTGGATTAATATGATTGAGGCAGCTACCCTGACTATATCCGGATCAACTCCATCTAACTCCACAAACCTTTTATCAGGCTGGAACCTGGTGGGGTATAATTCAGACACAGGTCAAGATATAGCTGAAGCCCTGGCATCAATAGAAGGCAAATATATATCCGTATGGGCATATGTATATGGAGCATGGGAGGTATATGATCCGGAGAATCCGGATTTCAGTGACCTGCTGCTCATGGAACCGGATTATGGATATTGGATAAATGCCAAAGAGGCATGCACCTGGACATTGCCTTGATCATCTAATCATCCCCTTTATCGAAGGCGATGGGATAGGTCCGGATATCTGGAAGGCCTCAGCGCTGGTAATAGACAGATCTGTGGAGATCTGCTGGCAGGGCAGTCTAAAGCCCATGTGGAAGGAAGTGCTTGCCGGCAAGAATGCCTATGATCTGGCCAGGTTGATGGATGGCGCTGAGGAGATGCCCTGTTACCATTTTGCTGAACTCGTCTGTGAAAATATGAAATAAAAACCCCGACCGAAGTCGGGGTCTCCGGATATGCCGTTACTTTTAATTTTATCTTCTTCCTCCCAATGGACGGAACGTTTTATAATGTAACGAACATCCCAGAAAAACAATCATATTTTTTTAAGACCTAAGATATCACTCTAAGCCCTCCAGGTGTTTCTTAAGATATCATCAAAAGGAAGCATTTTGGGTCCATCCGGGCGATAAGGCCAGCTGATCACTGACTGACCATCGCTTTCTAAAATCTCAAGTCCCACCAGGTAATGATCTTGCAACCGGCCATTCTCCTGTCTTTTGACGTATCGGATCTCCGTATTAAAGTTTCTGTAAGGATTTTCAGGGTCGGTAGAATAGTATTTCATGTTCAACACGTACCCCTTTTTTAACCAGGGCAAAACGCGCGAGTTCCCTTTGACCAGAATAGACATGGATTCGATATCCCAGATCTTAAACTGATAGATAACACCAAGCCTGCTTATCGGAATCTCCACGCAATAGTAGAGGTCATAACTTTTCTCAGGCGCGGTGCCACTATCCGTTAATCTCTCGGCCGCGGCGTTTTCTTTCATGTGATTCTCCTTTCAAATCCAGATTCGCTTAAAGGCCTCACCCTTACCTCAATAACTTTCCGGAAAGATCCTGTCTCTGTCGGCGAGGTCATATCCAAGTGCCAGTATAATCTTCCTCTTGGTTTCCATCCTGCATTTCATCCCTCTCTCCGCCCTGTTGATAGTCAGGACTGAAAGTCCGGCCTTCCTTGCGAGTTCTGACTTGCTCATCAGCAATGATTCTCTTATCTTTTTTACCATCATTAAATCCGGACAAACCTGTCATTAGTTAGGTATAATTATACATATATATTATTATTTGTCAACTAATTTTTATCAATTAGTCAATATATTTTTAATTTATATATATGTAGTGGTCATTTAGGCGATTTTTACAATATATTGTGTCTCATCCCTTAAACAAAAGCCCTCACATCCCCCTGATCCTGATGAAACAGGGCAAATAAATAACTGTCTCCAGCAATGAAAAAAGGGCAGTTCTAACTTGACTTGGATCGTGTGATTAGGACATTATGAAATACGGATATATGGTAACGTTCAAAAGTATTGGCATGATCAGATCTGATAGGCACATATATGTCCCATTGGGGGTTTCTTTTTTTTACAGAGTGAAGAAGTACAGTGCCCGGTATCTTGCATAACTCGTGGCAAAGGCGGGCGGAGCCATTCGACAGGCTCATGGCCGTGAGCTTGTC
>JAFGDF010000268.1 GCA_016932235.1 Deltaproteobacteria bacterium | reverse complement strand
TTACACCCCTGGCGATCATCTCTTCCATATTCGGTTTGATGTTGAAAACCTTCAGTACATTGTTTTCATTAACATAGGGTTTGGTTATCGAACGTGCCAATCTTTGCCTGACGTATTCGGTCAACAGATCAGTATCCTTTGTCATAGGGGCATAATCTGCGAGGGTTTCTATGATAGTCAAAAGGTCCCTTATGGATACCTGTTCCCTTACAAGATTCTGTAAGACTTTCTGAATCGAACCGAGCCCAAGCAGATTCGGGATAAGTTCCTCAACTACTTTTGGATCGGTTTTTGAGACATTATCAAGCAAGCGCTGAACTTCCTGCCTGCCAAGGAATTCGTACCCGTAAAGTCGAACCACTTCGGACAGATGGGTGGTAATAACACTCGGCGGTTCAACAACCGTATATTCAGCCATCTGCGCCTCAGCTTTTCTGTTCTGTGCAATCCATACGGCCGGCAGACCAAAAGCCGGATCAGTCGTCCGGATTCCTTCTATCTTTCCCTTCGCATCACCTGGATCAATGGCCAGATAATGATCGACCATCAATTCACCCCTGGCCACAATGTTACCTTTTATACAGAAGGCGTATTCATTTGGTTTTAATTCAAGGTTATCCCTTATATGCAGTGAGGGTATTATCAGCCCCATTTCAGTTGCGAATTGTCGTCTAAGGGCTCGTATCCGATCAAGCAGATTCCCCTGCCCTTTATTATCCACGATAGGTATCAAACCGTATCCTATCTCCATTTCAAGGGAATCCAGAGGCAAAAATCTTTCAATTTCCTCATGGCTGAACTCCTGGGGCTCGTTCTCCGCAACTGCCCTGTCATCAGTCTCTTTCGAGGTTCCCCGGGCGGAAAGAATCCTCGCAAGCGTAAAGACACCCCCTGCCAGGAACATAAAGGGGATAGCCGGCATCCCTGGGGCCAGGGCAAATAGAAATATAATACCGGAGGCGATGATAAGGGCCCTCGGGTGCACGCCCATCTGTTGAGCTACTTCAGCGCCGATATTTTCACCATCCGAAGACGCCCTGCTGACCAGTATGCCTGCTCCGGTAGAGATAATAAGCGCAGGGATCTGGGAGACGAGGCCGTCGCCGATCGTCAGGAGGGTATAGTTTTTTATAGCCGTATTGAGATCAAGTCCCATCTGCAACACGCCGATAATCAACCCGCCGATGATATTGATGAGGGTAATTATTATTCCGGCAACGGCGTCACCACGGACAAATTTGCTGGCACCGTCCATAGCGCCGTAGAACTCGGCCTCTTTTGCAATTTCTCCACGGCGGGCCCTGGCCTCATTTTCATCAATAAGCCCGGCATTAAGGTCGGCGTCAATACTCATCTGTTTACCCGGCATTGCGTCAAGGGTGAATCTTGCGGCTACTTCCGCTATTCTCCCGGAGCCCTTTGTGATAACCACAAAATTTATGACGACAAGGATGACGAAAACCACCAGCCCGACGGTGGGATTTCCTCCCACGACAAATGAACCGAAGCTGTTTATTATCTTTCCTGCGGCAAGGGACCCTTTATGTCCGTTTAAAAGGATAAGTCGGGTAGATGCGATGTTGAGGGAAAGACGAAAAAGTGTTGTGATGAGCAGTAAAGAAGGAAATACCGAGAAGTCGAGAGGTTTGATAACATAGATGGTGACAAGTATTACGAGGATGGCGAGAGTAATATTAAATGCAAGAAGGACGTCAAGCATAACAGTGGGAAGAGGGACAATCATGACCATGAGGATGCCCATGATCCCCAGGGATACTCCTATATCGATATTGGCAAATATGGATGTTTTTTTTAAAGTTGTTTTCACCGCTTCCATGAATCAACCCCTGTTTAACCTCTTTTTCTTGAGGCCGTATACATAAGCCAGGATTTCCGCAACAGTTTTATAGAATTGAGGAGGTATCTCGTCTCCGAGGTCTAATTTATACAAGTTTTGTGCCAATATTTTATTTTCGACCATGGGAACCCCATGTTCCCGGGCCAGCTCTCTGATCCTGAAAGCAAGCCTGTTGGCGCCTTTGGCAACCAGTCTCGGCGCGGTCATATTCTCTCCAGGGGCATAACGAAGGGCTAGGAAGAGATGGGTCGGGTTGGTTATGATGACATCGGCCTTTGGGACTTCCTCCATCATCCTTCTTCGGGCCATTTCCCTCTGGATCGATTTTATCCGGGATTTTATCAAGGGATCGCCCTCTGTCTGCTTGTACTCATCTTTTACCTCCTGCTTTGTCATTTTCAGATTTTGCTCGAAATCCCATTTTTGATAGATAAAATCCAGGATTGCCAGAATCAGAATCGCACCGCAGCACCTCAGAACTACTTTTAATGAAATCCGGCCCAGAATAAATAAGATTTGACTATTATCATGGTATAATAAAGGTAAAATATAATGAGAATCAGCCTTTAATGTATAATATACAACCCATCCGATAACCGTAATCTTCAGAACCGACTTGGCGAGTTCCGCAAGGGAACGCTTTGATAATATCTTTCCGGCACCCGTTATCGGGTCAATTTTTGACAGTTTTGGTGTCAAAGGCTCGACGCTTAGTATAAATCCTGACTGCAGGATATTGGCAAGAACGGCAATGATTGCAATGATGAGCATGAAAGGCATGACAACCCACAGGAAGTGCTCTATTTCCCGTGAAATCAGCGCTATATAGTTGTGATCTGAAGCAATGAAGAGGGGGATGGCTGAGAAAGTCCTTTTAATGTATTCTCCCAGGTCGATCGTAATGCTCCCCGCGTTAAAGAACATATAGATTGTTCCTGCTGAAAGGATGGCGACCGAAGAGATTTCCCTGCTCTTTGCAATCTGCCCTTTTTTACGTGCATCCGCCCTCTTTTTAGGGGTTGCCTGTTCGGTCTTTTCCTGGAAACTGTTATCAGCCATGATTTACATTAAATGAATTAACCGAATTAAAAGCTCACCCATATCCTTTATTAGCTCCTGCAGCAGCGGATAAACATTTCTCAGTATCAGGCTGAACAGGATCAGACCGATGGATAGATTAACGGGAAACCCGACCATCAGGATATTAACCTGAGGTACTGTCCTGGCTATTATGCCGAGGCAGAGGTTGGAAAGAAATAGAGAGACCATAATAGGGGCTGCTATCTTGATACCATATAGAAACATATTACTGCTTATCCTTATAATGACATCCGCGATGGAATTATCGAATGACAGGCTGTTGGGTGGTACGATCCGGAAAGAGGCTGCCAGTGCCCTGATAAATAGATGATGGCCGTCTATGGAAAGAAAGATAAGTATGGTAAACAGATACAAAAACTGTGTCAGGACGGTGCTTTGAGCTCCTGTCTGCGGATCAACGGCCCTTGCCATGGCGAATCCCATCTGAAAGCTCATAAACTGGCCTGCCATCTCTACGGAGGAAAAAATCATTTTAATGATGATGACGAGTATCAATGCCAGTATTAATTCGCCGATAACCCCCAGAAACATTTCCGAAAGGGTCTCGGGAAAATCAGGGAGGGAAGGAAGCAGGGGTGTCAGCACAATAGCCATGATCATGGACAGGCCCCCCTTCCACAGCGCAGGTATTCCACGGGCGCCGAAAAGGGGCAGCATAAAAAATAGGATGCTGACCCTCACAAGGACCCAAAAAAAAACTTGCATCTGTTCCAATGTTTCCAAGGGGAATGTCATGAATTATCCTTTTTCCTAAATAGTCCAGCCTTATAAAATAAATAAGGGACTCAATAATTAATTTACTATATTCGGGATGCTTTGAATCAACTTGCTTGTGAAATATGAAAGCTTCGCCAGCATCCATGGCGCTGCCGCAAGGAGGGCAAGAAGGACTGATATGATTTTAGGCACAAAAGAAAGGGTCATTTCCTGGATCTGAGTCGTAGCCTGCAGGACTGCTATAAATAGTCCAACAAGCAATCCGACACCTAAAAGGGGAAGGGATAACAACAGTGCCATTTTTATCGCTTCACTGCCCAGGCTTACCACATATTCGGGGGTCATAGCCAATACCTCACGAAAAACTTTTTATCATTGATCCCACAAGCAGGTTCCAGCCGTCGATGAGGACAAAAAGCATAAGCTTGAAGGGCAGTGAAACCATGAATGGGGGAAGCATCATCATTCCCATTGAAAGAAGGACACTGGCCACGACCATATCTATAACAAGGAAAGGGATATAGATGATAAATCCTATCTGAAATGCTGTTTTCAATTCACTAACAACAAATGATGAAAGTAATGTTGTTGTCGGAATATCATCATAGTTTTCCGGCTGATCTGAGATGGTAATATCGAGGAAAAGGGAAAGATCCTTTTTCCTGGTCTGGCTCAACATGAATTTCCTGATAGGTTTGACTGCCTTTTCAATAGCCTCTTCCTGAGAAATTTTTTCTGCAAGGTAGGGCTGTAGGGCCTCGCTGTTGATCTGGTTAAAGACAGGGGACATAAGAAAAAATGTCAGAAGAAGCGCCAGACCGACCAGTATTTGATTGGGGGGCATCTGTTGCGTGCCCAGGGCATGCCTGACCAGAGAGAATACGATGGCAAGTCTTGTAAAGGAGGTCATCATCACAATTATGGCCGGGGCAAGGGAAAGGACAGTCAGCAGAAACAGCACCTGCAATAGTACCGAGACCTGACCGGGATCATCCGCCTGTTCAACACCGATACTCAGAGTGGGAAGCATCGGCAGTTGTGCGGCAGAGGCCCCGGTCACAATACAGGCCTGCACTAAAATCAGGATTATCATGCAGGTAAGAGAAAATCTTTTGACGGGTGTTGCCATATTATTCCTTTTCCGCTATCCGGGAAAGTCTTCCCCCGGGATGAATCCTATCCAAAAGATTTTGGAATATTCCTCCTGATTCCTGATTCCCCATTAGGGGCATTGTTGATTCTTCCTGACGTTCAAGCTTTGAGATAAGGGTTACAGTATCAGTTCCGATACCAATTACCATCCATTGATCGCAGATTTCGACCAGGGCTATCGCCCTCTTGGGCGCGAGGTTCAGGGTTCCAAGGACGCGCATTGCCGGTGTCTTGCCGCCGGACAACGGGCCGAAAGGAGATCTCCTGATAATGAAAAGAGAGATAATGACGATACATATAATAACGGCAAGTGACAGTGCCGTTTCAATCGAAGATATATCAAAATGAGCGGGCAATTGTTCCCTCCCGACCTCTCAATAGTCTTCCTCCCGACCTGTCGGATTGCACTATGTCAGGAGGTAATTTTTTATTAAGGTTCATAGTCGTCATGATTAAGTCAGACCCCGTACCCTTTCGCCGGGGCTGGCTATATTAGTAAGTCGTATCCCGAACTTTTCATTTACCACAACAACCTCTCCGTGCGCCATAAGCCTTTTATTGACGAAGATTTCAAGCGGTTCATCGGTTAACTTGTTGAGCTCAACGACAGATCCCTGGCTGAGCTTAAGAAGCTCTCCGATCGTAATTGTCGCATTCCCCAGTTCCACTGATATCTCAAGGGGAATATCCAGCAGGAAATCCATGTTCTGGGATCCGTCATTTTGATTTAAAGCCGGTTCGATTTCCGTCAGATCTATTCCCCTGGCGTTTACCTGAGTATCCTTCCCCATAGTATTATTTTCCTCCAACATGTTTTCGTCATTCATTGAAATATTTATCCATGAATCGTCAAGGTTTCACCGCATCATTGTTCCATGACATCAGGATGATGAAAGAAAGGGGTGTTCAACCTTGAATACCTTCTTATTTTTATACCTTCC
>JAFGDF010000267.1 GCA_016932235.1 Deltaproteobacteria bacterium | reverse complement strand
TCTTCTCTTCCTTCGATATTCATTATTCATCATTGGATATTGGATATTCTTATTTTATTTAAAATCGAATGTAGAATATCGAATAAGGAATGTCGAATTATGAAGTTCTTGGTTTCTTCTCTTTTGAAGTCTTAATGCTCGTGACAAATATAGATATTAGTTGATCATTTTCCTGAATCAAAGGCTCAACTTCCAACTGCGGGTTTATTAAATTTGCTTTCAAAACCATTTTTAGCCATACTTTAGTTTCACGCAGCTCTTTTAAGCATATTTTCATTTTATGAATAAAATCAGATCGGGATTCCGCTCCTTGTGCTTCCCCATAATTGGGTGCCGGGGAAGTTCCACAACGAATAATCTGGTTTGCTATGTGACTTCCGATTTTTGTTTTCGGCAATAATCCGGAAAATTTGATTATTCTCACAGCAAAATCTATCAGACGATCCTCAATGTCATACCTCTTGTCATACAGGGGCATTTATTATTCCTCATTCGTTTTTGGATATTCTATTTAAAACAGAATGTAGAATATCGAATAAGAAATGTCGAATTATGAAGTATTAAATCTATCTTCTTTCCCTTCGACATTGGATATTCATCATTCATTATTGGATATTCATCTTTTATTTAAAACCGAATGTAGAATTTCGAATAAGGAATATCGAACTATGAAGTTTCTAAATCCTCTTGTCTTCCTTCGACATTGGATATTCATCATTCATGATTGGATATTCGTCTTTTATTTAAAACAGAATGTAAAATATCGAATAAGAAATGTCGAATTATGAAGTTCTTGGCTTCTTCTCTTCCTTCGATATTCATTATTCGTTATTGGATATTCGTTTTATGTACGATTTCCTCATTCCCATGAACCGTTTTCTTCATTCCATTTTTTAATAACAGCATTTCCCGATAACCATGTGCCCACTGCATAAGCGGTACCCTTGCTGTTGGTCAGATAGACATAGCCGGCCGATCCCATGTGTCTAGGATTGAATGTCGCGCTATTGGAAACATAACTGATAAAATCCGGAGGAAGAGGACCTCCCGTTACTGTAGCGTTTTTAAAGGCTTTTCCGCATCCGTATCCTATATTGCCCCCCGGATCATACCTGGAAAAATCCACGACCCTTTCCTTTTTTCCATCCATTCCCTGGATGCTGTATGATCCAGTGGCGCCGATATCAAACACGACCCTGTAACGGCAATTAGACTTGATCGCCATGGCCTTGGCCAGCTTGATATTTAAAAACAATTCCATTGCGGCGCTTTTCAGCCTGTAATCCGGCAGCCAGGTCGAAAACAACGGCACGGACACACCTGCTATGATACCGAGGATGGCAATGGTAATTATTAATTCCAGAAGGGTAAAACCGCCAGGCAGCCGGATTTTATCCGACAGGTTGGCGGAGAAACCAAATTGGCTGTCTGATTTTATGCTGTTACATTCTTTCATTCAACACGCCGGTTTTCACGAATCATCGTATGAAACTTGATTTTTCATGTGTGGATTCTGCGGTCCCTGGCCCAGACCATAATAAACATAAGTTTGATTAAAGCCTTTGCTCAGTTTATAGCCGTACAATTGCTATTTACCTCTTTAGGTCGCACCAGGGCGGGCAGGCCGCAGAATGACAAAGTCTTTCTTTTCACCTGTCATTCCCCGGCTCGACCGGGGAATCCTCATTCAATAAAGGCCTATAGATCCTTCACGAATGAAGAAGTTCTATTCTCGTTCAATCCGGACTTTTCTCCCGGCCATAGCCATGGCACAGGCGATATCCGGTATCTAATCCAGAAGCAATCTATATTACTTATAAACCCTGATGATATCCCGGAATAATATAATATTGCCATATAGTGTCTTTTTTTAAGCAGAAAATATATTTATTAATGCAACAGGCATGCCATTTTGAAATAGGCTAATTTTTATGATAGAATCAAAACATTGCAGGTCACTTACTGGGGGATATTGCACTAAAAGATGTGCATTATAATACATTTTTTTATATTTTTCTACCGCGCGATAATTTTATCGCTCAACCATGTTCAAAAATCCCCCTCGGTCCCCCTTTTCAAAGGGGGAGGAATATGGTTCTCCTCCCTTTTGTAAAGGTGAGTGTGGGAGGGCTTGCCGGTTCTCCTCCCTTTGAAAAGGAGGTCGGGAGGGATTTAATAATGGAGAGGCGCTCTTTGCCTGCCTGTGGCCCGCCTGCGCGCAATGCACGGGCAGGTTCCCGTAAGCAGACGGGTCATGGCCGTTAAAATCTCCCCGCCTGCCACGGCCTTGTATACATTTACTAGGATTGTGATCTCCAGCTACTGCGAACATTGCTTATCAGAAAGCTATTCGGGCACTGGCGGGCAGGCCCTGGACCCATCTTTAGAAAAGGGGGCCCGAGGGGGATTTCGAGAAAGTTTGCTTCTGAATCGCGTTCCTCCAATGAATTTATGGATTGACTCTCCCTGCAGCAAGCTGCCGGGAATCATCCAAATGTTAAGGAATATACTTATTTTGAAACGCTCGCTAACCCCGCAGCGAGCAACGGGGAATGCGCTCGCTCTACATTTTCAAGGTTAGGTGGGTGAAAAAGCAATCATGTTGAGGGCAACGATCTGTCGTTGCAGAAATGTCGGACGGAGTCCGGTAGTATCCTTGACCATAAAAATTTTTCAATCCGCTCCAGCAGCAGATGGAAAGTCCCCTGATCCAGCGCCGATATGCAAACCCCCTCAACTCCGCCGGGGTGCGGCATTGCCTGATTGTATCCGAGAAGATCAATTTTATTATAAACAAGGATGGTCGGCTTTTTATGGAGGTCAAGCCGGAAAAGTACATCATCCACGACACTGATCTGCTCATCCATTCTCGGGCTCGCGGCATCAACGACGTGCAGCAGGAGGTCCGCGTCCGTCAGTTCTTCCAGTGTCGCCTCAAACGCCTCCATCAGGCTTTCCGGCAGGTTTCTGATAAAACCGACCGTATCAGTGATTATTGCCTCTCTCTCTCTTGGAAACCTGAGCCTCCTGCTGGACGGATCCAGGGTCTCAAACAGGCGGCTGCCTGCACCTACAGTGCTTTCAGTCAACGCATTCAGCAGGGTTGATTTCCCGGCGTTTGTATAACCTATAATAGAAATAACAGGAAGCCCCCTGGACCTTCTCAGGCGTCTCCTTTCCTCCCGCTGTTTTCCAATCTTTTTCAACTCCCTGTTGAGTTTCGCAACTCTTTCTCTCGCCCTTCGACGATTGATCTCAAGTTTTGTCTCACCGGGTCCACGGCCCCCTATACCGCCCGTCAACCTTGACATGGCCGTGTTTTTTGCGGCAAGTCTGGGCAGGAGATACTTCAACTGGGCAAGCTCCACCTGTATCTTTCCTTCCCTCGTGACCGCTCTCCGCGAAAAGATATCAAGGATAAGCTGGCTCCTGTCAATAATCTTCATCTCGGTATAATCCGCCAGGCTTTTTACCTGCGCGGGGGTCAATTCATTATCAAATATCAGGAGGTTTGAACCGGTCTGGATACATTTAAGAATCAGTTCGCTTAATTTGCCTTTTCCTATCAGGAATCTGGGATTCGCCTGCTTGATGTTTTGAACAACCATATCCGTAACGCTCAGGTTATTCGAAATTGCCAGGGCCTTCAACTCGTTCAATGATTCCCGGGCAGCCTCGCTCGAAACTGTCGTGACACCCGCGAGCACCGCCTTCTCCGAACCCTGTATTCTCTTTGCTCCTCCTTTCCTTGCAAGCTCACCTTCGAGCGAATTTATCAGTTCCTGAAAATTTACATTTAACCGGCCGATGTCAGGCACGCTGATAATTTCCCATCCCCTGTCGTTCCTGTTTTCCGGAAGTATGTGCGAATATGAAATCTGTGCCGGTATGCCGTCCCTGCCCACCTGTATCATGCCCAGCATATCAAGGCCCAGCAGCACCATATCGGTAATGTCCTCCCTGGAAACCGGTTCACCGTGAAGATGCGTATGGATATATCGAAGGCCCTTAAGCCGGCCGGGGCCGGACCTGAATCTGCCCAGCTCCGGTATTTGAATGCTCTTATTATCACCCACTATCACGTGGGTCACCTGACCCCTTCGGGTAATCATTATGCCTATCTGTCTTTTAATCTCAAATGACAGACTGCATATCTGGCGGGTAATCTCCCTGGAGACAATCTCATTTGGGGGTATTCTTCTGCGGTAGAAATCTTGGAGGCGTTTAAGATAACCGGCCTTGAGCCCGCTGATTTGTCCGTAAACTCTGTCTATGGCTGATTTCCCATGGAAGAAAGTTACGAGTTATCGGTTGTCCACTATCAGTTATTAGCAACCCTTTCGGATCATGCGGTCAACCATGCCATGGATCGTGGTCCAGGACAAGCTCTGATCCAAGGTCGCAGGATACCAAAAAATACTTGGTCATTCTGTGACTTGCCCGCCCTGGCGCGACTTCCGTGGACATATCAATTAAAATAATGCACACATAAACGGGAGATAAAAATTCGTACGTTTAATCCAGATCTGGGCCAGGGATCACAGAATCCAAGACCCATCCTGCGATATAGTTTCGTGGTTGCATCAGGATATTAAAAAACATGGATCCTGCGATCGTGTCGCAGGATGACAAACTGTTGATTTAGCGGATACCTAATAAAAAGTCTGCTCCTCGGCATAATCCCTGAATCGAGTGTATTCCTTGAGAAATGTCAGCTTAAAATAGCCGGTTGGTCCATTCCTCTGTTTCGCGAGGATAATTTCAGCGACATTCCTGTTTTCCTCATTAGTAGGGTTGTAGGCTTCGTCCCTGTAAATAAAGGCTATGACGTCGGCATCCTGTTCAATGGCGCCGCTTTCCCTCAGATCCGCCAGCTGGGGCCTCTTATTGGGGCGGTCTTCAACCTTCCTGTTCAACTGTGAAAGGGCGATTACAGGCACATTGAGATCCTTGGCAAGGGCCTTAAGCGCCCTCGATATCTCGGAGATTTCCATCTGCCTGGATTCAGCGGATCTCCGCCCCTGAATAAGCTGCATGTAATCAACAATAACCAGTCCAAGGGCACGCTTTTTAAATAATCGCCTGCATCTTGCCTTCATATCAAGAACGCTCAGGCTTGAGTCGTCATCTATAAAAATAGGCAGTTCACCAAGATGGTTTGCCGCCTCTGTTAACAAACCCCAATCCTGATCCCTTAAGCGTCCTGTCCGCAGTTTAGTGGCGTTGATCTGTGACTCAAATCCTAAAAGCCTCATCCCAAGCTGCATCTTAGACATCTCCAGGGAAAAAACCGCCACCCCTTTCGATGTCTTTTCAGCCGCGTTGTAACCGAGATTCAGCGCCAAAGCGGTTTTGCCCATACTCGGTCTTCCGGCGATAATGATAAGGTCAGAGGGCTGAAGGCCCGCGGTTAATCTGTCGAATTCGGTGAACCCTGTGGGAATGCCCGTGACAAAGCCTTCATGTTCGGCCACGCTTTCAAGCTTGATAAAACTCTCTTTGACAATGCTTTCCATTGAGGAAAAACCTTCGCCGACCCTTGCTTCGGCTATGTCAAAAATAGACTGCTCGGCCCGATCCAGGAGTTCATCCGTTGGTTGCCAGTTCTGGAGGCAGGATTCAGAAATGACCGAGCACTGGTTCAGCAGATTTCGTCTGACCGCAAGGTCCCTTACAATCTCGGCGTGAAAAGTCACTCCCGCGGATGTGGATACCGCCGCCACAAGTGATGTAAGATACTCCATCCCGCCCGCTTTTTCGAGGAGATTTTTCTCCTTGAGGTACTGTGAGAGTGTTATGAGATCGATGGGTTCATTGTTGTTATAAAGCTCAGCCATACCTTGAAACAGATATGTGTGGGCTTCCCTGTAGAAGTGATCCGGGGAGATGATGTCCATCACCTGGTTCATGGCATCATTATTTATTAAAATACCCCCCAGGATTGCCTGTTCGGCTTCCAGATGATGTGGCGGGACCTTAATAGAAGCTGGCGGGACCTTCTCCTTTATTTGAGCCATACCCTAAAATTTCTCCCAGGAGACTGTTGGTCTTTAACCTGCAGGCTCCTAATAAGATTTAGATCTTAAAATGTAAGCGGTGAAAATCCAGTATTCTCTAAAACCTTTTTAGCAGCATAGCAAACCCGGTCCGACAGACTGCTATTCAGGTTCTTCAGGGACGACGGATACCGTGATAAAACCCGTTACTCCAGGATAAATCTTTATGGGTATCTTAAATTCTCCGAGGTTCTTAATAGGTTTTTCAAGCACGATCTTTCTCCTGTCAATGGTCACTCCCCTTTTTTCCATTTCAGAAGCGATATCCATGCTTGTCACAGATCCATATAATTTATCCCCCTCACCAACCTTCTGTGCTATGGTTATCTGCAAATCCGCGAGACCTTCCTTGATCTTTAATGCATCTTCTCTGGCCTTGAGTTTCCTTATCTCAATCTTTTTCCGTTTTGATTCAATAAGCTTGATATTCCGCTCACTGGCTTCAAGAGCAAAATCCTTTGGGATGAGATAGTTTCTGGCGTAACCATTTTTCACGCTAATGATATCGCCTTCAAGGCCCAGATCATCCATATCCTTTAATAAAATTACTTTCATATTTCTTCCTCCAACACTTCATTCAGACTTTTTTATGAATCCTTCGAAAATCTATCCATTGATCGAAGAGCCCCATTAGCGAAAGTATCGCCAGGGACATCTGTTGAATAATAATCAGTGCGTAGATTCCGAATCTTGCCCAGCGAGGCACATTGTATTTATTAAACAGGAAAAGAACAATGGCTAATCCATTATACACATATATTACGGCCATGACTATGAGGGCGTTTATGGCGATCAGTCTTATTGCGGATACCTTTATGAATAAAGCGAACCCCATGAAGATGACGCCCCAGACCATCAGATCAGGAGCCTGCCATCTGTCAAGTTTTTCATATTCCGGGTACTTCAATCCTTTCAGGTTGAAAAGGGGTTTACTTATCACTACATTGATCCAGACTATAAAACCTGTCCCGATAATCACAAGGGCCGGATAGATCTTTGCGATAATATCCGACAACATCTTCCCCAACTGTCTTAGCTGAGCGACCTTCTCTTTTTCCAGCCCCAGATCCTCATAGACCAAGAAATTCTCACCTATGTTTGCCTGGAAATAATTTTGCACCATGTCAATCGGCATCAACCCCCTGGAGAGACTGAGGACAAACATGACGGCCGCACTTATAATCATAAGGATCACGGTCCCCCAGAATACCGTACGCCCGAACGTAAACTGCCGTCGAAATATCATGGAGATTACGAGGCCGATCAGGCAGAATTCCAGAGAGAGAGAGATAAAATGGGAAAATCCCGCCAGCTTAGCGATGATACCGACGATGAAAAGGGTTATCAAACTGACTATTATACCCTGATTCAGTCCCAACTTGGTTGCGTAGTAAAGAAATGGTAAAGGGGTCAGGATTCGAAATAGAGGGCCCATCAAAGGAATCCAGGCAGAAGCAAACAGGATTATCAGGACTGATCCTGCACATCCGATTAAATCTGCAATCTTGATA
>JAFGDF010000266.1 GCA_016932235.1 Deltaproteobacteria bacterium | reverse complement strand
TCTGGCAATCTCTTTCTGTGTGTCCCATGTATGAAGGCCCCAGAGTTTTGAAGCGTCTTCAAGTGTAACTTTATCATTTATTATATTGATATAGACTGGTTTATCGGATCTTCCCTGGACTACAATGCCGTCCCAACCTGCATATTTCAGCATTGTACCGAAATCGCCTCCGATATTGCTTCTTGTAAACCAGTTAACCGGCCATCCCTGCGGTGACAAACCGGAAACGCTGGTTCTTCCGGCATAGGGTATGCCGGATCCTGAAACCTGACCGTTCATAATACTTATTATATTTCTCGGATCATAAGCATCCTGAAGGTCCCAGTCTCCGGGCTTTACGCAAAGGTCCCAAAATAAGGCTATAGCGGTTCCATAGCCGCCTCCAAACTCTTCATATTTAGTTGTATCTATTGATTCGATCTTTTTATTGGTAAGATCAACCTTTAATATTTTTCCTGCGAATCCTGGTGACGCCATATAGTTTCCTCCTGTCTAACTTATTTTTAGTTATGTTCAATATTATAAAATTTAACTTATAAATAATTTAATTGCCTGTTAATCAATTACCAATTGGAGCCTAACTGATAAACTTAAGGGCTTTTTGTGGGCATATAGCGACACAAGCCGGTCCGCTCTTATTGTTATAAGGCGCATTGGTGCAGAGATCGCATTTTAATGCCTTTTCATTTTGGGAATCCCAGACCGGGCGCCGTGGAGTAAAAATACAGGATTCAAAGCATGTTTTACATCCTACACATACCTCTTTATCTATTATCCTTACATTGCCGTTTTTTGTATCTATGTAACATGCCCCGGTAGGACAGTTCTCAACACATTTCGGATTATCGCATTGCTGACAGGTAAAACCCATTATATCATTGGGGAAATCATCAAACACATATCTGCTTATTTGTATTCTTGATGTTGACATGTTCACGATGCCTTCATGGGCAAGCGAGCATGCAATCATACAACTCAAACATCCTGAACAAAGTGTAGCATCATGTTCAACATGACCCTTTGCTTTTGGATACTTATCAGGGGATGCAGTTTCTGCAGCCAGCAAATCTTTTGCATGATATGTGGTAACAATACCGCCTGCTACTAATGAACCTCCTTTAATAATAAACTCACGTCTTGAAAATTGATGATCTCGAACACTTTTTTTCTTATCGTCTTTTTTGCCCATATAAACATGACCTCCGGTTTTCTAATTAAAATCGATTAGTAATTGGAAATTGAACATTTTTTTTGCTTCTTTCCCCATATAAATTCTTCATACACTGAATGTCTTTTTTAAGGCGGGAGCATTTGAAATACTCCCGCCCAACGTGAGAGCGGGGAGAGATGGAGGTCACCCTCCCCTAAAAAAGATAGTGCCGGGCATCAAAATTAAGCACCAAGCTTCCCTCTTTTTTCCATTGTGTCAGCTACATTTTTCATTCCGTAGCTTTCAAGCCTTTTTCTTGTCGGCCATCCGTTTTCCCTGTCCCATCCTTCCAGTTTGTAGAAATGGGTTTTAAAGTCTTCCACTCCCTGCCTGTCCAGATACATATCAGGAGCCTCATCAGAGCGCCATTTGCCGTTTTCATAGATCGGCACTCCGCCAAAGTATGTCATACAGCCCGCACCTGGTCTGTACATAAAAGGGGCAAACACCTCGGTCTTTCTGCTTCTTCCGTGCATTACCCTGATGGCCCGTTCCATGGCCCATATCTTCTGACCGATACGCATTGTATCCTCAAAGGAGTCATTTCTACCGGTCACTGCTTTATAATATTTCATCTCTATTTCCGGTGTAATATCCATAATAGAAGGCAGAAACATCTCACAGAATGCCATGGATTCATTCCAGAATGAGGCGTAATACCTGGTAAAGGCCACCTCTTTTGCCTTGTGTTCAGAATAAAGGCCGGTTTTCCACGCCTCTTTGCCCTTCCATGCGTAATTGAACATGAAGATATCATCGGTGTAGGGAATTGTCTTTTTTGACAGGGCTTCAAGCTTTTTCTCGATGGGTGTTCCATCCTGTGAAGGTCCAACCGCACCAACCAGCCCGTGCCAGCTTGGGTCACCCGCTCCGAGGAGGTAATTATAGGCCCATTCCGCAGTCGGGAGAGTCCAGTGTCCGGTGGCCCCCCAGGCCGGGAAGCGCAGCGCACCGCTCTCCAGATCTTCTTCCAGTCTGCCCCATCTCTCTGCAGCATGCAGGCAGCCTTCGGCAAGTGCATCACCAACACCGACCCGCCGTGAAATTGCGTCCAGGAAGGCCTTGCGGAACTGAAGGGTGCCCCATTCTTCCATGGGCAGAGGCGCTGAATCGATCTTCTTGCCCGGTCCAAGTTCGCCGATCTCATAAAGATATTTTATATACCAGCCAATGCCTGTCTCAACAGGCACCTTTTTATGGAAAAAGTCAGGGGCTCCCGGTATATCGGACAGGAAAAGACCGACAAAATGAGCGCCCCATCCGCTGGCCCCGTATCTCATAAGGGCCTCGGCCGCCAGGTCCTGTTCCCTCGGTTCTGCTGTTTCGAGCCAGAACTGATCCACGCACATGGTTTCACCGCCGTAAAAACTGTTTCTGCGCCGGTCGGCCCTCAGGCACGGGTTGCATGAGGCTGAACCGGGTTTGGCCGGGCCGAAAGATCCTGTTGTAATATTTCCCTCGGCCATATGCCAGAGTCTGGCGTCCATAACACCTTTGGCATCCGCCATTTTGATGCCTTTTGAGCCTATCACACTGATGGCCTTCAGTTTCTTTGCCCCGAATACCGCTCCATGGCCGCCGACACGGCCGCTTACCCCGCTGCCGGTGATCAGGGCGGCAAGTCTTGATCTTGCTTCACCAACCGGCCCAATACACAGTATCTGCGGTATACCGGTGGTATAGGACTTGTCCAGTTCCAACTATTCTTCACCATAACGGGTCCTTCCCCCTACCATTGCGGCTATACGCTTCTGTGCCTCCCATGTATCTGTACCCCAGAGATCTGTGGCGTCTTCTATCCTGATCTTATCATTGATTATATTTATCCACACAGGGCTGTCGGACATGCCTTCCACAACAATGCCGTCCCATCCTGCCAGCTTCATCATGGTGGCAAAACGGCCGCCGAAATTTCCGCGGCAGAATTCGCTAGTAGGAAAGGTCTCTGGAGACAGGCCACAGATGCTGGTTCTTCCGGCGCCCGGAACCCCGGTTGCCGCGAGAGTACCGGTCATAATAGGCAGGACATGATGAGGATCAAACGGATCTTTCAGGTCCCATTCACCCGGTTCCACTGCAAGGTCCCAGAAAATGGCTGCGCCTATGCCGTATCCGCCACCG
>JAFGDF010000265.1 GCA_016932235.1 Deltaproteobacteria bacterium | reverse complement strand
TTGGATTAGGATAACTGGCTATCGAGGAACTGGATTCACATCGGGTGTATTGGATTTCAAATTTTTCAGCGGGACGACATTCAGGTACATAAACATTTGGTATCTCTCCCTCATTCCACTGCCTGGTAACGTATACGTTGCCATAATATCGGGGTTATCCCGCCTCATTAAGCATAGTAAAACACGCTAGTAAATAGTGTCGATCACTTATTTTTGGAATACCCGGATTTGCCGGTAGACCCCCTGTTTCGGATAAGGCTCCGTGCAGAGTATTGGAAGGTAATATCTTCTACAATCAATTCAAGTATTAAATACATGGGCGGCCGTATTGGAAATATCCCAAAACATGCTAAATCGTTCCAAAGACACTATCATTCTTCCCATGGTTCCTGGACTTTTTCCTATCCATTACCGCACCACCTAAAAGTTGAAAAAGAATTTTGTTAGGCTTGATAGTTATGGGAATGCTTAGTATCAACAGAAAACAGTTTTTAAACTAATGATAAAGAAAGGAGATAGTCATGCCTTTAACAGCAAAAGAGCATCCGTATTTAGCAGCCGAACAGACACCTCTGCCGATTAAACTAGGCATCAACGGCGTCGGCCGTATCGGGAAACTCTCTCTCTGGCACCATGTGTCCAGAAAGGTCTTCCAGGAACTCGTTGTCAATATAGGGCGAAACGCAGGGCAAGGACTTGAAGACATAGCCGGTTATCTTGAAAGAGACAGCACTTACGGTTCCCTGGGACGCTATATTTACGGTTTCAGGGGAAGCAGGGTCATTGAGGAACTGAACGAAAAAACCGGTACTATGCGCGTCAACGGGCTACCTGTCACGATTCTAAGGGAGCACCGCAATCCTAAAGATATCCAATGGAAAGAAAAGGGCGTGAGTCTGGTTCTGGATTGCACGGGCATTTTCCGGGACCCGACCTCTCCGTTTGATAGCCCCAAGGGAAGCCTCAGGGGTCATCTGGCGAGCGGAGCTTCAAAAGTTATCCTTTCGGCGCCTTTCAAAATCGAGGATAAATCAAAGACAATGCCCCCAGACGCCCTGACAAACATTCAAGGCATTAATGATGAAGCCTACCTGCCCGAGAGGCACCATATTATTTCCGCGGCTTCCTGCACCACCACGTGTTTGGCTTTCATGATGAAGGTGCTTCTTGAACATTTCGGGACAGAACCGATCCTGAGCGCGTCCATGGTTACTGTTCACGCCGCCACAGGCACCCAGGAGATACTTGACCGGCTTCCCAATTCAGGGACCTATGATATGCGTAAAAACCGGAGTATTTTCAACAATATTATCCTAACAACCACAGGTGCGGCCAATGCCCTCAGCCTGGTGCTGCCGGAAATCAAGGACATCGGTTTTGCGGCCGAATCGGTGAGGATACCCATCAATACAGGGTCTATCGTCATCCTGACACTGGACCTCAAAGACGAGAACCCGGACCGCCCAATCGATCGCGACCAGATCAACGGGATTTATCGAGAGGCAGCTGTAGGCCGCTTCAGAACATACGTCACCTATACGGATACCCAGAATGTATCTTCGGACATCATCGGGACAGCTTCGGCGGCCGTCATTGAGGGTACAGAAACCCGCTGCCGGACTGGTACTATCCGGGTAAATCTTTCCAGAGCCTGCCGGATGATCCCTCAGGAAGAAGCGTTTATACCGGAAAGGGGCGGCACACTGGAGATCCCTATCACTAAGGTGGTTGTGTACGGGTGGTATGACAACGAGTTAGGTTCCTTCACCAATATGCTCGCTGAGCGGACTGTAGAAATAGCGCAGGAGCTTGTAGAGCGATGATAAATGCATGAAAAGTAACATGACTCTTAATAAGAAAAAGCTGGCCGTTATCCATATCGTCAAGAAGGAACTGGGACTTTCCGACCGGGAATATCGTGCCCAACTGGAGAAGATCACGGGGGTGCGGTCTGCGAAACACCTCAATGAGCCTGGATTTCGGAGGCTCATGAACTATTTTGCAAGGAGTAAATATTACAGGGCTAATCAAAAGGGTATTACTTTCAGGCAGAAGATGTACATCAAGGACCTTAAAGACCAGCTGAACTGGCATGAATCACACTTTGTGAATTTCATGAAGAAATATTACTTGAAATCAGATATTAATTCCCTTACCAGAAAAGAGGCTGTCAAAGTTATTGAATCATTGAAAAATGTCCTAAAGCACGAAAGGATTAAAAAGGGAAGTAAAGGGGAAGAGGATTTTGTTGATGCCGGAAATATAGTCCGTGATAGTTTGAGACAATAGGAGGATGGTATGAAAATCGGCATTGTTGGAAGCGGGTTTGTGGGCTCCACAGCGGCCTATGCCATGGTCATGGCCGGTATTGGCCGGGAGATCGTGTTGGTGGATATAGATAAGAAACGCTCCGAGGCGGAAGCCAACGATATAGTTCATGCCGTTCCCTTTGCCAATCCCCTTAAGATAAGAAGCGGCGAATACACTGACCTGAAGGGAAGCCGGCTCGTTATCATTAGTGCTGGAGTGTCTCAGAAACCGAGTGAAAGGCGCATTGATCTGCTAAGGCGCAACGCGGCTGTCTTTAAAGAGGTAGTACCGGCCGTAGTTGAAAAGGCTCCGGAGGCGATTTTTATCGTGGCTACCAATCCTCTTGATATGATGACCTACCTTGCTGCGCGTCATGCCTCAGTGTTCGGCATCCCTGAGTCCAGAGTCTTGGGGACTGGTACCATGTTGGATACAGCCCGATTCCGTTCGCTTTTGGGAGAGCACATGGGTGTTGATCCTCAGCATGTGCATGCGTATGTAATCGGCGAGCACGGCGATTCCGAAGTACTCACGTGGTCCACGGTTACCATTGCAGGTATGCATCTGGAAGAATTCTGCAGGTCGAGGCAAATTAATCTTGACGAGAGTGTTCGGGAAAGTATTGATGATAGAGTGAGAAATGCGGCCTATGCCATCATTGAAGGAAAAGGGGCCACCTATTATGGTATTGGAAGTGCCCTGGCCAAGATAGTCGATGTCATTTTGCACGATCAACGATCAATTCTCACTGTTTCAACTCGCGATCCGAAAGCAGCGGGTATTCCTAATGTCTCCATCTCATTGCCACGCATTGTTGGCGGCGAGGGTATCCTCGACACCCTCCCACTCCCATTAAGTGATGAGGAAAATATGGCATTGCAAAAGAGTGCTGGTATGGTTAGAAAGGCAATCGATGAATTGGATTTACATCATGGGTAATAAATTTCAAATTTTTCAACGGGACGACGTTCTGGAACATAGGCATGCGGCACCTTTCCCTCATTCCACTCACTGGAAACGTATAAATTGCAGTAACAACTGCCGTATTCCGCTATATCCGGTATGCTGTATACACATGGACACATGATATCCCGGTCATGTTTCCGGTCCCCGGAAAGCAGCCGGCATGGACATCCCATATACCCGTAACGCTCTTTGTTCAGGATAAGAGCCTTGAGCAGCTCAAAAGATCTTTCCAAGTCCTTATTAAAAAAGTAACCCTTTGGCTCCTGAACTTTTTTCATTCGAGCATAGAGTTCTTTCTCATCCATGAGGGTTCCATACCTCCACTTTTTCCCATTAAAGCATAATAGAATAAGCTAATTGCTCCAGCCATACTTCCCTATAAGGCTTACAAAGCGGACACCGCCCATATTTTCTTTAAACAAGTCCTTTCCCCTCTTTGAGATCCTTATTAATTCCTGAGTGAACCTGTTGCCGACAGGGACCACGAGGCGTCCCCCATCGTTTAGCTGATCCATTAGAGGCTTTGGGATACTGGGGGCGCCTGCCGTGACGATAATCGCATCGAAAGGCGCGTTCTCACTCCAACCGAGAGTGCCGTCCGAGGCCTTGAAATAGATATTTATGTATCCCAATTCGTCCAGGATTTTTTTAGCACTCTTCAGAAGCGGCTGTATCCTTTCAACTGAATAGACAGCCCTGGACAACTCTGCCAGTATGGCGGTTTGATAGCCGCTCCCCGTTCCGATTTCGAGTGTTTTTTCATCTCCATTCAGCTCCATCGCTTCGGTCATCAGTGCGACGATATAGGGCTGTGATATAGTCTGGCCTTTTCCTATGGCCAGGGCACGGTCATCGTAGGAAAATGGCTTCATGGACTCAGGCACAAATCGTTCTCTTGGAACATCTCTCATAGCCTTCAAGATCCTGAAGTCTCGGATCCCTCTTTGAACGAGCTGTGTTTTTACCATGTTTTCCCTGGCTGAGCCATAGTCATCTTCCATCCTCCTCCGCCTCCTTCCCGGATCTTTGAAAACCTTTAATTAAAAACCCCCGCTATATGCTGTCCGCAAGAAGGGCAAACATTGTTCTTGACCTGGTTCTGTTCTACAATATAGCCCT
>JAFGDF010000264.1 GCA_016932235.1 Deltaproteobacteria bacterium | reverse complement strand
GTGCTGTAATCAAAAAATATGACCGGAAGACAGGCGTCATTCATAAGGATATCACCAGATAAGTGGCATTTGAAAAAACATGTCCCATATGTGAATTCGAACTGGGTTCCCCTGAAGAGGAAAAGTGTCCCCAGTGTGATGCGGATCTAACCTGTTTCAACGTACTAAATTCCATCCCGGATGAACCGGGGCCGGAGGGATTGAGGTCGAGTGAAGAAAGACGAGAGAAAAGAATTTCTGAGAAGCGGTTGATACTGGGGGCTTTGTCCATTTTGTTTGTCGGATTAATCATTGGGTTTTTCCTCGTATCATTGTACAAGTCAGATCATCCTCCCCTTTCCGTTTCTTATCAGCAGACCTTGCCTGTTCGCATCAAGATACCGGACCAGGCAGTATCCAGATGGGCGGCTGCAGATGAACCCCTTGATCGAAACGCTCCCGCTTTGTCGCAAACCATGACAGAAAAGAAACCCGAGGTTCCGGGGGCCAAACCTACTGGAGGAAATACTGATAAGGAAACGGGGATGGAGACATTGGAACGTGAGGCTTTACAGAAGGAGGAAGAGGCCCTTCAGAGACGTCCGGCTGACAAGAAGCTAACAACAGTTCCTGCAGCGGAGCGGGAGAATTTCCGAATATATGAAGCGACAGATGAGGATACATTGTGGCGTATCTCAAAAAAGCAGTACGGATCGGGTTTTTATTTCCCTGTCATTATGGAATGCAACCCCGGAATCCGCGTCTATGATGTACAGAAGGGTGTGCGGGTAAAAATATTCAAGGATCCTGGCATGGCGGAAAAACTGTACAATGAGAACGCTCGTATCGAAGGAAACAGGGCGTATTACCATTACTTAGTGCTTGAAGACGATACCTTTGAATCCATTGCCTTGAAATTTTATAAGCAGGGATACATGAAAAACCGGATTATGGACCTTAATCCTCATGTAAAACTTCGCGCTGGAATGCGCATTAAGATTGAATTGGAATAGAAAAGAATGGGAAAAAAGAAGAAAAAGGGTGCCAGAAAGGATCTGGAGGCCATTCTTGCAAGGGCAGAGAAACTCTTTCAAAAAGGAAACTATCTCCTCGCGGAAAGGGAATTTGAAAAAGCGGGCAAGATGCTCGGGCGAGAAAACCTCCATGAAAAAATTGAAATATGTCGCAGGGAAATAACGAAATGCAATGCGGAAGACCTTGCAAAAAAGGCAAAAAAACTCGCGCGAGACGGGAACCCACGGGAGGCGCTCGCATGTTTTGAGGAGGCCTACGATGTATTGAAAGAGGATTGGATCCTAAAAAAAATCGAACGAATGAAGGATCTCACCCTGAATCTGGATACAAACAGGGAAGCGAGGGATGCTGAAGCCTCCGGGCACTATCTGAAAGCAGCCAGGCTCTACGAACAGGCTTCGATCAACCACAAGAAGGAAGAATTGATCCTGAAGCAGGCAGAGTGTCTTATCAAGGCGGAAGAATACGAGGAGGCGATATCGGCCCTGGAAAGGATTTCGTTGAAAGAGCAGCGGCAGTGGTACGATTATGGCTTCTCACTGGCCAGAACAGGAAAATACTGCCAATGCCTCAAGGCATGGGAAAAAATCTCATCCATCGATGCGCATTTTGTGGAACAGAAGGCACTGGTCTGCGATTTGCTCGTTTCGGATCTATATGACCGATTTGAAAAGGAAGAGGACCTTGGCAAGGTCCACAGTGAAGGGAAATACCTGATGGATGCCGGATATGAGAGGGCCGGTCTTCCCGAGTTGATGAAACAGTGCACACTTTCC
Organism: Deltaproteobacteria bacterium; assembly: GCA_016932235.1. The sequence continues at coordinate 3,571 of JAFGDF010000264.1, read as the reverse complement.
TGGATCGAGACGCTCTGGAAGGAGGAACGGTATGAAACCATTCTGGGTCTTTTTGCGGATTATTCAATGAGCGACATGGATGCGGCGCTGCTCCAGCTTCGCGCCAGGGTTTCCTTCAAGTTCGCAGAGGAGTCCGAGGGGCATGTAGAAGATCTTGCCATGTTCTGGCTTTCCGCTGTCTTTTCATGGGACCTCGAAAGGGTGTCTCGGGAAATGAAAGACGATGAAGTGGTTCGCAATCTGTTGGTTCAAAGAGGGGAAGACCTGGTAAAACGTTATGCGAAATCCAATGGGGATGCAGCGGAAAAAATTTATGAGCAATGGTCACTGGAGAAAAATGCCGTAGAAAGTCTTTATACCCTTGCGCGGGAACGTGGAGAATCCGGCCTGATGATCTGCACCCCAAGTCTTGCCGCGGGGTTGAAAAAATCAAGAGAAATTGTTCGCTTTATTCGAAAAAACCGGGACTTTTTCAAGAACAGGGAGAAGTACCTCATGACCGGATGCTGTTATTCCCCGGCCTGGGAAAGTTTTTCCTTCCTGTCAGGCGGTGAATACGAAAATGCGGTTGAAACACTGCCAGCCCACGTGGAGGGAGATGCCTTTCTTGATTATGGCATCGGCAGGGTCTTATTTGCTTACGGACTCTTTTGCATGAAAAATGGAGAGAGGCCTCCGGATAGATATGCCCAGAGCGTGGCAACGCTTATGGGGGCAGTTCCCGAATACGAAAATCAACTCGTTGAGAGGGCCCTGGAGGCGGAAGAACTGAACCCCCTTCGCGCCTACGAAGAGGCCCTTCAGGAACTACACGCAAGAAGGCCGTCGAAGATTCTGAATGATGCCCTGTCCCTTGTCATGAGCAGGCGGGCTTTGGAGATGAGTCATGCGGGCCTTATCAATAACAAGGTGCTGACCATGACTCTCAATAAGGCCCTGGAGATCAATCCTGAAAACGAACACGCCAGAGGTCTTCTCGAGGATGCGGATACAAATCAGGAACTCATGGAACTTGAAAAAGCCTTGGACAGATTCAAGATGAACCGGGCCTGCAGAATCGCGCGCGAAACCAAAAACGATGAAGTCCGAAAATTGTTTTTCCAATTTCTTGAGGATATTCTGGAAGAACTGGAAGAAACAGCGTCTTCAGACAGCAGGCGCATTTTCATCCTTAGGGATATCTATAAATGGTGCGCCAGTGTAGACGGAAACCATGACATCATGTATGACATTGAGAAAATGCTTAAGCAACTGGAAGAGGGGTAACGAGATGAATCCGTACAAGATACTCGATATTGATCGTTCCGCAGACAAAAAGGCGATCATACAGGCGGCCGCGCTGGCGCTCAGGGAGCGGAGGTTCTCCGCAAAGAAGATTGCCATAGCCCAGAAGGAACTCCTGGATTCCGTTTCCAGGGCAGCCCATGATTTTTTGCAGTTTATTGATCTGCGACCACTCAGAAGACCGGTACCGTCAAATGGTCGCAGAACACCAGAAATCTCAAAACTAACACGACTTTCTCTTTTTGACGAGGAATCATGAAGGAAAAAAAGGCGTTTCTTCGTGAGAGATTTATTGCCTTCCAGAAGAAGATTGCAGACCGTGGTCATGCCCTGAGACAGCAGGAGGATGCCTTTCAGCAAAGAGAAAGCAGCCTGTGCATGGGCATTTTTGAGATTCTGGATGCTCTTGAAAATATAGAGGAATCCGTTCGGGCCAGGGAAAACGAATTTGATAAGGCCGCGCGGCATTTGGCCAAAAACATCCGTTCTGTACATAAAAAGCTTATCCGGTTGCTCAAAGCCAATGATATCGTCAGGATAGAATTCCCTGATAACATGGCTCGAATGGGGCCCTGCAAAGTCGTTGATACGGAGGAATCGCACACCCTTGAAGATGAGACTATCCTTTCTGTTGTAAAGAACGGCTATATGAGGAAGGATAACGGAAAGGTGCTCAGAAAGGCGGAAGTCATCACGGTCCTGAACAAATCAGGTGAGAGGGCTGAAACCGCTTCCTTGTGAATGGGGTGGAATATACCGTAAAGATTGCCTATGGACTCCCTATCTCATGGAAAATACGCGGCTTCCTGTTTTTCAAGAACGGCATGTCCAATCTTACCTGCTCTACCCCTACGATTGTTCCAGTCATGGTTGCAATGTAGCGCCACTTGCGTATCCTTTTATGATCCCTTTTGAAACAGAACCTGCCGTCGCCGCTTTTTCGGGCGTTTTCGAAATATGTGCCGAGGAGATACATAGGACATTCCAATAAGGTGACATGTTCACGCTGAATATGTCTGTAAGCTTTTAACCATAGAACTTACGAAAATCAAGCATGATATTTCGATTTAAAATGCGCGCGGATATTGATAGGTTTGCCAATATGTGGATTTTAATAAAGAAAAGGCAGTGCAACAGATTATAGAACTGATGGAAGGGAAGCCTGCCGGTGAGAAAGGCATGAAGCCCGTTTTTATAATTCGGCTTGCCCGCACGGCCCTTGGGGAACTTCCTTTCCCCTGATAATGAAAATTTTTGCCTTTATTTAAAGGGGGTATCCCATGTCGGAATGGAAAAAGACGTTTTGTGCACTTTGTTATCATAACTGTGGTCTGGAGATACAGACAGAAGGCCACCGGGTCACCAAAGTACGACCTGACAAGGACCATCCCAGGACTAAGGGATATATCTGCAGAAAAGGAATGAAAATAGCCTATTACCAGGATCATAAGGAGCGTCTGACGCATCCCCTTAAAAGGGAAGGGGATCAATTCGTAGAAATATCCTGGGAACGGGCCGTATCCGAAATCGCTGAAAAGCTGAAACAGATCTTAAATAAACATGGACCGCGGGCCTTAGCTTACATGGGCGGCGGGGGCCAGGGCTGCCACATGGAGGCCGGTTTTGGTCGCACGCCAGGTTGTTACCTTTTATGGTGGCAAAGACTTTAGGACAAAGCCTGAACTCGGCGCATTTGGCCGCGGTCTGGGGTCTGCTCGCCATGTACCCTCAACACGCGGCCGATGAACGGGTCAGGGCCGGTTACGAGTTAACCCCCTTTTTGGGGGATGACCTGTTTCAGAAGCTTCTGGATTATCCTGAGGGAATCCTGATAGGCAAATTGGATCCGGACAAAAACCTGGAAAAACTGAGAACACCGGATAAAAAAATACATCTTTACATAGAAGAAATGGCCGATTGGATCCATGAGGTCGAGCCGGATGCGGAAGAGGCTGCAATAGACAATAAGGATTTTCCACTTGTATTAATAGCCGGAAGGCATTTTCCCTATACGGCAAACAGTATCATGCGGGATCCCGCCTGGAACGACCATAAGACTGTATGCACAGCAGTTATGAATAAAAGAGATATACAGGCCTTAGGCATCGAGGACGGCGAGGAGGCGTGGGTGACTACCGAGGCGTCCAGGGTCAAGATCCCGGTGGAGGTCTCCGACATGGCCGTACCGGGTACGGTGACCATACCCCATGGATTCGGCCTGGATTACATGGGCAAGGATTACGGCGTCAACGTTAACCGCCTTACCAAAAATACCCACCGGGACAGG
>JAFGDF010000263.1 GCA_016932235.1 Deltaproteobacteria bacterium | reverse complement strand
TGCCAGGCGGGCGGAATCCTCCTCGGTTGTTCAACCTTAATCTGGCCCTGACGACGACTGAGATGGTTTGCCGCCCGCCTCGTAAGGTAGTATGCGTCAAACTTGCCAGGAACGAGTTCGCTCGTAAAAGAGCTCCCCAGGCCGCGGTCTTTAGACATAACGTTGAATTATATACCGACATTGTTAGCATTTATTTTAGTGTTAAAATCGAAAAAGTTTTGGTTTCTCCGACCTTGGGGCCAATAATTTATCATCGAATATCAGAGAATTGTCAAGGACAAACTATTTTTCCTCACTGACGTCCGGTTGGAAATCGCATGACGATAGCAGTATGGGGGACTCTTTTTTCGGTCGAACTCGTTCCTGGCTTCTTTATCCAATAATACCTTACAAGGCAGCTTTTCTATAAATATACATAAAAGTCCGAGATTGCTTGACATAATATATTCATTTCATTACTATTAATTTGCTTTTTCAGACCTTGACCGTTTTTTTGAATGTTTTCATATAATTTTTCTTTATTGCTATCTAATCGGAGGGGACCAATCTATGCCTCAAATATACTTGTGGGTCGCGGAAACAAAAAAAGGGAAAAAGCTGAAAGGGGAATTAGAAGCTGCAAGTGAGCAGATAGCGATCTCTCAGCTTAAAAAACGCAATCTGAAGATCCTGAAGTTAAAACCGAAACCAAAGGATATTTTTGAAAACATAGCGTTCATGCAGCCAAAAGTCACGAACAAGGACATCGTCATTTTCACACGACAATTCTCAACTATGATTGATGCAGGCCTCCCGTTGGTTCAGGGTCTCAATATCCTTGCAGATCAGGCTGAAAATCCCACGTTTCGAAGGATTTTAAAACAGCTTACCAAAGATGTTGAGGGAGGTTCAACCCTTGCCGAAGCGATGAAAAAGCATCCAAAGGTATTTAACGACCTCTTTGTTAACCTGATAGCCGCCGGTGAAGTCGGCGGTATTCTCGATACGATCCTCCAGAGACTTGCAACCTTTATTGAAAAGGCGGAAGAACTCAAGTCGAAAATAAAAGGCGCCCTGACCTATCCGATTGTCGTTCTCGCGATCGCTTTTATAGTGATTGCCGTCATCCTTATCTTTGTAATCCCGGTTTTCCAGGATATGTTCGCCAGTTTTGGATCAGCCTTGCCGGCGCCAACACAGCTTGTCGTCAACATGAGTGATTTCATGAAAGGGAATATACACTATGTTATAGGGGCTTTTGTCGTCCTTGTTTTCCTATTCAAGCAGTACAGGAATTCCAAAGGGGGCAGAAAGACTACGGATGAAATTGCCCTTAAGCTTCCCATATTTGGCGACCTGCTCAAAAAAACCGCCGTTGCAAGATTTACGCGAACACTGGGAACCATGCTGCAGAGCGGCGTTCCGATTCTGGATTCGCTTGAAATAGTCGCTAAAACGGCGGGAAATGTAATTATAGAGGAGATTATATACGAAGTAAGAAGCAGCATTGCGGAAGGCCAGACCATCGCCGAACCGCTGTCCGAAAACGACGTCTTTCCCGGCATGGTCATTCAGATGATCGCTGTCGGCGAGGCGACAGGGGCGCTTGACGTAATGCTGGAAAAAATCGCCGATTTTTACGATAAAGAGGTGGATACCGCTGTGGATGCATTGACCTCAATGCTCGAGCCTTTACTGATGCTGTTCTTAGGTGGTGCTATCGGCGGATTGGTCGTCGCAATGTACCTGCCGATCTTTTCCATGGCAGGCGCGGTTGGATAAACCTTAAATGGTCAATCCTGACCTGAAACAGAGCCTGGAAAAAGAACTTCCCGGGAAGCTTCAAAAACTCATGTTTTTAAGGGTGGTTTTTGTCTCCCTGCTTCTCGGCGCTTCCATCTTTATCCAGATAAAACAAAACCGTGCCTATTTTGGTGATATTCAGACATCACACTATCTCCTGATAGCCTTCATCTATTTTCTCACCTTTATATACATCATTCTCTATAAAAAGACCAACAAGCTTGTCAGGCTGGTATATTTTCAGCTGATTATGGATACAATCTTTGTAACCGCTATCATATATTCCACCGGCGGCATCGAAAGTATCTTCTCTTTCCTCTACATCTTAACCATCATCACCGGAAGCATAATACTTTATCGAAAGGGCGGCATGATTATAGCCTCCGGGAGCAGTATACTATACGGGCTCCTGCTTGATCTGCATTATTACAGTATCATCCATCCGTTCGGAAGCAGTTTGGTCTATCCTGCCGAGTATCAGAGATTCAATATCTTCTACATTATTATAGTAAACATAGCGGCGTTTTATCTGGTGGCATTTCTGAGCAGTTACCCGTCAGAGCAGGCGAGAAAGAGCAGAGTGGAACTCAAAGCCAGGCAGGATGATATCCTAAAACTTGAGGCGCTCAACGAATGGATAATCAGGAGCATAAAATCAGGCTTAATCGCTCTTGACGGCGAGGGCGGGATACTGCGTTTTAACCCGGCGGCTGAAAATATCTTCGGCATAAAGGCCAGGCATGTGATAGGAAAAAAAATATCCGAGGTTCTCCCCATTCTCACTAACCATCTTAGATCATGGGAGGCTTCATTCAACCGGGATGACGGAAAGGGCCAAAGATTTGAGGATCTCGTATTTTCAGGAAAGGATGGACAGGAAACATTTATCAGATTATCCGTCTCGCCACTCAGAATACCCGACGGGGATCAAAAGGGCCAAATCCTTTTTTTCCAGGATATCACGCATATCAAAAAGATAGAAGAAGAAATGAAAAAGGTGGAAGGTCTGGCCCTTATAGGTGAACTTGCGGCCGGAATCGCCCATGAGATAAGGAATCCAATGGCTTCAATAAGCGGCTCCATCCAGGTCCTTAACGAGAGCATTGAAAAAGACGAGATGAACAACCGCCTTATGGAAATTATCATGAGGGAGATTGACAGACTGAATCATCTGGTAAATGATTTTTTACTCTTTGCGAGACCGAAACCTTCGAATATTCAGGATTCAAACCTTGAACAGTTGATAAAAGAATCTTTTGAACTTTTTAAAAACAGCGGGAAATGGAATGAAAACATGAAACTGGAAGCGGATTTTCAAGAAAACATCTTAATCAAGTCAGATCCTGAGCAGATCAAACAGGTTCTGTGGAACATCTTCCTGAATGCGACAGACGCAATGCCCGGGGGGGGCTGTCTGAGTATAAAGACTCTTTTGTTGAATAATCCCGGAGATTCAGAGCCAGGGAAAAACACGGTAAAAATACAGATAAAAGACAGCGGTGAAGGATTCAGCGAGGACGCACTCACCCACATCTTTACCCCCTTCTTTACCACCAAGGAAAAAGGGTCGGGCCTTGGACTCGCCACTGTTAAAAGGATCATAGATGGTCTTGGAGGTACGATCTACGGGCGAAACCATCCTGATGGCGGCGCAGAGATAACAATATTTCTCAACAATATCAACTGACAGGTGGCCGGATGTCTTTAACCGATCATAACTGGTTTTCAAATATCCGACGTCCCAGCCGATACATCGGTAATGAAATTAATTGCAGAAGGAAAAATCCCGCGGACATAGAAGTATCCATAGTCCTTGCTTTCCCTGATGTTTATGAGGTTGGCATGTCTCATCAGGGTATGAAAATACTTTATCATTTATTAAATATCCATGAATGGCTCTCTGCTGAGAGAGTGTTTTCACCCTGGGTTGACCTTGAAAGACAGTTAAGATCCAGGGTTATGCCTCTCGCTTCTCTGGAATCCGGGAAACCTCTGAAAGATTTTGATATTATTGGCTTCAGCCTGCAGCACGAATTATCCTATACAAATGTGCTGAACATCCTTGACCTCTCAGGGATACCTTTGCTTGCAAAGGAAAGGGATGACTCTCATCCTCTTATAATCGCAGGAGGACCGGCCTGCTTTAATCCCGAGCCGGTGGCCGAAATATTCGATTGTATCGTAATCGGGGATGGTGAAGAACTGGCTGTTGAAATCTGCAGGACTGTGAGAGAAGCCAAAAAGGGCGGAATTAATAAAATTGAGCTTCTGAAACAACTGGCAAAAAAAAGTGGCATATACATACCCGGATTCTTTAAGATTCATTATAAGCATGAAGGAACAATTGAACTCATTGAGCCGCTGTTAAACGACTATACCAAGATTAAAAAGGCGATTGTGCCGGACATAAATGCCTATCCCTTTCCCGTCGATCAAGTCGTGCCTTTTACTCAGCTTGTTCACGACCGCCTCGCGATTGAAATCGCCCGGGGATGCACACGAGGTTGCAGGTTCTGTCAGGCCGGGATGATCTACAGGCCTGTCAGGGAAAGAAGCCCTGATTCCATAATGGAAAATATCAATAAATCCTTAATTTCAACAGGGTTTGAAGAAGTGTCCCTTCTTTCCTTGAGTACCGGAGATTACAGCTGCATCGCTCCTCTGCTTATCAGATTAATGGATCGGTATTCTTCAGAAAAGATTGCCGTCAGTCTCCCTTCCCTGAGAGTTGATACCATGGATCCATCATGGCTGGAACAGATTAAGAGGGTAAGGAAGACGGGTTTCACTATGGCTCCTGAGGTCGGAAGCGACGAATTTCGGAACAGGATAAACAAATCGCTCACAAATGAAGATATTATGAATACCTCGTATATGGTTTATAATGCCGGTTGGAATCTCATTAAGCTGTATTTCATGATCGGCCTTCCGGGTGAAAAAGAAAACGATCTTCATGATATCATCCGGCTTGCCAAAGATGTTTCGTGCCTGGCTGGAAAGAGATCCAAGAAAGTCAAACTAAATGCCAGCATATCGAGCTTCGTACCGAAATCCCATACCCCTTTTATGTGGGAACCCCAGATAGAACTTGAAGAAAGCCGAAGAAGGATTGACCTGATAAGGCATAAACTCAGGAATAATCGATCTATAAAGGTAAAATGGAATCAATCTGAATTAAGCTGGCTGGAGGGGATCTTTTCCCGGGGAGACAGGAGGCTTGCACGCGCCCTTGCAGATGCATGGCGGAATGGTGCTCGTTTTGACTCATGGAGTGACCAGCTGAGAATCGACATCTGGAAGAAGGCGTTTCAGAATACCGGGATTGAACCTGATTTCTATCTCCACAGGTCGAGATCAATGGACGAAATCCTCCCGTGGGAACATATCGAATCAGGGGTCGCTAAAAGATATTTTAAGGCCGAACTGGAAAATGCACTCAAAGGGAAGATCACCCCTGATTGCAGGCTTAAATGCCATGAATGCGGCGTTTGCGACCACAAGTTTATTGATCCCTTAATTTTTAATGAATGGGCTGGTTCATCGAAGGAAACAGCAAAGCATCTTGAAAAAGCCATATCTCCAGGTACGGGCAGATACCTGGTAACCTATTCAAAAACAGGCGCATTGAAATATCTCAGCCACCTTGAACTGGCAAGATCACTTATGCGGGCTTTCAAGAGAGCCGGCCTGAACATTGCTTTCTCAAAAGGATTCCATCCGATGCCAAAGATTTCCTTTGTTTCAGCCCTGCCAGTCGGCACTGAGAGCATGCAGGAGAATCTCTTGATTGATATTAATGAAATTAATTGCTGTCAGATTTCAAGAAAGGAGATTAATAAACAGCTACCGGACGGGCTGCGTGTGATTTCCGTTGAAAAACTGCCTGAAAATGTCAGGAAAATCTCACAAAAGGAGAGCCATTACCATATCAGTCTGAATAAGGAAGAGCTTGATCCCCGTCTTATAGAAAAATTTTTAAGATCACCAGTTTATTATATTGAAAAAACGGGTGAAAACAGGTCCAAAAAGATTGATGCGAGACATCTCGTAACGGCAATCACCGTTAAGCCGCCCCGGTCTCTGATTTTGAAGTTGCGGCATGACAAAGGTCCTGAATTGAAGCCCGTAGAGATTATGAAAGCCGTCCTTGAACTTGATGACAGTGACCTGGATGGAATAAAAATAGTCAAAACAAGGCAGATCATAAGCATGCACGCTGTCGGACAAAGTCCGGAAGAATATCATGGATTGATTGATTCGAAAAAATAATCTCCGGATATGGCATCTCCAAATTGATTGACGACTGTCGTTAATTTTATATATGCTACCGTTGCAGCCCATGAAAGAATCATGGCCGGTTTAGAATTAAACATTCATGGCCCTCTGGGCCTCCACAATGCATGAAAATAACAACCTATGGTCGCAGGATCGCGGTATGGGGAGCCCTTTTA
>JAFGDF010000262.1 GCA_016932235.1 Deltaproteobacteria bacterium | reverse complement strand
AGTGGGCTCAAGACCAAATACCACTTTCTCCAGGCAATGCTTAATCTTTATCGCCTCCATATGGGCATGAAGCTTTTCAAATCCATCTATACTGTTTTCAAAGATCAATCGCCTTAAAAGCGTCTTCCCTGTCGCCGTACCAAAAAATGCATGGTGCTTATCCTTGGCAACGTCTATACCGATTATCAGATACTCCTCCGATCCCCTGATCTCTTTCTTTAATTGACGAAATTCCTTAATTCTGCTACTCTCTTTAACATTCATATGAGGCCTCCTGTTTAAGTTATTTGATTTTGCCGATCTTCTACTTAACAGGAGGTTTCTTTTTTGGATAGCTATTATAAAATTTTTTTCTATGTTATATGGGGGACTATAACCTCTTGATATTTTATTATATAACGTTCCATCTTTTCCTAAAGCATAAAGGAAAAGGATTTTCTGTTTTATGATTATCTCTTTGGCTTTTAACCGCATCATTGTGATGTGAATGGGGGGCGTTCGTGCAAAATGTCTATAAATATATGACAGGCTATGGAAAGCTCTTCAAACTGTTATAACTGCTATTGTTGCGTAAATATTAAGTCCATGAAATACTGAGATATCTAGACGATACACTCACTCAAATCTGTGCTCAATGTATCTGTTTTTATGGCAAGAAATCCAATCTGAGAATAATGACTTGAAATAAAGACAATATTTTAGCATACTGGAAAATATTATTGGAGAATTTTGGAATGATTTAAAGAAAATTCATCACATTGCGGAGTAGATCGTAGCTATGAAAGAAAATATCACTGATATTCTTAAGCAGGCATTAAGACTTCCGCCTGCGGCAAGAGCGGCCCTTGCGGGGTCTTTACTCGAAAGCCTCGATGAACCTATGGACCGGGATTCGGAGTCGGCTTGGAAAGCCGAAATAGCCTCACGTATCCGAGAAATTGATGAAGAAAAAGTAAACCTTATGCCCTGGGCTGAAGCCAGAGCAAAAATTTCTGAACAGTGATATCTTCAGTGCAGGTGATAATACATCCTGATGCTGTTGCCGAGGCACAAGCAGCATATCGGTGGTATCGAGAGAGAAGTGTCTCTGCCGCTGGCGCCTATCTTGCAGAATTGGATCAGGCCGTAGAAGCCATAGTGGAAAATCCCAAATTGTGGCCGCAATATGTTCACGGTACGCGGCGTTATCTCTTCCATCGGTTCCCTTTCTATTTGGTGTATCGAAAAATTGCCAAGAAAATTGAAATCATTGCAGTAGCTCATGGCCGACGAAAGCCCGGATACTGGAAAAGCAGGACAAGTTAACATCAGTCAGCATAAATATGTCAGGAAGCCTATCTTTGCAGATCACTGCTTTCGATTCAGACTTTTATTATAAAAAGCATTTTCTTGGATATGAACTACTGATCACAGCAATGGCAAGAACTGTGATACGAGAATACTATCCAAAAGGTAAAAAAGGGAGTTCATATGCATGTCATGGCAAGAAATCACAGCTTTTCAAAAGAACCATTTTCGTGTTATATTTTTAATGTGTCTGAAATTTCGCGATATTTTGTTTTTATGGCAGATATCTTAACGCCCTTGTGGCTAAGCAATTTTATCAGTTCAGGATCTTTTGTGGCGAATGTATTAAAAGGTCCTTGCGAAGTCAGACCTGATATGTTGTCCCCCTGTATTGTGACCTGCATGATACTTACGTTCTCAACCATGCTTAAAAAATCACTGTAACCGATAGAGACGGTGTTTCCTGTTTGGTTGAATATACGAAACAGCATGACCAGCATAAGCATGATTATGATCAAAACAGAAAGGTTTTTATAGTACAGATTCAACTTGATATAGCCCTTACTGTCTCCGCAATTGAAATGTCTTTTTCCAGATCAGCCAAAACTGCTTCAGGTTCCTTGGATTCTTTCCTTGCCGATAAAAGGGCATCTCGAAGTTTCACCATAACGCTCTCAAAGACACCGGGGTGTTCCTTCAGGAAGGTTTTTGCGTTCTCCCTTCCCTGGCCTATCCTTTCATTGTCAAAGGAATACCAGGCCCCGCTTTTGTCGATGACTTCCGTTTGGATAGCCATGTCAAGAAGATCCCCAACCATAGATATCCCCTCGCCATATATGATATCAAATTCAGCTTCCTTGAAAGGGGGCGCCACCTTATTCTTTACCACCCTTACGCGGGTCCGGCTCCCAACAACCTCCTGACCGTCTTTGATACTTCCAATCTTTCGGATGTCAAGTCTGACAGAGGAGTAGAACTTTAGGGCGAGCCCTCCGGGCGTTGTCTCAGGATTGCCGAACATAACTCCGATTTTCATACGAATCTGATTAATAAAGATAACGGATGTCATTGACTTGCTGATACTGGCAGCCAATTTCCTTAATGCCTGCGACATAAGCCTGGCCTGCAGACCCATATGCACATCTCCCATATCGCCTTCAAGCTCCGCCCTCGGCACCAGCGCTGCCACCGAATCAATAACCACCACATCCATGGCACCACTACGGACCAAGACCTCGGCAATCTCCAGGGCCTGTTCGCCAGTATCCGGTTGCGAAACCAGCAGATCATCACAGCTCACACCGAGTTTTTTGGCATACTGGAGGTCAAGGGCGTGTTCAGCATCAATGAAGGCGGAGAGACCATCCCGTTTCTGTGCTTCGGCCATGATGTGAAGGGCCAGGGTGGTCTTGCCTCCGGACTCCGGCCCAAATATTTCAGTGACTCGCCCTCGAGGTATGCCTCCTACTCCCAGTGCATGGTCCAGGGCAAGCGAGCCGGTTGAGATAACGGGAACGGCCCCAATCACCTGGCCACCCAATTGCATGATGGAACCCTTGCCGAACTGGCGCTCTATCTGATCCATCGCCAACTGGATAGCTTTCTGTTTGTCCGTCGATATACTACTATTCACGTATATCCTCATTCATCGATTACAACAATTAAGGGACGCAGAAACAGATCACACACCTTTACATAATAAATGTATTAATACATGTCCTCCTGTGGCATGGCGGGTGCCGAGGAGTTCTTTGTTTTAGGCTTTTCAGCAACCATTGCCTCCGTGGTCATGAGAAGGCCGGCCACGGATGCGGCATTTTGAAGCGCAAATCGCGTTACCT
>JAFGDF010000261.1 GCA_016932235.1 Deltaproteobacteria bacterium | reverse complement strand
CTATACTCCCTTAACCGTTTTCTCAGCTATCGTCTTTTTCATATTATAGTATTGAAGACCGGCGTTTTTTCCATAACATGCGGAAAAAGGTTCCATTTAAGACCGCAGATACAATAACCGGATATCATCCGGTTATATCAGGAAAGGAACAGGATATTATGCTGACAAGGAAATCTATCTGTTATTTATTTTTTATCCTCTTGATAACCTGCCTGACAGGATGTGTTCCCCTTATGCCCCACTACGTCGTTGAGGATAACAGCATGGCCCCTGAACAAGATGCGGGGCTGAAAGATGCGTCAAGGATTACCCCCGATACTCCGCCCGTTGAAGCGAGGAAAAGTATTCAGGTGCCCCAACTCAGGCCTGCCGATCCAAAAAATAAGGGAGAAACAGGATTAAGGTCGGAAACATCGGAGACCGGTGTTGAAACAAGGCCCTCAATGCTCTCTTCACTTAAAATTGAATCTAAAGCATCTCCTTCCCCGGGCAATACAGTTTGGCTTTCGGATCAGGAGTTGATTGATTCGGCCCTTGATTACTGCCAGGTATCCAACGATTTTTGGGAACAGGGGGATCTTGACAACGCTATTGAGGCCCTTGATAAGGCCTACTCCCTCACCCTGAAGGTGAATGGCGAAAATAGTCCGGAATTGCAGCAGCAAAAGGAAGATCTACGTTATACCATATCAAAACGGATTATCGAGGTCTATTCATCAAGATTTACCGTGGCCAATGGGACACATAAGGAGATACCGCTTTATATGAACCAGCATGTCCAGAAGGCCCTGGACCTTTTAAAAGGGCGTGAAAGGAATTTTTTTCTTACTTCCTACGCCCGTTCCGGCATGTATCGACCGGCGATCCTAAAGGCGCTGAAAGAGGCGGGTCTCCCTGAAGAGTTGTCCTGGCTTCCCCTTATCGAAAGCGGTTTCAAGGTCCGGGCCCTTTCCAGTGCAAGGGCCCTCGGGATGTGGCAATTTATTGCGTCAACCGGGTATAAATATGGTCTTAAAAGAGACACATGGATTGATGAAAGAATGGACCCTGAAAAATCAACAAAAGCGGCCATTGCCTATCTGTCTGAATTGCACCAGATTTTCGGAGACTGGACCACGGTTCTGGCATCCTATAATTGCGGGGAAGGGAGGGTACTGAATCTTATCAGGAGTCAGAAGATCAACTACCTTGATAATTTTTGGGATCTCTATGAAAAACTCCCGAGTGAAACCGCCTTTTATGTCCCTAAATTCCTTGCCGTCTTGCACATACTGAACGATCCCCGGGCCCATGGTTTTGATCTGCCCCCGCTGGAAAAGGAGCTTGAATATGAAGAGGTTACTATCAACAAGACGGTCCACCTCAAAACCATAGCCAAAGGGCTCGATATAAGAGAAGAGATTCTTGAAGATCTTAACCCTGAGCTGCGTCAGGATATTACCCCGAAGACCGCGTACTCATTGAAAGTCCCCCCGGGTAAAGGTGAAGTCCTGCTCGCCAAACTGGAAGATATCCCGGCCTGGCGTCCGCCCGTACCGTCCTATGTAGTCCACAGTGTAAAATCGGGGGAGACCCTGTCGGTTCTCGCTCACAGATACGGAACTACCATTGATGCTATAATGGCAATGAACGGTTTAAAGAGCAAAAACTACGTGAAAGTGGGATGGAAGCTTAAAATCCCTACGAGCAAAAGCTACATTCCATCGGTAAAGGCCGGATCCGGGTCTCCCGTAAGTTCAAAAACCGCGCTGGTTAAATATACCGTAAAAAATGGGGATTCGCTCTGGAAGATTGCGAAAGATTATAATACTACGGTCAATGCCATCAAATCTCTTAATCAGATGCGGAGTACGACCCTGAAGATAGGGCAGGTACTCAATATACCGACGTCTGTGACTGCCTCATCTACAGGGGCGACCCAAAAATACATGGTCAAGAAAGGGGATTCGCCTTACTTAATTGCAAAAAGATACAAGATGAATCTTCATGAATTTCTGAAGATCAACGATCTCACTCCTCGAAGCACCATATTTCCCGGACAGATGGTGGATATTATGGTAGAATAGTGGATAGCGCGAATAACTCTATCCGTCAGGCACTTCCTTCCTCCTGTCCCAGGGAGGCCTCTTGCATACGGCGGGCCTTATCACTTTTCCTGCACATCTCCCAAATTATACAGCCTGATCTGAACTTGCAGTATGTGCACGGATCGGTGCATGCCTCACATTCGTCAAAACATTCCCTGCAGTAGCCCACCATCATTTTCTGACAGGTGATGTACGCCTCACGATCCGGATGATATCTGCATTGCATATCCCATCAGCCCCCTTTTTGACGCGTTAATAATATGATGCCCTTGATTCAAAACCAATATTATCCTATAGTCACACTGAAAATCAATCATATGTTTGCTGATTTGCTATGGAGATCAAAAATGAACATGGTCTTATCCGGACTGGACCTCCTGAGGGAGGGGTACTGGAAAAAATTAAAGGGTTGCAGGCTTGGCCTTCTCTCAAACCAGGCATCTGTGGACGGCAGTCTCACGAATGCAAAAAGGATCATCTCTGAACTTTTACCGGGCCGATTAAAGGCCCTTTTCGGTCCCCAGCACGGACATGGCGGTGAAGACCAGGACAATATGATAGAAACCCCTCACGGCCATGATATGGAAACAGGGGTTCCCATCTTCAGCCTGTACAGTGAACACAGGCAACCCAATCAACAGATGCTGGACATCCTTGACCTTCTGATAATTGATCTCCAGGATGTCGGGACAAGGGTCTATACATTTGCCTCAACAATGCTTAATTGCCT
>JAFGDF010000035.1 GCA_016932235.1 Deltaproteobacteria bacterium | reverse complement strand
ATGCAGATCGGAGGAATTGTTTCAAGAAATCCTCAGGCGATACTCATTGATATAAATGTCCAGGATAATCCTTTTCGAAACCTGGCGAAAAGCCATCCGGGGGGGATTGTTATGGAAGGGGGAAGTGGTGAGAACCTGATCAAGATCTTGTCGATATGGAAAAGTTAGCCGCCTTTTTCAAAAGTCCTGACATCTGCATAAAAGGGGACTGTCGGATTGCCCCTTCCTGATTATTTAACCACCTTTAACATCTCCCTGAACTGAGCGGTCCCGGCCTGCCTTAATATCTGATAGATAATGGTCTCTGCCGAAGTAATAACGGCGCCCGCCTCTTTCATGAGGTTAAGACCCACATGCCGGTTTTCCTCCGTCCTTGAACCGACCGCATCCTGAGGAACCTCAACCCGGTATCCTCTCTCGAGAAGGGAAAGAGCTGTCTGGAATACACATATATGGGTTTCCACACCTGTAACAATAATCTTTTTCAACCGGCTGGAACTGAGACGCCTGTTAAATATCTCCATGTCGCAGCAGTTAAAATGGACCTTTGGGATAGGGTCATAAACTGGTAGTATTCCTTTTATCTCGGGAAGCGTAGTGCCTATCTTTTCAGGGTTTTGCTCGGTCAGGATAATCGGAAATTTATACAGTACGCTTAGATGCAGCAGCTTAATAATGTTGCCGACGATCCTTTCCGCCTGATGAACAGCCGGCATAAGCTTTTCCTGGGCATCAATAATAAGAATACCCGTATTATTATTCTCAGGCAGGGTAATGTCCTTTCTCATTTCAGTTTCATTAATAGGGCTTCCAGGACCCCCCCTCCTATGGCAAGTGCCTTGTCGGATATGGTATGGCAGTATTCCCTTATTCCCCTTGGATCTATGTCCCCGATTTTCATGTTCTGTTTAACAGATATCCCTTCATGAATCAATCCGCGCAATACGCCTGTAAGAGGGGCCTTAACCGGGACATTTTCCACATAACCGACAATTGCCCCTTCTTTTACACTATCTCCAATCATTAGGGAAGCACTGAAAATCCCTTCTCCAGGGGACCGGATTAAACGTTTTACGCTGTGACCGTTGATTTCTCCGGGGATTCCGGTATCAGGCTCCGCTTCACCATCCCGGATAACACGGCCAAGATTATGCCCACGCTTGGTTTCAACCACGGCATGGACATCTTTGCCGGCAGTAAATCCCGGCCCCAAACCGATAACAAATGTCGCGCTATCCATCCTGGTTCCCAGATTCCTTTTCGCCATTATGGCATCAACCAGGGCAAAGAGTTCAATCTCATTCAGGATAGCGGCATCGGGATCGACCAGTACGGGAATTTTCCCCTTTCCCAGGACCTCTTTTATCCGGTTCGGGGCATCGATAAAGCGCGCGATGATATCCTCAACAGTCACTTCACCCTCAAAGACCGCTTCCGAAAGAGAGACACTCCTGCGGACCGTTAGGGGCCTTTCAATCTCGGTCATAATAACCGGAAAGCCGCTTCTCCACAGCCTGGCCGCCACACCGGTAGCAAGATCACCGGCGCCCCTGATTAATATCATTTTGTCTTCAAACATATTTTTTAACCTACTTTCCGAAAGGACATACCGGAAACCGGCACACTCCACAGTTAAGGCACAAACCTCCATGTGCCAAGGTTGCGAGGTCCTTTCTGGTAATGGTTTCTCCTGCAAGGACCCTGGGCAGGATAAGATCCAAAACAGTTGTCTTGTAGTAAAGAATGCAGGCGGGTAATCCCAGCACCGGTATATTTCCGAATCTGCCGTACAGAAACATGGCCCCTGGCAGAACGGGTGTACCGTAGACCAGATCTTCCGCACCTGCTTTGGAAATAGCGGAACGGGTCACGTCATCCGGGTCCACGCTCATGCCTCCGGCAACCATAATCATTTCCGCCCCTCCTTTAAGGCATTTTTTGATTTCATCCACAATGATTTCTTCATTGTCGGGTGCAAATGAGACCCCCATGACAGGACAGTCAAATGACCGGAGTTTTTCTTTAATAATGGGAGCGAAATTATCATTAATGAGTCCTGTATAGACCTCACTCCCGGTGATAACAAGACCCGTCTTGAGTTGTGAAAAGGTTTTAAGGGAAAAGATTCCTCCGGCCTTTTCAGCAACCTTGACGGCGATATCAAGAATACTACCTTCAATAATCAATGGGATGGTCCTTACAGCGGCAATAATTTCCCCTTTTTCGACAATGGAGTTATTGTGCCTGGAAGAGCAACTGATATCCGGAACAAGGTTGAGATCAATAAGGGCGTCAACATTTACCTTCAAGAGGCCCCTTGAGGCCGATTTGAAAGAGATTTTCCCTTCGGACGGATCAGGGTCAAAGACAATCCCCTTACCTGCCAGCGCATCAGAAAGCCTCAGTGCGGCATCATTTTCGTGGACTTCCCCCGGTTCCATATGCAGGATAAAAATATGCTCCTTGCCGATCCTTCTGAGATGGGGAAGATCATCTTCGGTTATGATATGCCCTTTTTTAAAGGCGGGGCCCTTGAACAGACCCGGCCTTATTTCAGTAATGTCATGGGCAAGCACCGTTCCCACGGATTGCTCAACGGGTATGGATTTTGCCGATGATTTGTATTTACTTGCCATACAATTCCCTAAAAATGTGAAATCTGTTTTAGATCAGTCCTGTATAAAACCTATTAACCCTCTTTTATCTTATCCACGAAAGGTGCAGCCTCATTTTTCAGCCACCTTAGCCACCCGTTGATGTTCGCTGCTCTGAATCCAAGGACCAACCTGTGGTATGGATCATGTTCCATTTTTTTTTCTTTCATGATCCTTTGCTTCAATTTTTCCATGAGACTGATCTGTGCCATAACCAGCTCATGGCCTCCTTTGATTGAAAGTTCTTGATAAAAGAACAGTTTGGCCAGAAATTCAATACGCAGATCCCTGATAAATTCCGTAGGGCTGCTTATCCATTGAATAAACCGCTTTTTACCCTGAGGTTCCAGGAAGAACATCCTTTTCGCAGGACGTGTTTCCTGTTTTCTAACACTCGACCGGATAAGGCAAGCTTTCTCCAATTTTTTCAAAAGGACATACAACTGGCTCGTACTGAAGCGCCAGGTCGGGGCCAGCCTGTTTTCCAGGAATTGAAGGATCTCATATCCGTGTTTTGGACCTGACATCAGTGCCCCGAGGACCGCATATTCCGTGGACGGCTTATCTTTCATTTTTTAAACTCCAGACATGATGTTACGATTGCCGGAATCTGCAATTTTTATATTAAAATAGAATATTCCATTATAGAAATAACGTCAAATTAAAAATTGGCCTATATTGACACTATATGGGGGATTTACTATACTTAACTTATGAATACACAAAGATTTAAAAATTTAGGTGAATTAAAAAACGGATTTAAGGCGCTTCCCAGCGTGCGGGAAGAGATGCGAAAAAATCTTATTGGGAAAATAGAGAGAGGTGAGCCACTCTTTCCCCGATTGATCGGCTATGACGAAACTGTGCTGCCGGGGCTGATAAATGCGATCCTCTGCGGTCATAATATTATCCTTCTCGGTGAAAGGGGACAGGGAAAGAGCCGGATTATCAGGAGCATGGTCGATTTTCTGGATGAGGAGATACCGGCCGTCCAGGGATGCCCTATCCATGACGATCCTTTTAATCCCATATGTTCCGAATGCAAGGAAAGACTCTCCCGGTTGGGAGACGGGCTTCCCCTGACCTATATTCCAAGGGACAGGAGATTGGTCGAAAAATTGGCCACGTCCGATGTGAGCACCGCCGATCTTATTGGAGAAGTTGACCCAATAAAAATCGCCGGGGGGAAGACATTGGACGATGAATCGGCCATACACTTCGGCCTTGTGCCCCGGGCAAACCGTGGAATCTTTGCCGTAAATGAACTTCCTGATCTGGCAGAGAAGATCCAGGTGGCCTTCTTTAATATCATGGAGGAGAATGACTTTCAGATAAAAGGGTTTCCGGTCCGGCTTCCTCTGGATATCCTGATTGTTGCGACCGCCAATCCTGAAGACTATACCAGCAGGGGAAGGATAATTACCCCTCTGAAGGACCGATTCGATGTCCAGCTCAGGACCCACTATCCCATCGAAAAGAAATATGAAATAGAGATCATGGAACAGGAGGCGAGACGTCCCTTTTTGAAAGGACTTGAGCCTCGTGTGCCCCGGTTCATAAAGGAGATCCTTGCTGAAATAACCTTCCAGGCGAGGAGCAGCCCGGATATCAACCAGCATTCGGGGGTCAGCTGCAGGGTTTCCATAAGGTCTTAT
This sequence comes from Deltaproteobacteria bacterium, assembly GCA_016932235.1. Next base: position 234 of record JAFGDF010000035.1, on the reverse strand, counting down.
GAGGCCATTATGGGCAGGGCCGTTCGCCGGTGTCTTGAAATTGGTGAGAGGGAAGCGGTTCCGAGGGTTACGGACATGGAATCCGTTTATCCCGCCATAATGGGCAAGCTGGAACTCGAATATGAGGCGGCTGAAAGGGATGACGGGGATATTGTGGAAAACCTCGGGAAACGGGCTATTAAGCAGGTTTTTGACGAACATTTCAGGGTTGAAGATCTTTCATCAATCGTTGAT
>JAFGDF010000260.1 GCA_016932235.1 Deltaproteobacteria bacterium | reverse complement strand
ATGACTGAGATGGCCCGCCGCCCGCCTCGTAAGGCAGTTTGCGTAAAACTAGCCAGGAACGAGTTCGCTCGTAAAAAGGGCTCCCCAGGCCACGGTCTTTAGAGATAACGTTGAATTATATACCGACACTGTTAAACTTTATTTTCGTACTAAACAACAGGATAAAATCCCGAGGGTTTTAATGGTGTTGACGTAAGGCCTCACTCAACATATTATTTATATTATGTTAATGGAAACTCATACAATTAAAAGGATTCTAGGGAAGAACGGGTCCCTTGCCAGGACTTTGGAGGGTTTTGAATACAGGCCCTCTCAAATGGAGATGGCACACATGATAGAGGCTTCCATAGAAAAGAAAGTCCCTCTGATCATAGAAGCTGGAACAGGAATAGGTAAGACCTTGGGTTACCTGGTCCCGATGATCTTGAGTGGTAAAAAAGGGGTAATATCAACAGGGACAAAAAATCTCCAGGAGCAGATTTTTTTCAAGGATATACCGATGCTTTCAAAGGCAATTGGAAAAAAGGTTGATGCTCTTCTCATGAAAGGACGAAAAAATTATCTTTGCATAAACAAGTATGAACGTTTTTTAAATCAGGCGCCCCTTTTTGACAGGAACCGGGATAAGATCATTAAAAGAATTAACAAATGGCTGGGCAAAACAAAATTCGCGGACCGTGCCGAGCTGTCCTGGCTCGCCGATGATGATCCTGTCTGGAATGCCCTTTCAGCCGATTCCAGCCAGTGCCTTGGTTCACGGTGTATTCATAATGAAGAATGCTATATAAATAAACTCAGATACAGGGCGATTAAGTCTGATATAATTGTAGTCAATCATCACCTCTTCTTTGCTGATCTGATGGTAAAGACGGCTGGATTTGGTGAGATTATTCCCCGTTTTCAAATAGTATTGTTTGACGAAGCGCATAATCTTGAAGATATTGCAACCACTTATTTCGGGGAAAGTCTGAGCAGTGGCCAGATACTCGATTTTGTCAGGGATGTTGAAGGCGCGATAGGGGGGATTGATCCTCTTTGTAGAAAGGAGTTTGCTCCATATCTTGAGCTGATAAGAGTGGGGAACAGGCACTTAACAGAGATGTTCAGCGAATCCGGTGATAAAGGCCGGCTGGAGGAAGGAGATTTCGAAGAGATTGAAAAGGGGCCTGCAAGTGATATAAAAAAGGGGCTCAACTTTATTCGTCAAAAATCAGGTATCGCTGATTATAAGGATGTTTCCTATCAGTTTCTTGCCTCTCGCGCACTTGATCTGGAGGAGGCTATTGAAAGGATATTCATATGTTCCGGGCCGGGCTGGCTTGATTGGTATGAAAAGACAAAGAGAGGGGTTACATTTCATTCTTCTCCTCTTGATATCTCCTCGAATATGCGTGAACTGCTGTTTGAAAAGGTGAAAACATCAATATTTACATCCGCTACTCTCTCCACCAACGGAAGTTTCGATTATATACGGGCTCGTCTCGGGCTGCCTGATAATACCATGGAAGGCATCTTTTCCTCCCATTTTAGCTATAAAGAACAGGTAATAATATATATCCCCAAAGACTTACCTGCCCCAAATGACGGCTCTTTTCCGTCCAATGTCGCGTCAAGAATTAAGGAGATACTGGAAATTACATCAGGAAAGGCGCTTATTTTATTCACAAGCTACAATAATCTCAATCAGGTTCATGGATTGATCGCGGAAGAATTTCCTTTTGCCGTTTACAAGCAGGGTGAATCGCCAAGGACCTTATTGCTGGATAAATTCAGAAAGGAAACCGATTCCGTGCTTCTCGCAACAGGTTCTTTCTGGCAGGGAGTGGATGTTCCCGGTGATAGCCTGAGCTGCCTAATTATTGACAAGCTTCCCTTTGATTCACCAGGAGACCCGCTCGTCGCTGCCAGGATAGAGTCAATTCGTTTCAAGAAAGGAAATCCATTTATGAAATATCAGCTGCCGGCAGCTATTATCGCTTTCAAGCAGGGATTCGGACGGCTGATAAGGAATAGTTCTGATAGAGGGATCTTTTCCATACTGGATAACAGGGTAATCACAAGCGGGTACGGCCATTTTTTTCTGGAAAACCTGCCGGAGGATGTGCCGGTGGTCCATAAACTGGAAGAGATAAAGATGTTTTTTCATAAAAACCGTAAAGACCGGAGCACGGAGGATCAACAGGGAGATCTTTGTATTCAGAAAATAACTGAAAGCAGCATGCCGGATAAAATCCGACAGGCCCCCGGGAGGCAGCTTTAATGAAACCTTGGAGACTGATATCAAGCAGATATGAAAAATCATTTGAAATCTTTAATCTTCGAACCGATCGTGCCCTTTCACCTCGCACGAACAGGGTCCATGATTTTTATATCTTTGAATCTCTGGACTGGGTGAATATAATTCCGATAACCGCGAACAAGGAAGTCGTGCTTGTCCGTCAGTACCGACACGGCATCAGAGATATAACCCTGGAGATTCCCGGCGGCATTATTGAAGAAGGCGATACTCCTGAAAAAGCGGCCATAAGGGAACTCAGGGAAGAGACGGGTTACGGCAAGACAAAGATGATTCTTTTAGGAAGCGTTTATACTAATCCTGCTTTTCTGAATAATAAATGTTATACTTTTCTGGCCGAGAATGCTTCCCCTGCATTTATACAGGAGCAGGATGAAAAAGAGGACATTGAGATAGTTTTAAAATCGATCGATGAAATCCCGGAACTTATTCAGAAAGGAGAAATAACGCACTCCCTGATAATTGCGGCTTTTTATATGTATTTTTTTAATAAATGTTCAGCCTTGTCCGGTTAGGAAATTGCGGTTGAAGAAAAATACCGGATGGCTGTAAATAAAATGATGAAATAACAATAACTCAATATCCGGTTGTCTGAATCGCAGCATGGGGAGCTCTTTTTATCGGCGAAAACCTTGGAAGCGGGATAATTGAGTAAGGTGCATGCCAGGCGGGCGGAATGCTTCTCGATTGTTCAACCTAATCTGGCCCTGACATCAACTGAGATGATCCGCCGCCCGCCTCGTAAGGCAATATGCGTAAAACTTGCGAGGAACGAGTTCGCCCGAAAAAAGAGCTCCCCATACTGCGATCTTTACGCAATTTCCTGACCGGACATTAGTGATAAAGGGTGAAAAATTTTGATTTATGTTTGGGATAGGTAATATAAAATTGGAAAACTGGCTTGTTATGGCTCCCATGGCAGGGGTCACAAACCTGCCCTTTCGCCTTATGGTAAAGAAGATGGGCGCCGGGCTGGTATACACGGAAATGATCAGCGCTATGGGCCTTGTCCTGAATCAAAAAAGCACAATGCGCTATTTAAAAAATGATGAGATGGAAAAACCGCTTGAAGTGCAGATCTTCGGTTCCAGGGCGGAAATACTGGCAAGGGCGGCTCAGATTGTCATTGATGCAGGCGCCGATCTGGTAGATATAAACATGGGCTGCCCGGTTAGGAAAGTTACCAAAACGGGGGCAGGCGCATCGCTCCTCCGTGATCCCAGGAGGATTGAAAACATATTATCAACGGTTCGTCCTTTATGTGATGTGCCTCTCACTGTCAAGATCAGGAGCGGATGGTCGCCCGCTGAGTCTTTCACGATTGAAACAGCTAAAATAATAGAGGGTTGCGGTGTGGATGCCATCACCATTCATCCAAGGTTTGCGGTTCAATCTTTTTCAGGCAAGGCGGACTGGAGTATAATAACCCGGATAAAAGAGAATGTGAGGGTCCCGGTCATCGGAAACGGGGATGTTTTTAAACCGAGTGACGCCTTAAAAATGAAAAGAGAGACAGGATGTGACGCGGTGATGATAGGAAGGGCGGCTGTAGGGAACCCCTGGATATTCAAACAGATCCTCAATCTGGAAAAGGGCCTTCCAATAGTGGGCCCCCTTATGTCCGATCGCCGCGCCCTTGTAATGGAACATTTCTCCCTGTTACATGATGCCATTGGCGAGCGCAGGGCCGCTCTGGCTATGAGGGGTCTTCTCCTGAGCTATACGAAAGGTCTTCCTCACAGCGGCAGTTTCAGAGAAAGGATAATAAAGATTAAAGATCTGGAATCTCTAACCAGCACTATGAACGAATATTTCAGTGTCGTTGCGGAGAGTGAGCATTGAAAGTTAGACTGGCGAAGACAGCAGGTTTTTGCATGGGTGTGCGAAGAGCAATGGAGATGGCGATCAAGGAAGCCAACAGGAATAAGGGGAGAATATTCACCTACGGACCTCTCATACATAATAGACAGGTTCTTGAACTCCTGGAACAAAAAAACGTTAAGGAGGTCGATAATATTGAAGGATTGGAAGATGGGACTCTCCTGATCAGGGCGCACGGCATCCCTCCACAGACGAGAAGAATTCTGAAATCCTCCAAGCTGAAGATCATTGATGCAACATGCCCCCGCGTTGCGAGGGTACAGGCTATCATTCGATACCACACAAATAAAGGTTACAGGGCCGTTATTGTGGGAGATGAGAATCACGCCGAGGTTATCGGTCTGGTAGGATATGGTAATGGACTTGCCGTAGTCGTCAGCAATGAGGGGGATGTTGATAAAATACCGGGTTCCGACCGCCTGATTGTCGTGGCCCAGACAACTCAAAATGAAAAGAAGTATCGGAGCATTGTAAGGGAAATAAAGGTGCGCTTTCCCGATGCCCTGGTCTTTGACACTATATGCGACGCTACCAGCAACCGCCAGGCTGAGGTCAGATCACTCGCCGGCCAGGTGGACGGAATGGTGGTTGTCGGTGGTTACCACAGTGGTAATACTTGTCGACTGGCAACGATATCTGAATCCGAAGGAGTTCCAACATTTCATGTTGAAACCGAGATGGATCTTGACAGGGAGAAACTTTCCTCAATGGAAAAAATCGGCGTGACCGCCGGGGCCTCAACCCCGAACTGGATGATTAAGAATGTCGTCAGCGAGCTTGAATCGATCCGCAGTAAAAAAGAGACGTATATTGGCCGGAATATGCGGAAAATGGTAAAATTTTTATTATTAAGCAATTTTCTTGTTGCTTTGGGGGCATTTTCCCTGTCGCACGCCGCTACTGTCCTTTCGGCGAGAAATTATAATCTGGCCTATCCCCTGCTGGCGTTTTTTTATGTTTATGCCATGCGTGTCATGAACAGGTTCCTGGATAAGGGGGCAAGCACCTATAACGATCCGGAAAGGGCGTTTTTCTATGGTAAATACAGATTATTCCTTATGGTCACCTCAATTATTGCCGTGGCCTTTTCACTATATATTGCGTTAAGACTCGGATTTATGATCTTTATCGGCATTGCCGGTCTGTGCATCCTGGGTATTACCTACAGCATCCCAATCTTTCCTGTGAGGCATCGGCATCTATGGAGGTATTCGAAGATAAAGGATATTCCAGGGTCAAAAACGCTTTCTGAGGCGCTGGGCTGGTCAGCCGTCATTACGCTCATACCCCTTCTGGAGGCGCCGAGGCCTGATTTTTTAACGGCAGTTGTTGTTTTCTATATCGTTCTTTCCATGGCTTACGTAAGGTCAGCCTTTTTCGATATTCTTCAGGTTCAAGGCGATCTGATCGTCGGCGAAGAGACACTCCCCATCATTTTGGGTGAGGAAAAGACAGGATCTTTTCTAAAAGGGATTATCTTTTCATCTATCATCCTTCTTATTGTCATGCCGCTCATCGGCGTCACGGGACCGTTTTCCTTCCTGATGCTTTTATGCTTTTTATCTCTATTCCTTTCCCTGCATGCCTACGAGAGACGCAGTATTCACCCCGGACCTCAGGTTGAATATCTTATGGAGGGCAATTTTTTACTGGCGGGATTGCTTGGATTACTCTGGCAGATGTTCTCATGAAACAGGTTAGTGTTATAATTCCCACGTTCAACAGGGCTTTAAAAGTTGCTCGGGCGGTGAGCTCAGTAATAAAACAAACCTACAAAGATTTTGAGATAACGGTAGTTGATGACGGATCAACTGATAACACATCGCAATGTCTGGCGCCCTTTATGGGACAGATAAGATACATATCACATCCGAATAACAAAGGTGTCTCCGCCGCAAGAAATACGGGTATAAGGGCCTCCCGATCACCTTTAATCGCTTTTCTGGATTCGGATGATTACTGGTTGCCCGAAAAACTCGGTCTTCAGGCCGATTATATGAAAAACAATCCCCATGTTCAGGTTTGTCAGACCGATGAAATATGGATAAGAAAGGGCTTCAGGGTCAACCCAAGAAAAAAACATAAAAAGCCGTCAGGAAATATCTTCGAGCCTTCTTTGAAACTGTGTCTTATCAGCCCTTCGGCGGTCATGATGAGGAGTTCCCTGTTTGAGGAAGTCGGCCTCTTTGATGAAGATTTTCCCGTATGTGAGGATTATGATCTCTGGCTGAGAATTTCCTGCAATCATGAGATTCATCTGATTGCAAAAAAGCTGGTCGTGAAGGAAGGCGGCTGCCATGACCAGCTTTCTTTAAGCTTGAAAGGCATAGACCGATTCAGGATAAAGGCAATGATAAAACTCCTAAAATCGGGTAAATTGAGCAATGTTCAGACCAGATCCTTGCTTAAAGAGCTCGGGGTAAAATGCCGGATCTATGGGAAGGGTTGCCTGAAAAGGGGAAAAGGGGAAGAGGGCAAATACTATCTCGGTTTGCCTGAGGCCATGGAAAAGGAGTTTTCGAATTGTCAAGATTGCTATGGACATAAAAACTGTGACATGTTAATAGGACATGTGTTTTTTGGGGATAATTTTTCTGACTGACCCTCCTTTCAGTTCAATGTAAAAGGAGGTTTTTGTATGTATTTCCTTAGAGGAGAAACCGGATGCTATTAAGTATGATGAGAAGGCATGCCAAATCCTGGCTGATAAAACTGCTTATAGGTATTATTGCCGTCGTATTTATTTTTTACTTCGGCTATTCGTTTACATCGAAGGAAGGAGTTAAGGTTGCGACTGTTAATGGTGAAACGATCAGCGGAATCGAATACCAAAAGGCCTATAGAGACCTCCTGACAAATCTCCAAAAGGAGTACCAGAGTGTCTGGAGTGATAACCTTATCAAGGTTTTTGATCTTAAAAACAGAGCGCTTGAAGGCTTGATTGAAGAAAGGATTTTAAGCCAGGAAGCGAAAAGGATCGGTCTGGATGTCACCGAGGAGGAGATCAGGAATGAGATACTTGCTTTCCCCTCGTTTCAGTTTCAGGGTGGCTTTGATGAAAACAGATACAGGACACTCCTCTTAAACAACCGGATGAAACCCGAGGATTTTGAAAAGAGTGTCGCCCAGGAATTACTCCAGAGGAAACTTGGACAGTTTCTCTCCACATTTTTACCCGTGACTGATCAAGAGACACTCGAGAGTTATATTTTCGCAAATGAACAGGTGAATATCGAATTCATCAGAATTTCCCCTGCTGATTTTCATGATAAGGTGGAACCTGAAAAATTGGCACTGGAAAAATATTTTGAAGAACACCAGGATGAATACATTATTCCGGAAAAGATTAAGATAACATATATACTCCTTGATCCTGATAAATTCAGGGATCAGGTAGATATCTCTGAACAGGATATATTGGAATATTATGAAGATAATATGAGCATATGGAAAGAGGAAAAACAGGTACGGGTAAGGCATATCCTTTTCAGACTGGAGCCAGGGGTGTCGGAAGCCGAAGAAGAAAATGTCAGGCGGAAGGCCATGGAAGTCTTAAAAATGTGCAGAGATGGGGAGGATTTTTCCGAGCTGGCAAAGAAGTACTCTGAAGATGTAACACGAGAAGAGGGGGGAGATCTGGGCTTCTTTTCAAAGGGTCAAATGATTAAGCCGTTTGAAGATGCGGCGTTCAGCCTGGAAAAGGGGGATATCAGCGACCTGATAAAAACCCCTTACGGATTTCACATTATCAAGGTGGAAGAGGTGAAGGATGAAAGAACCAAGACCTTTGATGAAGTCCATGATAATATTTCAGAGATTCTGGAAGGCAACTATGCTTCAGACCTCGCTAATGAAAAGGGTTTAAACCTGATAGATCAGTTACCCTATGATATGGACCTGACAGTTTACGCAAAAGAGCACAATGTGCCTGTTGCGGATACTGATTTTTTCGCAAAAGGTGATCCTATACCGTCGATTGGGGGCGATCAGAAGCTCAAAGAATCGCTTTTCTCTATGGATAAAAAGGATGTGAGTGAGCTAGTCGAGTTCGATAAGAAATTTTTTATTATCCAGGTGTCCGATAAAAAACCATCCTATATGCCTGAGTTGGGAGAAGTCATCGATCAATGCAGGCGGGATTTTGTAGATTATCTTGCAACTCAGGAGGTTCGATCCACGGCTGAAGACTATCTCGCGAAACTGAAGGAGGGGAAAAGCTGGGACGAACTTGTAAAAGAAAAAGGATTAAAGACGGATGTCACGGGTTTTTTCTCTCGAATGGATATGATACCAAAGATCGGTTATGCGGCCGAATTGCAGGAAGAGGCTTTCAGCCTTGGTAGTGAAAAGGTTTATCCAAACAAGGTATTTGAGAATGAGGAAGGTGTTTATGTAATCAGATGGCTGGCGGCGAGAGCTATTGACAATGCGAAATACGAAGAGGATAAGGGAAAATTCAGGGACCATCTGATGTCTGCCAAGCAGCAGATGGTGTTCAGAAATTGGCTGGAGAATCTAAAACATAAAGCGGACATAGACCGTTCTCCCTTCGGGAGTCTGTAATGCTTATCAAATCAGCAAGGATGATCTATTTTTCTCCTACAGGGACTACAAGAAGGGTCCTGGAGGGTATTTCTCAGGGATTGGATATGGAAAAAATCGAACATATCGACTTGACATTATCCGATTCCAGGAAACCGGAGCATGCTAATTTATCCGGTGTAATCTCTTTAATAGGCGTTCCTGTTTATGGCGGACGCGTTCCCGTTATCGCGATTAATGCCCTGAAGCGCCTGAAAGCCGGAAATATTCCCGCGGTAATAATCGCAGTTTATGGGAACAGGGCTTATGAGGACGCGCTGATTGAATTAAGGGATTTAAGTCTGAAGAGAGGATTCTTTCCCATAGCAGGAGGCGCTTTTATCGGTGAGCATTCCTTATCCAATAAAGAAACCCCTATTGCCTCAGGGCGGCCCGATAAAAAAGATATCGAGCAAGCGGTATCATTCGGGATGAGGGTAAAGAATAAGATAACGGAAATCCATTCCTTAGATGAAATACCCCATTTAACGGTTCCGGGCAATTTCCCCTATAGGGAGATCAAAAAGGCAAAAAAATACTCGCCGGTCACTGTTGAAGAATTATGCATCAAATGTGGAAGATGCACCCAGGTCTGCCCGACAGAAGCCGTTAGAATGAATGAATCCGTGACAACTGATCAGGAAAAATGCATTCGCTGCTGTTCCTGCATCAAGAATTGCCCTACGGGCGCAAGGATTATGGAAGATCCTCGCGGGAAGGATATCGCGAACTGGCTGTATAATAATTGTCAGGAACGAAAGGAACCTGAAACATTTCTAATATAAGGAGGGCCCCTTTATGCCTGATGCTGAAGGAATATTTGAAACCAGAGGGATGTCAGAGATGACATCCTTAGAGAGATCAAATAAAGGAAAGGAGATAAAGGGCGCCGGCAATCTGGATTGGGGAATGCGAAACCGGCTTTCGAGACTAATCGGCGCGGATGGACGCTGCCAGTTTTTACCCATTGACCATGGCTATTTCCAGGGACCGACAAAATGCTTAGAAAGACCGGGTGAAACGATCAGGGAGCTTCTTCCATACGCAAATGGGCTCTTTGTTACAAGAGGCGTCCTTCGTTCAGCGATAGATCCGGATATAGACACCCCGATTATACTGAGGGTATCCGGCGGTACAAGCCTTATTGGGAGTGATCTCGCAAATGAGGTGCTGACGACCTCGATTGAAGATATTATACGACTTAATGTGGCGGCTGTGGGTTTATCCGTTTTTGTGGGGACGGAATATGAAAAGCAGACGCTTGAGAGCCTCGCTATGCTTGTCAATGATTGTGAAGATTACGGTATTCCGGTGATGGCGGTTACCGCGGTAGGTAAGGAGTTAAAAAAAAGGTCCGCGCGATACCTTTCTTTATCATGCAGGATAGCTGCGGAGCTGGGCGCGAAGATCGTGAAGACCTATTATTGCGCGGGTTTTGAGAATGTGACTAACGGTTGCCCTGTTCCAGTGGTAATAGCCGGCGGGCCAAAATGTGAAACCGAGCTTGAGGTTTTTGAATTTGTTTATGACGGATTACGGAAGGGGGCGATCGGCATTAATCTGGGAAGGAATGTCTGGCAGAATCCTCACCCCGCGGCAATGATGAAGGCTTTGAACTCGATAATTCATGATAATATGACACCAGCCCAGGCATCTGATCTCTATGAGACGTTTTCAAGAGAAAAAACATGCGCGTCCTGATGTATTACAGTAATAATGATGTTCGACTTGAAGAGATGCCCGTTCCTGACATCAGCCGCGGGGAGGTACTGCTGAAGGTCATGGCAAGCGGAATATGCGGGAGTGACGTAATGGAATGGTACAGGCGGGACAAAGTTCCGCTTGTGCTGGGCCATGAGGTTGCCGGAGTCGTTGCTGAGGCGGGAGAAGGTGTTGATAAATTCATGACAGGTGACCGGGTTGCGGCTACCCATCATGTTCCCTGCAATACATGCCATTATTGCCTGAATGGTAACCACACAGTATGCGATACCCTGCTCAGGGGTACCCATTTCGATCCCGGAGGTTTTGCGGAATATGTCAGGATACCCGCAATCAATGTGGATAGAGGTGTTTTTCCCGTTCCGGATAATGTCTCATTTGAAGACGCGTCTTTTATGGAACCCCTTGCCTGTGTGTTAAGAGGACAGAGAAAGGCCGGTATAAAACCGGGGCAGACCGTTCTTGTGCTTGGTTGCGGGATAGCGGGACTTCTTCACATCGCTCTAGCGCGCGCTATGGGCGCCGGCCTTGTCATGGCCGCGGACAACATCCCGTTCAGGCTTGAGAAGGCAATGGAAATGGGGGCTCATTTCAAATTCAACGCGGATAACGACCTTGAAAGAAGCCTTAAAAAAGCCAATATGGGTAATCTCGCAGATACGGTAATATTATGCTTTGATGGGTTTTTACCTCTGGCATTGAAATCGGTTGAGAGGGGAGGGACGATTCTCCTTTTTTCAGGTGCGGCGGAAGAGGCAACACTGCCGGGGAAAATGAATGACCTTTTCTGGAGAACCGAGATTACGCTAACAAGCACATACGCTGGAAGCCCTTCAGACTGCCGTGCGGCCTTAAACCTGATTCTGGCCGGTTCCATACCCGTCGGAAAGCTCATATCTCACAGGCTTTCGCTAGAAGAAGGAGCAATGGGATTTAAGGCGGTTTCAAACCCTGTTCAACATAATTGCGTTAAGGTCATTATCGAGCCGGTTTCATAAAACATATCCCGCGATTCTGATACCGCAGGGTGCTATTTTCATGAATTGTGGAGGCCCAGAGGGCCATGAGTGTTTAACATGTTTATCAAAGGAGGGTTAATATGACGCAATCAGGAAGTATATCACCGGATTTTGAAAAGGCCCTTGAAACAGGACGTCCGCCAAATATCAAAAAATTGTTTCCCAATTCAAGGGCGCTGATAGTGAGCGGAAAGGTCATAGACAGGGCCTTGATTGCGAAGGGAAAGGCCATGACCATCGCCGCCAATGCCAGAAACCACTTTGTAATACGCGGCGCGCTACAGGCCGCACAGGATGCCAATGCCGCGATCATTATAGAGATAGCAAAATCAGAAGGCGGTTCAAACGCTTATTGTGCGGTAAATTACTGGAATCTCGCAAGGCAGGTTGACGCTCTGTGTAATGAGATGGGGATAACGATACCCGTTGCGATTCATGCCGATCACTATGGTATAAAAGGTCCAAAGGATGTTGAGACCGCCAAGATAGAGATTCCGACGATGTTCGAGGCCGGCATGACTTCAATCGCTATAGATGCATCGCACCTCCCCGATGATGAAAATCTCCTTTCCAGCATAGACTTATACCCTTATGTACCTAAGTGGGCCGGTTTTGAAACCGAGGTGGGAGAAATAAAGGGAAAAGAAGGCCTTTCAACAAAAGAAGAGGCGCTGTTTTTGATCCAGGGGCTGAACGCGCATGATATATTTCCGGACTGGATAGCCCTCAATAATGGAACGACACACGGAATCGAGGCAAGCGATCAGGGAATCCAGGTATCCCTGACCAGCGAGATCCATAACGCCATTTCAAAATACAAGGTATCGGGTGCGCAGCATGGAACTTCGGGGAATAATTCGGAGAGGTTACGAAGTATAGCCCGCGAGACGAAAACCACTAAAGCCAACGTGGCAACCGCTCTCCAGATGATAACCTGGGGGGTGAAGGTTAATGAATTCGGAAATGCGTATCTTGATGAGAATGGTGAATTTGTAAAGATTTCAAAAGATGGTATGACAGACGCCTTATGGAGCGAGATGGTACAGTATGCCAAATCCGGCGGCATCAAAGGCGGAAATTACAAGAAGCTCAACCTTCCATTTGAGAACAAGCTTTCCAGTCAACCAAAAGAGATAAGGGAAAGGATGATAAAGGGTGTCAGGAACTTTGTCTATGATCTGCTTGTAAATGTATTTAATGCCGGGCATAGCGCTCCCCTTGCCATTGAAGCCATCATGAAGGCGGGTTCCCACGACATGGGTCCGAAGGCGGAGCGAATTGATGATCCGCGGGAATGGACTGTTGAAAAAATAAGGGAACGAGCTGCCGCCATGAGCAGCAACAGAGGGCCGGAAGGCAATTTTGATGATTAACGGAGATCAGTCATTATCAGAAGAGAAGGACGCTCATGCCTGGATAAAGGATATCAAGGAAGACAGCCGGATACACGATCTCTACCTGGTTAAGTCAAAAAAGATGGGATTGACGAAAAACGGGGACCCATTTTTAAGCCTCAGCCTGGCGGACCGCACCGGAGATCTGGAAGCAAGGGTTTGGGAGAATGCGGAGGAACTGTCGTTGCTGTTCAGCGAGGGTGATATTCTTGAAGTCGAAGGACACGTCAGTTCATATAGAAACAGGCTTCAACTTATCCTCACCGATCTGAAACCGTTCGCAGAGAAGATTGACCCATCCGTCTTTATTGAGTCCACTCCCCTAGACACCACCGCGATGATGCGATCATTGAGGAAGATACTAAAGGAGATAAGTGATCCTAATCTTAATACACTGATAGAGAAATTCCTGTCTGACAGAAGGTTTGTATCTCTGTTCAAGACAGCGCCGGCGGCAAAGAACTTTCATCACGGATATATTGGAGGACTGCTGGAACACACCCTTTCTGTTTGCCGGCTGGCGGAATCTATAGCGGATCATTATCCGGAATTGGACAGGGATCTGCTGATTGCCGGAGCTTTTCTGCATGATATCGGAAAGATAAAGGAATTAAGGATTGACAAGGGTGTTGAATATAGCGATGAAGGAAGACTTCTTGGACATCTGGTATTAGGTGTGAACATGGTGGAAGAGAAGATCTCCGGGATAAAAGAGTTCCCCAAGGGTCTTTCAATAAAGCTGAATCACCTTATCCTGAGCCATCACGGCGAGTACGATTTCGGTTCTCCAAAAAGACCAAAATTTCCGGAGGCCTTTGCCCTTCACCTTATTGATGATATGGATGCCAAAATAAATGGTCTGACGCGTTTTATGGAACAGGACAGGAGGGAGGGTTCATGGACGGAATATAACAGGATGTTTGAACGATACCTCCTGAAAGGTATAATGACAGAAGAAGATATGGAAAGAGAAGAAATCGTCCCTCGTGAAGAGGAAGCACAGAAAGCACTATTCTAGGAGCCTGCCGGAGTTTATCCATCCCTGTCTTAGCATGTGCCTTAAAAAGATTTTGTAGGCAGCATGGCTTGACGAACGGATATCTCTTTATCCGCCTTCGCATTTTGTGTTTAAGATAATTTTTATTGCCACTGATAAATCAGTGTTTATTTAGAGTAAAAAATGGACAAAAAGAAGTCTTATGACAACAATAATCGTTTGATAAACTACCTGCGCCTCAGCATTACTGACAGGTGCAACCTCAGATGCATTTACTGCATGCCCGAAGAGGGAGTCCGATTCCTCCCTCATGAAAAAATAATGTCTTTTGAAGAGCTTATCCATATAATAAGGCTGGCTGTTGAAATGGGTATACGCAAGGTAAGAGTTACCGGAGGGGAACCACTGGTCCGGAAAGATTTCGTCGATTTTCTTAACAGGATGAATAATATTGAGGGCCTCGAAGAAATTACATTGACCACAAATGGTGTTCTGCTCAAGGAATATGCGTCAGGAATCAAAGCTGCCGGGATACACCGGATCAATATAAGTCTTGACTCCCTTAAGCCGGAGAGATTTTTTCGGATCACCGGTCGTGATTTTTTTCGTAAAGTGTGGGATGGGATAGAAGAGGCTGAAAGACTCGGGTTTGATCCGATCAAGATAAATGTGGTTGCCATTAAAGGCATTAATGATGATGAGATTATGGATTTCACGCGCCTTACGCTTGAAAAGCCCTATCATATACGCTTTATCGAATATATGCCCATTGGCGGTGTGAATACTTGGAAATCGGAAAACTTTATCTCTTCAGGCGAGATCAGTAATATCATTGAGGCCCACGGGCCACTTACCCCGATAGAGAAACGGAACAGCCTGGACGGCCCTGCCCAGAGGTTTGTCTATAAAAACGGAAAAGGAGAGATCGGGCTTATCGGCGCTTTGAGCAACCATTTCTGCGAGATATGCAACAGGCTGCGCCTAACGGCTGAAGGTCATCTTAGAGGCTGCCTTTTTTTAGATGATGAGATAGACATTAAGACGCCCCTGAGGGAAGGCAGGGATGACCAGTATCTCCTAGGGCTGATAGAAAAGGCAATCAAGGAAAAACCGAAAGGCCACGGGATCATAAAACTGGGCCGCAGGGTTTGTGTGAGGCATATGTCCAGCATAGGGGGATAGTTTATGCCCGAAGAATCGTCATATCTGTCCGTCACCGTGGACAAGAGCCATATAATCACGATCGGCGAGAGGCTCTATGAACAGAGTATCGAGCTGATCCGGGAACTGGTCAACAATGCCTATGATGCGGACGCGACGAGAGTGGATGTCTCCATCTCCGAGAAAGAGGTCATTGTATCGGATAATGGCGAGGGCATGGACCGCGAGGGGCTTACCCAGTATTTTAATATAGGTTCAGACTTAAAGCTCAGAAATCCCCGCTCTCCGCGTTTCCGTCGAAACCGGATCGGACAGTTCGGGATCGGAAAGTTTGCCAGCCTTGCCGCTGCATCGCGCTTTGAGGTTACGACTAAAAAGGGAGATTTTGCCGCCCAGGTTGTTTTTGACAAGGCCCGCTGGATTGAAGACGGCGAATCCTGGAAAATACCTCTCAAGATTATTCCTGCTGAATCAAGAAAAGAAGACGGAACCACAGTTAGCCTGATCGATCTGAAGCGACGCTTCGACGAGGAAGACGTCATCCGCAAGATTGCCGAGGGAGTGCCCATAAAGGCAAGTGATTTTTCCGTCTATTTAAATGGGTTCCGTGTAACACCTCAGCGCTGGAGCGGGAACCGTATTCCGGTGATGCAAGGAACCGCACATGGTATTGTCCATGGGGATATTGTGATACTGCCGGCCTCCAGGGCATCCAAGGAAGATATGGGCCTGGAAATAAAGGTCAAGGGAGTAACCGTCAGGCGGGAGCTATTCGATATGGCCTCCTGGGGCAAGGCGGCCACACGGGTACGGGGAGAGATTAACGCCGACTTTCTGCCTTTAACAAGCGACAGGTCCGGCTTTGTCACGGATTCCCCGGAGTTCAACGAATTCCTTTCTGTAATGGAAAAAGTCATAGCGGAAGTAAAAAATTTATATAATCGGCTTGCCGCCGAGGGCGATAACAGGAAGGTTGGCAGAGCCTTAAAGGAAGCCCTCTATCGGGTTCATCAGGCACTATCACGTAATCCGGAGTTTTCGCCCTTCGGGGTAATACCGCTGGCGGAAGAAGGCGTGAGCGGTATCGGAGAGACCGGGATTCAAACAGGTTCGGATAAAGAAAAAATTGAAGCCCAGGCAGTGGAGGAAATCGGAGACGGAGAAGAGGGAAACGCTCCAGGGCCTTCGGATGAGGAAGATACGGGTACGGGTTCCAAAGATGAAGCGCCCCGGAAAGAAAAAAAGCCGTCCTTAAAAATCGCCACACCGAATGCCGTGGTAAAGAGGCTTAAATTTGGTGAAGCCGGTGTGACCTGCTGCCTGGATCACCTGGGCGCGGACGGTCCCGAGTGCCTGACTGAAGGGACCATCATCTACATAAACCGGGATCACCCCCTGTACAGAAGGGAATCAAAGAAAAAGGATGCCCATATCCTGAATATCGCCCGTCTGATTACCCAGGAGATATCCCTTATGAAAGACCCGGGCAATCCCAGGGAGGCGTACAATCGTCAGTCGAAACTCCTGAGGGACGCCTTCCGGGAAGAGAATGAGAAGCCGGGTAAGACCAAAAAAAAGGTAAGTTCATAAAGGGTTCATATGAACGAAATAGGGGAATAGGAAAAGTTTTCAAGACTTTCTCAATAAAAACTGACTTCTTTCATGTTGTACGCATCTCCTTACTTAATCAGTCATATCCCCGGTATTATGATCCGCCACAATTCAAACGTGTCGACATATTAACTATTTATTGACACGTTATTTATTCATGTTGCTGACATCGACATTTTAGTCTGCCGTTGCAATATGCAGTTTTTTGAAGTCCAAAAAAATTTTTTTATCCATATCTTTATCTCCTATTTCTTTAACTCATACCTTTCAGCCAGTGTTTTCTGTGTTTTTTTCAACTCCTCTATCAGTAATCTTTCATCAGGAAGGGCCATTTTGTACTCGGAGTCCCAGATGGGCATGATTGTTTAATATATATTCACGAGTGCGGGACATTTCCTTTTCATCACGGATTATGTGTTCATAATAATTTCTTTGCCATCACTTACCTGGAAACGCCGGCCAGCCCCAACGTGACGCGGGGATCACCTGCAGACGATAAGCGCATCGAGGACCATCAGACCTTTGGGAAAGACCCTGACGGGATTCAGGTCCATCTCCAGAATTTCCCTGTGTTGTTCCATTAATTGTCCGACTCTCACAAGGGTATCGGCTACGGCATCTTTGTCGTAACGGGGACCGCCGCGCCAGGCGTCAAACAGGACACAGGATTTCAGTTCGTAGATCATCTCCATGGCATCTTCTCTGGTGAGGGGCGCGAGGCGCATGCTCACATCACCTATGGCTTCGGCGGCGGTTCCGCCAAGGCCGACCAGGACGGTGGGGCCGAAACTCCTGTCGTTTTTCGCACCGATAATGATCTCCAGTCCCGGATCCGACAGCTCTTCCAGCAGATATCTCCTGTTTCCATTAAAATCGATTTTATCTATCTGCGAAAGGGCTGAAACGAGTTGTTCTTCAGTTCGGATATCCAGGATAACACCACCGTGTTCGGTCTTGTGCGTGATTTCCGCGCCCAGCACTTTCAGAACGCATGGCTTTTTTAGACGGGAAAAGGCTTCTTTCACTTCTTTGTGCGTATCGCATGCTGTGCCTGCAGGCACCGGAATATTCACCGCATTCAGGATCTCCTTTGACTGAGCCTCGTCCTGTCCGGGTTTAATAGGAGGGATATGGGGCAAGGTTTCCAATGTCCTGGTACGATTATTCTTATGATAGGAAATCTTGGCATCTTCAACCAGTGCCCAGACCGCCTGGGCCGTCCGGTCCGGCGATACGAAAGCGGGCACGCCAAGCATTTCAAGGTCCTGCAGGATGGGCAGAAGATAATCGAGAAAGCCTGAAGTGCCGAAAATCATCGGTTTATTGACTTTATACTTGAGATATCGATGCGCAACGACCGGATCAACGGCCGCCGGTTCATGAAGCGCGAAGGTGACCACCAGGTCTATACCCGGATCTTCAGACACGATAGCAAGGGCGTTAGAAAACATCTCATGGTCCGGACGGGCGGTATCCACGGGATTCTTGATATAGGTAATGGGGGGTATGACCCTGGAAAGCCTTTCTATGGTTTCCGGTTGTAATTCAGGCATCTTTACTGATTTACAGCGCAGGTAGTCCGTGAATATCAAAGCTGGGCCTGCCTGGCCGGCCAGCAATCCGACACCGGGATCAGGATTAGGATTGAGCCGAGCAAGTGCCAGCATTTTTGCCGCAACGATCAGTTCATTGCTTGTGGAAACGCAAACAGCCCCTGCCTGCCTCAGCGCGGTAGTCTTCAGTGTGAACGAGCCGATCAGGTTTCCTGTATGGGAGGTCGCGAATTCCCCGATATCCGGCGCCTTCCCCACGGCAAAGGCAATGACCGGTTTCTTCTTAGTCGCCCGGTAAACCGCCTCATATAATTGACGTCCATCCGAGACGCCTTCAAGATAAAGGACAATAGCTTTTGTTTCAGGGTCATCGGAGAGATAATCCAGTATCTCCGGAATGCCCACATCCGCGGCGTTCCCCACGCCCACGCCGAGGCTTATGCCGAGCCTGCTGTCACATATATTTGAGGCTAGTATGAGATTCATGGAGCCGCTCTGAGAGACAACGGCTACCGGCCCTGGTGTTAACCTGTTTATCCACGGGACTATATTGGCGGTAACACCAAGCCTGGGATTTCCGAATCCGGCGGTATTGGGTCCGAGAAGCCGGATACCATATCTCCCGGCGATGGCAACGAGATCATCCTGAAGTTTCTTTCCTTCATCTCCGGTTTCGCCGAAACCGCCGCCAACAATCATTACCGCTCCAACGCCGGCTTCCCCCGCTTCCTGCATGGCTTTCAGGCATGACCCCGCAGGGATGTTGAAAATAACAAGATCAACCGGATCATTGATGGATTTGATATTCGGATAGGCTTTTAATCCCTGAATAAACCGGGCTTTCGGATTAACGGGGAACAGCGGTCCGGGAAATCTCCTGAGCGAGTGGAGCATCTGGGAACCGACCTTATTTTCATTGGTTGAAGCGCCGAGAACAGCTATTGATCTGGGTTTAAAGAGTTTATCCAAGCTGTGCATTATTGTACCTTTCTTTGTTTCAGCTGCCTGGCGGACTTTGGCCCACAGACTGCTTTAAAGATTTAAAAAAGATTTTATTTCAAAATGTTATATTTTATTATTTCCCGGCCGCAATGAATAAGAGCGGATATAAATATCGCCAAAAATAAACGAAAATCAAAATCTTATAAGGAGACTGTCGAATAAAGTCCGGCAGTCTCCTAGAGAAATGATTGAAGGAGCTTTTCAAATGCCCCTTCTTTATCGATCATTTCAGAAAAGTATCTTACCTTGAGGTCATCTTCCGGGCAAATTGAGGATACCCCTTTTTCCAAGACTTCCAGGGCCTTGAAAGTGTCTTCCTGTATGAGGATAAGCGGTATTCCCTCCTTTTGGGAAGCGGAAAGTAACTGATGCGCGGGTTTCACACCGCCGGTGAGCAATATCCCGGCAATTTTCCGGGGTTGGTCAGGGTCTTCGCCTTCCATGGATGTGGATGACGGATCGAGAAGCAGTATCTTGTTGTAGGCCCTTTTAAAGATTTTTAATTCACCCGTCAGGTCGGACGATCCAACCGTCATTCCGCCAATAGGAACATTAAGGCATTGCTGGTCACCGCAGAGTAGTTCACCCCCAAGAAGTTGAGTCACCTCCCTTATTGAAAGGTATGAAAGGAAAGGGTCTTCACGGATAACAGCAGTTATGGGAATTCCCCGGTTAATGAAATCCGTCGCCATTTTATCCCTGACCTCTTTATAGCTGTCGGGATGGACACGGTTGATGAAGATCCCCTTAAGCCTCTCCTTCAAAAGAGAACTGACGGAAAGAATGGAGTATATGGTGGTGGAGCTTTTTATGTACCTGTTGATGAGAATGCAATCGGCCTCCAATTCATGAATGAGCGTGATATCCGGTAAGGTCGCTGAACTGTGGTCATAAAAAATATGGCTGGACCCCATGATCAGGAGAATATCTTTTTCCGCTGAGAGTTCCTCGCAAAGCCCTTTTATCCTTTTGATGATACTGTCATGCCTTTCATGGTCTTTTGAGGAAAAGGCTTCTTCACTGAAAGGATAAGGGTTAATGCTCTTAATGGGATCAGGAAGATTAAATACCTGTTTAAATAGTGACGCATCTCTGTCTATCCAGGCATCATGTTCATTAAAAGGTTGTGTCCCGAAAGGTTTGATAAAACCCACCCTGAAGTTCTTTTCCATTAATCTCAAGCCAATGGACCACGTCAGAAGGCTTTGTCCTGCATGATCTCCCGTGGTACTGATATATATTGAGTGCATCTGTCTCCAAGCCTCCATTTACAGTTCTTACATGAGCATTATAAGGATTTTCCGATTAAACATCAAATAATCATTTTCTACTTGATATTTATGCAATAATCTAATATTGTCCCCCGCACAATAAAAATTTATACATGGTAAATATTATTGAAAGGAGGAGGAGATGAATAAGGGTGATCTGATTAACGAGGTGGCAAAAGTAACGAGCACCAAGAAAGAAGCACAGGCTGCGGTCGACTGTGTTTTGCAGACTATTGCCAAGTCTTTGAAAAAGAAAACCGCGGTCACACTGGTGGGTTTTGGAACGTTTAAGGTGGATAAAAGAAAAGCACGAAATGGAAGAAATCCTCAGACAGGTGAAGTTATCAAAATCAAGGCAAAGAAAGTACCCAAATTCGTCCCGGGGAAGGCTCTTAAAGATGCCGTAAAGTAAGATATACAGATAGATTATCCAAAACCCCCATCAGGCAGGATCCCCCTGATGGGGGTTTTGTTTTTTTAATCTTGCCTAAAAATGCAGTTTGATTATATATATTAAACAGGAGTCTAGGTTGTCTAAAATTATTTATTACGGAGTAAAAAATGAACAAGATTGAAAGAGCGATAATAAGTGTGACTGATAAGAAGGGTATTGTAGATTTTGCAACGGTTCTTTCCAGCATGGGAGTGGAGATCCTGTCCACAGGCGGCACAGCGAAAGCCCTTCGCGAGGGAGGGATACCTGTCATCGATATCTCCGAATATACAGGTTTTCCGGAGATGATGGACGGAAGAGTTAAGACGCTGCATCCAAAGGTGCATGGCGGGTTGCTTGGAATAAGGGATAATCTTGAGCATGTAAGGATGATGATGGAAAATGAAATAAAAAATGTTGATCTGCTGGTAGTCAACCTGTATCAATTTGAAAAGACGATAGCCAAAAAGGGTGTTACCCTGCAGGAAGCAATAGAAAATATTGATATCGGCGGACCGGCGATGCTGCGCTCCTCGGCCAAGAATTTTCAATATGTTACCGTGGTCGTAGATCCTTCAGATTATAATGAGATTTTAAAGGAGATGGAAAAATCCGGAGGTTCGACGTCCCTTGAAACAAGATTTCGTTTAGCCAAAAAGGTCTTTAAAATAACCCATGCATATGACGGCGCTATAAGCAGATACCTGGAGAATGTGACGATTTAAAATTAAATAATGAACAATTAACGGTGCCTTGCTAATGACGAGAGATACAATTGAGATAAGGTGGCACGGCCGCGGCGGGCAGGGGGCTATTACAGCCGCAAAGATTGTCGCAAACGCGGCTTTTTGGTCAGGATTCGGAGGGGTCGTTATGACTCCGACTTTTGGCACCGAACGACGCGGCGCAGCGGTTCTTACATCCTTAAAAATCTCGAGGCATAAGATTTATGATCTTTCTCCAATCGAAAATCCCGACATGATCGTTGTTCTTGACCATCTTCTTCTTGAAGAAGCGCCGGTATCAAACGGCATTAAAAAAGGGGGCCTCATGGTTATCAATACGCCCAAATCCCCGGATGCATACCCCTACCAAGGCATAAGGGTCGCGGTGGCAGATATCAGGGCATTATCGGAGGAGGCCGGTCTGGCCAAGGGGATTGTAAATACCGGCATCATCGGGGCATTTGCAAAAGCAAGTACTCTTGTTGATCTTGAAATATTAATCAAGGCGATAGAAGAGGAGTTCAGGGGAAAGAACTTTAAGGAAAACGCAATGGCAGCCCGCCTTGCATATAAATCAACCATAATAGGAGGAGGTTTGAATGAAAAATAAAGAAGCGAGACATATTCCAACCTCCCGCAGCGAACCCGGACCCGGGGACGGAGGCAGGACTGGATCTTGGCGAGTATTGAGGCCTGTCATTGATTTGGGGAGATGCATACCCGTCAAAAAGAAAAAAATGGCCTGTTTCATTTGCTGGCTTTATTGTCCCGAAGGTGTCATAACGAGGAAAATTCCACCCCAAGTTGATTATGAATTCTGCAAGGGATGTGGCATATGCGCTGAGGAATGTCCCTCAATGGCGATAACCATGCTTGAAGAATCGGATTTCATTTAGGAGCCTGTCGGACTTTGTCCGACAGACTGCCAGGAGAAAAAGATTGCAGATTATTGAGTCAGGTAATTTTGCCGCCGCTTACGGTGTCAAGCTTGCGCGCGCCCAGGTTATCGCCGCCTATCCAATCACACCCCAAACCCCTCTCACGGAAAAACTGTCGGAATTCGTTGAATCAGGGAATCTGGACTCCCAGTATATTCCCGTTGAGAGTGAACACAGCGCGCTTGCGGTATGCATCGCCGCAACAAGCACAGGGGCCAGGTCTTTCACGGCGACAAGCGCAAATGGACTGTTGTACATGAGCGAACAGTTGCACTGGGCGGCAGGAGCAAGGCTCCCTATCGTAATGTGTGTGGTGAACAGGGGAATAGGAGCTCCCTGGACAGTATGGAACGATCATCAAGACTCTATGTCACAAAGAGATAACGGCTGGATACAGCTTTATGCGAACGACCACCAGCAGATTATAGATAGTGTAATTAAGGCCTTCCGACTTGCCGAAGATGTTAGTATCCCGGTTATGGTATGCTATGATGGATATCTGCTTTCGCATACCTATATGCCATTTAAAATACCGGATTCAACCGTGGTTGACAAGTTTCTCCAGCCGTTTAAGCCCTATTACAAGCTTGATCCCGAAAACCCTGCGAATTTTAACACCGTTACGTTGCCTGATGTGAGAAAAGATGTGCGGGGGGAACCAGCGCCGGGATATATTGAGATAAGACATGCGCTGCATCAGGATTTGATAAGATCCATTCATGTACTCGAAGAGATTGATAAGATATATGCAGAATATTTCGGTCGGGGCGGGAACCCTCTGGTTGAAGGCTATAAGTGTGAGGATGCTTCGCTCGTTGCCGTAGGCATGGGGTCGATTTCCTATCATCTCCGGGATGTGGTGGATTCTCTCAGAGAAGAAGGAATAAATGCCGGTGTACTGAGCGTCAATCTTTACAGGCCATTCCCTGGAGATGCCATTATTAGTTCATTAAAGAAAGCCGAAAGGATAATTGTTTTTGAAAAGGCCATAAGTTATGGGAATAAAGGGATGCTGTATGCAGATATCAGGTCGGCGCTTTATGATTGTCAGGAAAGACCCATGGTTAATAATTTTATTGTAGGAATTGGCGGGAGAGAGATTAAAACACGGGATCTTTACAACACGATGAAAGATTCGTGGGTGAAGCGAAGAGCAACATCTGACACACCGGAATGGATAGGGCTGAAATTATAAACAGATAAAACGAGAATAAGATGTCAAAAACGAATATTCTCAGCCTTCCGGAAACGGAGTTTGTGCACCCGGGGAGCAGGGCCTGCTCAGGTTGCGGACTGAGTATCGCATATCGGACAGGGCTGAAGGCCCTGGGTCGAAACAGCATACTCGTGGTTCCTCCCAGCTGCCTTACGGTTCTTCAGGGACTTTATCCCATCGCCGCGACT
Organism: Deltaproteobacteria bacterium; assembly: GCA_016932235.1. Next base: position 32,487 of record JAFGDF010000260.1, on the reverse strand, counting down.
AAACTTCCATGCCTGAATGTGACATTCGCATCCACCGCCGCGTCCGCAGCGGGTGTTTCAGCGGCTCTTAGAGCGTTAAAAAAGAAGGGCACTATCGTGGCCGCATGGGCCGGGGACGGAGGAACGGCTGATATCGGCATACAGTCTCTTTCCGGAGCATGTGAACGCGGTGATGATATTATCTTTATATGTTATGACAATGAGGCATATATGAATACGGGTGTTCAGAGATCAGGCACAACGCCCCAGGGCGCCCTGACGACCACGACACCTCTTAAAGGCAAGATACAGGCAAAAAAAAACATGCCATCCATTATGGCCGCGCACGGAATCAAGTACGTGGCAACGGCTTCCGCTTCATATCCCCTTGATCTCTATGATAAGGTCAAAAAGTCAAAAAAGATTCAGGGAGTAAAGTATATTCATATTCATACGCCCTGTCCGCCCGGATGGGGATTTGATCCCAGGTTCACCGTGAAGATAGGAAAAATCGCGGTGGAAACCGGGTTATATGATTTGTATGAAGTTGAGGATTCAAAATTCAGTCTTTCAGGACCTTCCGCCAGGCTTGTTGATAAAAAAAGGAGCCCTGTTGAGAATTACTTCAAACTGCAATCACGTTTTAGATCTATATCGAAATCAAAAATATCCCGGATCCAGGAACAGATTAATAAAAAATGGGAGGGATATTCTAATCTGTAAATAATTGCTCTGTGGATTTATGGCTGATCTAAAGATTAATGATGTCACTCTTGTATTCGGCGGACTGCAAGCCCTTTCTAATGTCAAACTGACCGTCAAAGAGGGTTTTATGACATCAATAATAGGACCGAATGGTGCCGGTAAAACCAGCCTGCTTAACTGTATATCCGGATTCTACAGAGTGACATCAGGAGAGATTTATTATGGGGAGAAGCGTCTTACGAAGCATTCTCCCCATCAGATATCAAAAATGGGAATAGCGCGCGCTTTTCAGAACCTGGAACTTTTCAAGCGTATGTCTGTCATTGACAACCTCATGTTGGCGAGGCATTCAAAACTGCGTTATAACTTTTTTGATGCGGTATGGTATTTCGGAAAAGCGTCGAGGCAGGAAGCGGAGAGCAGGAGATACGTGGAGGGTATCATTGATTTTATGGAGCTTGAACGATATAGAAAAAAGATTGTAGGAAACCTAAGTTACGGCATTCAGAAGCGAGTGGAAGTGGCTAGAGCGCTTACCCTCGGACCGAGAGTTTTGCTTTTGGATGAGCCAATGGCGGGCATGAATATAGAGGAAAAGGAAGATATGGTGCGGTTTCTGATGGATATCCAGAAGGAGCGCAATATTATGATTGTTCTTGTCGAACACGACCTGGGCATTGTCATGGATATTTCCGATTATATATATGTGCTTGATTTCGGATCGCTGATAGGGCAAGGGAGAGCGGAAGAAGTATCATCGAATCCAAGGGTGATTGAGGCTTATATCGGAGAAAAGCAGATGAATAATTAACCGCTTATTAAAAGAGAATCCCGCAGGACGGTATAAATCATCCTAAAAGGAGGTGCTTCTCCAATTTAACACGAAAATAAGTTTTAATATATATCTGCATGAAATTCAGCGTTATGTCTAAAGACCGCGGCCTGAGACCACATGGTGCTATTTTCATGCATTGTGGAGGCCCAGAGGGCCATGAGTGTTTAACACGAAAATGATAATTGTGCCCTAACACCCTGTGTTTGTTTTCTTAAAACCGGATATGGATTTTTTTTGAAAAGCAATGATTGAAGACACTGGACATCTGTTGTATTACACCATTCCGCAACTGCTCCTATGGCGTGTCAAGTCATCAGGGGAAAAGGTCGCGTTGCGCGAAAAGGAATTCGGCATCTGGAATGAATATACATGGATTCAGTACTACCAGCTCGTTCGTCAAGCAGCCATGGGTCTTAGAAAACTGGGGCTGAAAAAGGGGGATAAAATAGCCCTTATCGGGGATAACATCCCGGAGATGCTTATTGTCGCCTTAGGGGCACAGTCTATCGGAGCAATCTTTGCCGCAATCTATCAGACCAGTCTGCCTGATGAGATTGCGGGCTTGTTTGAGTATATGGATATAAGCATGGTTTTTTGCGATGATCAGGAACAGGTGGACAAGCTTGTCGAAATTCGGGAAAGACTTCCCAATGTAATAAAGGTGATTTTCAAAGAGTCGCGAGGGATGAGAAAGTACAGCTCGGACGAATGGTTTATCCATATACGGGATCTCTATAAGCTGGGAGAGCGGGCCGACAGTGGAGACCCTGATCTCTTTGAGTCTCTTGTCAGTGAAGGTAATCCGGATGATGTATGCCATCTATGTCTGACATCCGGGACGACAGGCCTTCCGAAGGCGGCAATGATGACGCATCTTAATTATATAAATATGGGAGTGCAGCTTACAAGAGTTGATCCGCTTGAAGGCACGGATGAATACCTTTCATTTTTGCCGTTCGCCTGGATCGGGGAACAGATGAACTCTTTCGGGGTTGCCATGGCAACCGGAATAACGATAAATTTTCCTGAGTCGGTTGAAACAGCGATGGAAGATCTGAAGGAGATCGGACCTCATTTTATGTTTGGCGCTCCCAGGATATATGAGACCATTCAATCCGAAATATGGCTGAAAATAGATGAATCATACAGAGTGAATAAATTATTCTATAATTATTTTATAAAAGTCGGAGAAAAAGCGGCACAATACAAAATGTCCGGAGAAAAGATGCCCTTTCCGCTAAGGCTGAAGGCCTGGCTTGGCACCGCAATTTTATTCAGGCCCCTTATTAATCAGATAGGGCTTTTACGGCTTAAGAGAGCGTATACCGGGGGAGCCGCATTAGGCCCTGAACTTTTTACCTTTTATCAGGCCATGGGAGTCAACCTGAAGCAGATATACGGGCAGACCGAGATCACTGGAATAGCTTACATGCACAGTGATAGGGACGTTCGTCCTGACACGGTCGGAAAGCCTTTACCTGAAACCGAGTGTAAAATATCCAAAGATGGGGAAATCTTGTCCCGGTCCCCTTCTGTTTGTAAAGGTTATTACAAATACCCAGATAAAACTGGAGAGATGCTCGCGGGTGGCTGGCTTCATTCAGGAGATGCCGGCTATGTGGATAAAAACGGACATCTTGTCGTAATAGACCGCATATCCGATGTAATGCATAACAGCAGAGGAGAGATGTTCAGCCCGATGTTCCTTGAAAACAAGCTGAAATTCAGCCCATATATCAAAGAAGCCGTAGTTTTTGGCGACAAGATGGATTATGTGGCATCGCTGATCAATGTGGACCCTATCGTAGTCGGCAAATGGGCGGAAGACAGGGGGATATCTTTCACCACATATAGAGATATCTCGGCGAAACCGGAAGTGGCCGATCTTATTAAGTCGGAGATAAAGAAGATTAATATGAAGGCTGAAAAGGAGCATTTCAAGATCCATCGATTTGCAATACTCTATAAAATGCTCGATACGGATGATGGCGAATTGACAAAAACAGGAAAAATCAGGAGGGAGTTTGTAAGGGATAAGTACCATGATCTGTACGATGCTCTTTACGACAAGAATGTAAAGGAGAAAATAGTCCAGGTGACCTACGCGTACAGGGACGGACAGACCACAACCATTGAAACCAGCATGCCTTTTTATACAGTGGAATAGTAATCATGATCTATTTTTTACAGATAGTGGTCAGCGGAATAGTCGTAGGGTCCATATACGCCCTGTCTGCTCTTGGCTTTGTTTTAATCTATAAATCCAGCAGGGTGTTGAACCTTGCGCATGGACAAATAATCGCATGCGGAGCGTTCATTATATATGCGCTAACGATATACGCAAGGATACCCGTTTATGTTTCTTTTATCATGGGTCTGCTGATAACCTTTTTCGTGACAATGAGCATAGAAAGAATATTCCTGCGTCGTTTAATAGGGGAACCGGTTATCTCAGTCATCATGATCACCATCGGTCTGATGTCGATCCTTGACGGTTTGATATACCTGACTCCTTTTGGAAGAGACAACTTCTCTTTTCCGGAGTTTTTACCCGTAACTCCCATACTAATAGGGGGTGTTTCAATCTCCTGGACACAGTTCGTCGGGGTAATCATAACGGTAATCCTGATAGCAGGTTTTTCCTGGTTCTTTAAAAAATCGACCTTGGGTATTTCCATGAGGGCGGTGTCAGATGATCAGATGGCCTCTATGTCCATCGGCATTTCAATACCCAGGGTTTTTGGATTAGCCTGGGCCATGGCAGGCCTTAGCGCCGCCGCCGCGGGGGGGATCATCGGAAATATCACAGGACTTAATTTTGATACGCTGCATTCCTTCGGAATAGCGGTTTTCCCGGTGGTTATTGTCGGTGGTCTTGATTCCATTTTCGGTGCGGTCGTGGCTGGTATAATAATGGGTCTTATTCAGCAGTTCGCCTCAGGCTATCTTGATGGAAACTGGGGACTTTACGGCACGGCGGATGTGTTGCCCTATATTATTCTTTTAATAATACTCCTGATTAAGCCCCATGGGCTTTTTGGAATGCATGAAATAGAGCGGGTGTAAGGCATGCCTCAGAACCGATGGCTCGCAACAGGAAACTTTTTTACCTCTTACAAGGATGAACAGCGTATATTTTTAACGCATCTGGACCGATTGATCTTCGCTGTTTTTTTGGTTGTGGTATTTATCTGGCCGCTTTTTATTGATCTCAGCAACAAGCACATGCTGGTAATGAACACCATACTGATCTCTGTAATTGCCATTTACGGTCTTAATCTGCTGACAGGTTTCGCAGGTCTGATTTCAATAGGGCATGCAGCTTTTGTCGGGGTAGGAGCATACACTGTGGCGAGTTTTTCCAGGGTTTTCGGCGAAGATCATCTTATATTGACACACTGCTGGCCGTTAATGATACTGGTAGCAGGGATTGTCGGTGCCTTCATAGGCACGTTTGTCGGATTGCCCGCCCTAAGGTTGAAGCATCTTTATCTTGCAATAGCAACATTATCATTCCAGATGATTTTTCAGTGGATAATAAATTTTATGAGTTTTTTCAACCAGGGCCAGACAATAACAATAGAAAGGGTTTTCTGGCTCACAGGGAAAGTCTCCCGTCAGGGGCATTATCTGTTCTGGTATTATGTGGCCCTCGTGATTGTGGTAATTTTTGGTTTTGTGATAAAAAATCTTCTGCGAACCCGATTCGGTCGATGCCTTGTCGCCGTGCGTGATAATGACCGCGCGGCGGACGCTATGGGAATACATCCCGGTTTTACCAAGGTATATGCATTTACCCTGTCAGGCTTTTTTGCAGGAGTTGCGGGAGCCCTCCATGCCTATATGTGGCGGGGCGTCGGGTTTGAGTCATTCACACTGTATCATTCCATTTCCTATCTGGCTATGGCTATTGTAGGCGGGCTCGGCACGCTAATTGGTTCTTTCTTCGGCCCGGCGGCAATAAATATTCTTAATTTGCAGGTTGAGAATATCGCGGTAGCCACAAAGGCCCTGTTCCCGGCGACAATGGATCTGGCGACCGCGTTGCGTCCTTTAACCTTTGGGCTTGTTATCGTCCTTTTTCTAATGTTCGAACCAAGGGGAATTGCAAACTGGTGGCGGATTGTCCGCACATACTTTAAGCTGTGGCCGTTCCGTTATTAATATGAACAAAACTAAAAGGAGGGAAAAATGAGGTTGAGGAAAAGAGGGTTTTTACTGGTAATGATTTTTTGTTTCGGGTCATTTTTTCTGTGTTCCTGCGGTGATGACAAGAAAACGACCGACTTGGAGCGACAAGTTGAACAGCTATCAGCCGAAAACAGCAGATTAAAGAGCGAAATTTCAGACATAAAGGGGACGGCCGGCGTGGCTTCGGGCGAAGGAAAAATATATAAGATAGCGGGTTCTTTTGCCATGACCGGCCCTACGTCTGATATGGGTATCCCCTATACAAAGGGTGTGGAGGATTATGTCCGGTATGTGAATGATGAAAAGCTTTTAGGCAATGATAAGATAGAGTGCTTTCTTAAGGATGACGGTTATCAGACTGAAGCGGCTAAACGAAATTTCGAGGAATTTATTGAACAGGAGATTGTTCTATACCTGAATTATTCCACAGGAAGCACGCTGGCGTTGAAGAATGACTTTGAAGAGGAGAAAATTGCTGTTATTCCCGCTTCGTTTCACGCTGGAAACATTGAAGGTACAAATTATGTTTTTCTCCCCATAGTTTCCTATTCAGACCAGATTATCGCCCTGGGAGAATATATTGAGGCCAACCATCAGGGAGGCACACCAAAAGTGGCGCTGTTTATTCATCCTTCCGCATTTGGGAGAGGGCCTGTGGACGTTCTCCAAAAAGCGGTCGAAGCGGGATTAAAAATTGAGATCGTGGAGGTTTTCGAACATGGAAACGATCTTGATTATACGGCATTGCTTCAACGGTTGTTAAGCAAGAAGGTGCAATATGTTATCTGCCAAACGGTGCAACCGCCTGTTTCAACCCTGCTTAACAGTGCTCAGGGGCTTGGCATTATTGCGGGCACTTACGGAGAGGAGGACAAGATAACCTTTTTAGGACTTCATTACGCAGGAGGTCCGGACCTTATAGGTCTGGCGGGATCTGCCGCTGAAAATTACTACTGGACGACATCCTATAAGCTGACATCCATGAAGGGTGAAGGGACAACCGCTCAACTAGATCTTGCTGAAAGGTATGGCCGTGATGAAAAAACCGCGAACTCTCAAAGTTACACAAACGGCATCCAGGTGGTTCAGATCGCAGTAGAAGCCATGCGCAGGGTTAAGACAAAGGGAAAGGACATAAGCCGCCAGACCATTCACGAAGAACTGGAGGCAATGAATGGTTTTAACGCTTATTATCCACTTACAACCGTAGGCCCTGTCACCTATTCCAAGGATGATCATCAGGGCGTCGATTTCTTACAACTATACCGGGTGCGGGATGGGGTATTTCAGCCGGTTGGCGCGCCTTTCTCATCTGAATATGTCGAAAAAATCAAATAATATAATGCTTGAGGTAAACAATATAGAAGTCGTTTATAATGATATTATCCAGGTACTCAGGGGCGTAAGCCTTGGTGTGCAGTCTGAGCATATCATTGCGCTTCTCGGCACTAACGGGGCCGGGAAGACAACGACATTGCGAGCAATCAGCGGCCTCTTAAAGCCCGAGAACGGTTTTATAAAGGAGGGGTCTATTAAATTCCATGGCGTGGATATCACCAATTTCCTTGGTACTGAAGTGGTAAGAGCGGGACTTGTGCTGGTTCCTGAAGGACGCCGGGTGTTCAAACACCTTACCGTGGAGGAAAATATTCGGGTGGGGTCTATCGCTCGGAATGATAGCTCTCATATAATAAAAGAAGATCAGTTAAAAATCTATGATCTCTTTCCAAGACTGGAAAGCGTAGCCCATCGTCTTGCCGGGTACTGTTCCGGGGGCGAACAGCAGATGATTTCTATAGCAAGGGCTTTAATGGCGGCCCCTAAGATGCTTATGCTGGATGAACCGTCGCTGGGGCTGGCTCCGCTGCTGGTCAGGGAGATTTTCAGTAAGATAGAGAGTATTAACAGGGAGATGCTCACGACTGTTCTTGTTGTGGAGCAAAATGCAAAAATAGCGCTTGAGGTTTCAAGCTACGCATATATTATGGAATCCGGGAAAATTGTCCTTGAAGGAAGATCATCCGAGCTGAAGAGCAATCCGGATGTTAAAGAGTTTTATATGGGTGTTACACAGTTAGGTGGAAGAAAATCGTTTAAAGAGGTAAAGTCCTACAAGAGACGTAAAAGATGGATGTAGCAGTATATCGGACTTTGTCCGACATACTGTTAATAATAGTTGCCCGGTTAGTAAATTGCAGTTGAAGAAAAATACCGGATGGCTGTAAACAAACCGATGGAATAACAATAAAGCAATATCCGGTTGCCGGAATCGCGGTATGGGAAATTCTTTTTATCGGCGAAAACCTTAGAAGCAGGATTATTGCGTAAGGCGCATGCCAGGCGGGCGGAATGCTTCCCGGTTGTTCAACCTTATCTGGCCCTGACAACGACTGAGATGACCCGCCGCCCGCCTCATAAGGCATTGTGCGTCAACCATGCCAGGAACGAGTTCGACCGAAAAAAGAGTTTCCCATACTGCGATCTTTGTGCAATTTTCTAACCGGACATTAGTGACTGCTAGTAATATTATTTAGGAGCATGCCGTGCAAATTCCGGCAGGCTCTCAGAGGGATCTTATGGGTCTTCATGATTTTACATTCTATGATATCATCAGGCGAAACGCCGAATATTTCGGTGAGAAAGTGGCGTGGCACGAGATTGAACAGGATCGAACTATTTCGTTCCGGCTTTTTAAAGAAGATGTGGACTGTCTTGCGGGAGGTCTCAGGAAGGCAGGATTAAAAAGGGGAGATAGGATAGGATTACTCGGTAAAAATTGCCTTGAATATTTTATGCTATACGGTGCCGCTTCTGCCCTTGGAGCTATTGTCCTGCCGGTCAACTGGAGGCTTTCCCCCGATGAGATCTGTTTCAATCTCAATGATTGTGAACCCAGGCTGCTGTTCGCCGGTGAAGAATTCCAGGGAATTATCAAGGAATCCAAAGGGAAGTTGAAATCAGTTGATCGGTTTTACAACCTCAATCTCGACAGGGGTGGATTTACGGATATCGGGTCTCTAATGAACCCGCATACGGATTTTCAGCCTGATGATGTATCTTCGGATGATGGCTTTGCCATTATGTATACGGCTGCTGTGGAGGGAAGACCCCGGGGCGCTTTGCTGAGTCATAATAACATTATCCTCGCCAGCATGCATTTCGGCGACCTTTTTGATCTCAAGCCGAATGATGTGCATCTTAATTTTCTTCCTCTTTTTCATGTGGGGGGACTCTTCATGGTGATAACCTGTTTTCATAACGGGGCCTTGAATATAAATGCCAGAGGGTTTGATGCTGAACGTGCGGTTGATATTATTCATGATAGCAAGGTTTCCATAATGATGGAATTCTCGCCCATGTTATCTTCCATTTTGGATCAAAAGGAGAAGAGCGGGAAGAATCTTGATTCACTGAGGGCTGTTGCCGGGATTGACAGCAGGGAGACCATTGAAAGATACCAGCAGATTACGGGCGGAAATTTCTACAGCCTGTATGGGCAGACAGAAACCTCCTGCGTTGTATTCAGCGGGGCTTATAATGAAAGGCCCGGTTCCGCAGGGAGGATGATGCCGCTGGCGGATGTGCGGATTGTTGATGATTATGATTGCAGGCTTCCGACCGAGAAGGTTGGAGAGATTGTTGTGAGAGGGCCTATGGTTTTTAAGGGTTATTGGAATAAAAAGGGTGATACGGATTACACCTTCAGGGATGGATGGCATCATACAGGTGATATGGGTTACCTTGATTCAGATGGTTTCCTCTGGTACGCAGGGCGAAAACCGGAAAAAGAACTGATTAAACCCGGAGGTGAAAATGTCTATCCCGCTGAAGTTGAAAAGATTATCCTGCAGCATCCTTTTATCGAAAAATGTGCGGTTTTTGGAGTGCCGGATCCAAAATGGAAAGAGGGAATAAAGGCGGTTTGTCAACTCAAGACAGGGAAAAACCTTGAGGAAAAAGGATTGATTGATTTTGTTGGAGAACGCATAGCAAGATATAAGAGGCCGCAATATGTAGAATTTGTTGATGAAATGCCGCTCAAGGAAGACGGGTCGGTTGACAGGATAAAGGTTAAGGAGAAGTTTGGCAGAGCTGATTAAGGGAAGGGCTAAAAATAAAAGTGAAAAGGACAGCAGAGGACCGGACGAGCATTATACTGGATAGCATAGCTGATGGCGTATTCACTGTGGACAGGGAATGGCGTATAACGTCGCTTAACAGGGCCGCCGAAAAGATAACAGGCATAGCAAAAGAGGATGCCCTGGGTCGTTACTGCTGGGAGGTTTTCCGTGCTAGCATATGCGAAGCGCAATGTTCATTACGGCGTACCATAGAAACCGGGCAGCAGATAGTTAATCAGTCAATATTTATTGTCAACTCCAGAGGAGATCGTGTCCCTGTCAGTATATCCACAGCCCTTCTGAAAGACAAAAAAAATAATATTATTGGAGGTGTTGAGACCTTCAGGGACCTGACACTGGTTGAGGAGTTGAAGAAGGAGTTAACCGGGCGTCATTCATTTCAGGACATTATAAGTAAAAACAAAGAGATGATTCGTCTTTTCAGTATGCTTGAGCAGGTATCTGAGAGCGATGTAACGATTCTTCTGGAAGGTGAGAGCGGAACAGGTAAAGAGCTTTTCGCGAAGGCTATCCATTCCCTGAGCAAAAGGAACCATGGTCCCATGATTACGGTTAATTGTGGCGCTTTGCCCGATACCCTTCTTGAATCCGAACTCTTTGGATACAAGGCCGGCGCGTTTACCGATGCAAAAAAGGACAAACCGGGCAGGCTTGCCCTGGCGGAAGGCGGAACGCTGTTTCTGGACGAAACGGGGGACCTTTCTCCCGCATTGCAGGTGCGGCTGCTTCGTGTGCTTCAGGATAGGCTGTATGAACCATTGGGAAGCACAAGATCCGTAAAAGCCGATGTAAGAATTGTGGCCGCAACCAACAGGAATCTAGAGGAACTTGTGAAGGAAGGGGTTTTCAGAGAGGATTTGTATTACAGGATCAATGTCTTCAAGCTGGTCTTGCCCCCGTTGAGAAATAGAAAAGAGGATATTCCTCTCCTTTGTGAACATTTTATCCGAAAGTACAACAGCCTTATGGGTAAAGACGTTCAGGATATATCCCCGGAGGCACTGCATGTCCTCATGTCACACAATTTCCCGGGAAATATCAGAGAGCTGGAAAATATCATTGAGTACGCCATCGTGGTGTGCAGGGAAGAGAAAATAGGCATTGAACATCTTCCGGAATACCTGGGAAGACTCGATAATGTTTCAAGGAAATTATTTAAAATGGATAAAGACCCTAAGCCCGCCTCTTTTAACGAATTAGAAAGAGATTTTATTCTCGATTCGCTTGAAAGGAATAATTGGAACAGGTCTAGGACCGCTGAAGAATTGGGCATGCATTCGACCACATTATGGCGAAAAGTTAAAAGGTTAAATATTGAAATGCCCAGGAAACAGGGCGACTGAATTATGTATAACCGCTCATGTATAAAGCCGGCTGGGGCGAGCAGCGGGTCATATCGGTTGATGTCAGGGAGCGATCAAGGTGGAACGACTCAGGAAGATTCCGCTCAGGGTATTGCAAAATCGCATATAAATTTTTTGTTTATTGCATTTCTGAAATAAGATCCGTTATTTCTAATCTATGGCTCAAGGAAGCCCATCAGATATTATCTAAATAATTCGGTAACTTATCCAGTATTTGTGCGGTTCTCCCTATGCTGGCATAATAAATGCTTATTGCTGAAAATGTCTGCTGTCAGAGGGTCAAAATTGCTTCCTGCTTGATTTTCAGCAGGCGGGGGATCGGTTAAAGAACAATATTTTGCCAGAGTTTTACGACCCTCATTTTGTTAATTCCCACGTACTTCGGGTAAAACAGTATCTTGGAAGGGACACGGTAATGAGATTGGCAATACCCATCTGGGAAAATAAGGTTTCCCCTTTGCTTGATACTGCCTCAAAGTTTTTGATCATTGAGGTGGATAAAAGAAAAGAGATCTCTCGATATATCACGCCGGTTGTTAAACAGGATTTATCTGAAAGATGTCAACAGTTGAAGGAAAACGGTGTGGATATCCTGATATGCGGGGCTCTGTCACGAAAACTTGCCAATATGATTATTACGTCTGGTATTATCGTTTTCCCTGAGATTTCAGGGGCGGTTGATGAAATAATCAGGGCGTATTCAAAAGGAACCCTTTTAAGTCCGAAATTTTCTTTGCCTGGTCATGGAAGAAAAGGGGAATAAGGAAGAGCGCAGCAAGACAGACATAAGCGACATGCGAAAGGATAGAATCTATTTAAGTTCCTGTCTGGTAAACCCGGATTGTCCCTACAGCGATGCTGAGGAGATGTCAAAAATGATAGAGACTAAGACCGGCATTAAAGTAGAGATGGGCACTCACGAATATCATTAACTACATAAGCGTTTTTCTGTGGAAGTTTATACAATTGCCAACAGTCTGCCGGACCCTGGCCGACGGACGGCCGTATGGATTAAAAAAAAACGATTTGATTTTGAAAGATTATATGTTATGAATATTCATTTTCAATGAATAAGACAGGATATAGATAGAGCCAAAAACAGATTGAAATCTAAATCTTATTAGGAACCTTTCGGAAAAAGTCCGACAGAATCCTAATAAGATTTTGATTTTGTGGGTGAGTGTAATTTGAAATGAAAGATTTAATGGATATATTTACACACAGGTTACAGGAAAAAATATATGCGGAGCTGAAGGACGAATGGAGAGAAGAGAATTTTCAGCGTTTGAAAGAACCTCTTTATAAGGGGAGGATACCAGATCCGGACGGTCATGCGCGTTTGAAAGGAAAATGCGGCGATACCATGGAAATTTATTTAAAGTTTGAGGGAGAACGGGTAGAAAAAGCCTCCTATATCACAGATGGCTGCGGATCTAGCAATCTGTGTGGCTCATTAGCTGCCGAACTATCCTTGGGAAAGACCCCCGATGAACTCCTTGATGTAACCGGAGAGGCTATCATTGATAAGCTTGGAGGAATCCCGGCAGTAGAAGAGCACTGTGCCTACCTTGCTGCTGAAACTCTACAGGAAGCTCTTAGTGATTTTATGATCAAAAAAACAACAGGGAAAAAGAAATGTGAAACGAAAGTCGGTCCGGTGGGCTCGTCAGACGTAAGCATTCAGGATCCAATTTAGATGAAGGAGGATAAAAAACATGAAAAATGGGAGGATAGCAATCCCTTCAATGGAGGAAGGAGGTCTGGAGGGTCAAAGATCAGGCCATTTCGGTCATTGTGATGTCTTTACCCTCGTTGATGTGAAGGACGGGGAGATTGAAAACGTCACTACGATTCCTAACAGGGAGCATGTGCAGGGTGGATGTATGGTCCCGGTGAATCTTCTGGCGGAGCATAATGTTAATGCCCTGATTGTGGGAGGTATCGGGATGCGGCCCCTTATGGGATTCAGGCAGGCTGGCATTGATGTCTATCATGATTCAATACGACCGGAAATAAGACCCGTAGTGGAAGATCTGATAAGCGGCAGGTTGTCTCCAATCGAGGATAATCAGGTTTGCGGAGGCGGAGGCAGATAAATCAAATACAAGAAAAAGAGGAAGAAATGAAGATAGCAGTTACATCAAAGGGACAAGATCTGGATTCGGAATTAGATCCGCGTTTTGGAAGGGCTGCCTATATCCTTATTGTAGATTCAGAAAGTTTTCATTTTAACATATTGGATAACAAGGAAAATGTGAATGCATTTAAGGGCGCAGGGATACAGGCGGCGCGTTCGGTGAGCGAAAGCGGCGCGGAAGTATTGGTTACGGGGTTTTGCGGACCTAATGCATTTAAGGCTCTTTCGGCGGCCAACATAAAGGTGGCAAATGACGCCAGCGGGACGGTTAGAGAAGCGGTTAAGGCATATCTGGATGGGAAATTGCCTTTGGCGGATAAAGAGAATGTCAACGGTCATTGGTAGTATTTATTTATCGGAAACCTGCCTGCCCTTGTTCGACAGTCGTATTATCATCGTTGAAAGTTTAATGTTGTGCGAACAAATACTTAAGAAGGTGTGAATCAGGGGGGTTAGTATGATCAGGATATTGCTGGTGAGCCCTGACAGGAATTATTTTACAGATTTTGAGCTTGTTCTGAATAAAAATTACGATGTTGAAACTGTTCTCGCGGAGACCGGGGAAAATGCATTAAAGATAGTTTCAGACACAGAGATCGATCTTGTAGTAACGGATGAAGATCTCGGTGATATGACAAACCTGGAGTTTGCCAGGAGGCTGATTAAATTAAGTCCCATGATAAATTGCGCTTCAGTGTCCGGTTTATCACATGACGCGTTTCACGAGGCAAGCGAAGGGCTTGGTATCATGTGGCAGCTGCCTGTCAATCCGGGTAAAACTGACGCAGAACGCATGATGGAGAGGCTACAAACTTTAACCCGCATCAGCCTTGTCCGGTCAGGGAATTGCAGCTGAAGAAAAATAGCGGGTGACTTTATGGAAGAGAATCGCGATGGATATTCTTGGTGATCTGATTTCCAAGGTTAATGATGATGCTGAAGTTCATGACATCCGTGTGGGGATGTTTCATACAGGAGTCCTGACACGCAATTGCGGTCTAGCCGCATCGCTTCCGCGCGATGTCCTGAAGGTCAAAGGACAGCATGTACAGGATCCCGGATTTCTTATGGAGAGACAAGTAAAAGATCTCGTCCGGATGGTTTATTCAGGAAGCATTCTGGAGGCTGCTGTTGGCATGGCTACCCTGAATTCCCTTCTGGATATAGAAGAAGAAAGATGTTTAGAGCTTAATGCTGGCGATATTCTGGCGGAAAAAGGAAATGGCAGGAGGATCGCTATTGTGGGTCATTTTCCGTTTATTCCCAAACTGCAGGAAATAGCAAAGGATCTTTGGGTCATTGAGAAAAATCCAAAGGAGAACGATTTTCCGGAAGAAGCGGCAGAGAAATTTATTCCCATGGCCGATGTTATAGGGATCACGGGCACGTCAATAACAAATCACTCCATTGAGAATTTACTCAGACTCTGCGGATCGCAAGCCTTTGTAGTTGTTCTGGGGGATAGCACACCTTTATCAAAGGTGCTTTTTGATCATGGTATAGACGCCATATCCGGAGTCAAGGTTGTGGATAGTGAATTAGCCTTAAAATGCGTAAGCCAGGGCGCGAATTTCAGGCAGATAAAAGGAATAAAAAAGCTGACAATGATGCGATAGGGGTCTGCTGATATCTTATGCAATGTATTTATCGGGCGAGCCTTTACGACGGCGGATCGCCTTTGTTCCTGGCGGTATTTTGTTAATAATTTCATTTTCTTTCATTGATTGAAGTTGAAGATCGATCATCCTTTTCAACTTTTCTTCAATCTTTTTTCTTTGAGACTCTTTCATCCTATTTTCCCTTTAAATATTTTTTCCCCATCCTGCAATTCTTTTCAAATTCCTGACCGGACATAGGCGCATTATTATCATGCTAACGGCCCAACTGCTTGAGAACGCACCACTATTTGATATTCTGATGTGTGATGCATCCCCCGGATCAAAGTGGACAGCTTTATCATGTCCCGGTCGCGGTTCCTGCGAAGTGCGCTGTTCCTTGCAGGCTGCTGCAGGGCACACAATTGGCCTGCTTCGGAGAAATGGAATACATGCATTTTATTAAGACCTCTGGTTCACCAATGGGGCTCGAGTCATATTGAATACAGATGTAAAACTTTGGAAAGTATTTATGAAGGTAAAATGTATTTTCCCTTTTTTCTTGGATCAGCATTATTTTATTACCTTTTTTTATAAGATACAAGTATTATTTGTTGGGATAACCCATAAATTTATGAGGGAGTATCCATGGGGTTCGTTAAACTTTGTCCGGCAGGACCCTAAAAAGATTAGGATCTTTATCGGATGTCGGTTACGGGTACATTTGATTTTATTCGTCGTGACAGGGGTAATAAGAGAATAACTGTATGAAATAGAATAGTTTTTTAAAAATTAAAAAATGTTTTTACATTAATTTGGCGTTTTTTTGGGAAAATTACCTATAAACGAAAGGGACAGTAAGCACAGGAAGGTATTTTTACGTAAAGAAGTGCTATTTTGGGGGACACTCTAGAAAAAAAACAGGGGGTATCTTAATAAATTATCTGGAATATTGCTTAAAGGACTTGACTTACAAGGATAGAAAGATATAATACCCCGGTTTTTGATTCTTTAAAGTAATATTTATGGGAAAAACAAATGACTTTCTGGCGGATTCCTTTTGATATTGATGAAATTCAAGTGGCACATGGCATCGTCCACATTATTGAGGAAAGATGCAAGGGTTGCGGGTACTGCATCGAATTTTGCCCCAAAAAGGTACTAGAAGTTTCAAAAAGTTTTAATCAAAAGGGATATCACCCACCTTTTGTTAGTAATCCCGAAGAATGCGTAAATTGCCACTATTGTGAGATAATATGCCCGGAATTTGCCATTTTTTCTGTAGAAGACCTGCAGGATGATAATGTGTAGTCGATATGTTTATTGACCTTATTTTTTAACGTGAGGATAACAAGATAATGAGACCGGCTGTGGATACTGGTGAGCATTTCATGACAGGGGATGTGGCTTGTGCGGAAGGTGCGTTAGCGGCCGGATGCCGTTTTTTCGGGGGTTATCCCATAACCCCCGCCACTGAAATAGCCGAACATATGTCCGCAAGGCTTCCAGAAGTAGGGGGAACATTCATCCAGATGGAAGATGAGATAGCGGCTATTGCATCCATTATCGGGGCGTCATGCGCCGGTGTAAAAAGCATGACCTCCACATCAGGTCCTGGTTTCAGTCTGATGATGGAAAATATCGGCTTAGCCGTTATTACTGAAACCCCTTGTGTAATAGTTGATGTGCAGCGTGCCGGGCCATCCACCGGACTGCCGACTCTGGGAGCCCAGGGCGATATGATGCAGGCAAAATGGGGATCACATGGTCATTATGAAATAATAGCTTTGGCACCGTCTTCGCCGCAGGATATCTTTTATCAGACGATTACGGCCTTTAATCTCAGTGAGAAGTATAGGGTGCCGGTTATTATTTTGACCGACGAGATGATCGGGCATCTGAGTGAGCGGGTTATTATACCGGATTCAAAGAAGATTAAAATGGTGGAAAGGCCAGCACCAAAAGGCAGAAAAGATAGGTTCAGGCCTTTTGAACCGGGACCTGACGGTATAGCGCCTATGGCCATTGCCGGAGAAGGCTACAATATACACGTTACAGGTCTCACACATGATGAAAAAGGTTATCCCGATATGACTGCTGAAGCCCATGCCGGCATGATGGAACGTCTTGTGCAGAAAATAAGGAAAAACCGTGATGATATAATTAAAACCGAGGGGTATAGGCTCGAAGATGCTGAGATAGTAATCGTTTCCTATGGGGTGTCATCCAGAACAGGTCTGGCCGCGGTTGACGAAGCGCGTGAAAAAGGGAAAAAAGTCGGTCTGTTGAGGCTCATTACAGTCTGGCCTTTTCCTGAAGAAGAGATCAGGAAACTCTCCGAGAGGGTCAAAGGCTTTGTTACCGTGGAAATAAACCTGGGACAGATTCATCTTGAGGTTGAACGATGTTCAAGGGGGAGGGCGGAGTGCGTGCTTGTGGGACACCCCGGCGGGACTATTATTCCACCGGAAAAGGTCATTGAGACTCTGGAATACTATTTTTAGGTCGATAGCAAAGATGAAACAGCAAAGCAAACATACACAACACCCGCTGGATGATCTGATTCGTACTGATCGAATACCGCACATCTGGTGTCCGGGATGCGGCATCGGTACCGCCTTCTCCTCTACTCTTATGGCAATGAAATCAAGCGGAATAGATCTCCAAAAAACAGTAATGGTATCAGGCATAGGTTGTTCAGGGCGCGGCGCCGGTTATGTTAATTTGGATTCTTATCATACGACTCACGGGAGAGCGATACCTTTTGCAACGGGCCTCAAGCTTGCCAATCCAAAACTAAATGTTGTTGTATTCAGCGGAGATGGAGATCTTTTTGCAATCGGAGGAAACCATTTTATTCATGCTGCCAGAAGAAATGTGGATATCTCTGTAATATGCGTAAATAACTTTAATTACGGAATGACCGGCGGCCAGGTGGCGGCCACAACGCCCGCAAAGGCAAAAACGACTACCACACCTATGGGGAATCCTGACGCACCTTTCAACCTTCCTCTTCTGGCCTATGCCTCGGGAGCAACTTATGTAGCAAGATGGACAGTTCTTCACACCAGAGACCTGATCGAATGTATCAGTGAGGCCCTCACAAAGAAGGGATTCTCTTTTATAGAGGTTCTGGGGCCCTGCCCGACCAATTACGGCAGGCGAAACAAGGAGAATATCTTTGATACGATGAAGATCTATCAGGAGCATACAATAATTAAAAACGGAGCGAATCCTTCAGAGCTCGACATCGATTTTCAAAAGACAGTTATACTCGGGAAATTTTTAGATATTGAAAGGGAAACCTGTATTGAGTCTTATGACAAAACATGCAGGCCCACGGAGCTTTTGGAGGAATAAATGGGAGAAAAGAAAAAAGAGATTATTATAACCGGCTTCGGAGGACAGGGTATTGTCCTTGCGGGAAAGATCCTGGGGCAGTCGGCCACACTGGGAGATAAAAAGCATAGTACGCTGGTGCAGTCTTATGGACCCGAGGCGCGTGGCGGGGCCTGCAGCGCTCAGGTTATCATCTCGGAAGGGTTTATCCATTATCCCTATGTCAGGTTGGCGGATATCCTGGTATGCATGTCGCAGGGTGGTTTCGACAAGTTCATATCAAAGATACATGATGATGGAATTCTTATCTTTGACAGTGATCTTGTAAGGGTAACGGGATTTTCAGGAAAGGCCTTTTCAATTCCATGCAACAGAATGGCTGAAGAACTTGGAAGAAAGATGATGGCAAATATCATTATGATGGGATTTATCACTTCAACGACGGGAGTTGTCTCGCCAGACTCGGCAAGGAAGACTGTGGCCGAGACTGTTCCAAAGGGCACCGAGGATATGAATTTGAAGGCTTTTGACAAAGGTTATGATTATGGCGTTGCCGTCCTTAAAGGAATCAAGAAAAAAGCCGCTGGAAAGGCGGGGGCCTGAAAATGAAGAGAGCTAAAGATCGCCTGCATAGTGTGATGGTAATCGGAGCAACTCCTTCGGGTGTGGCGGCTACCAACAAGCTCGGTGAACTTGGTATCCCGGTAATCCTTGTGGAATCTGAGGTTGATCTCAACAAGAAATTTTCAAGAGAGGAATGGCGTCTTCCCACAGGCATTACGTTTAACTATGCTCACCGTTCCGGACTGATAAGGATTCTCAGAAATCCGCGGATCAATACCATACTGCCGGCAAAGGTTACATATATAAGGCATACGCCACAAGGGTTTCGCGCGCGCGTTAAAAAGGAAAATACATATGTCGATGAAGATCGCTGTATCCTCTGCGGAAGATGCTTGCTTGAGTGCCCTGTTACCACTCCTGAAGGAACGAAGCCTATTGAGTTTAACAGCAGGGGAAGCCTGCCTGGCAGAGTGTCCATCAAAAAGAGAAAAACACCTTTATGCCAGGAGAACTGCCCGCTGGGGGTCAATGTCCAGGGATATATAGCTCTATCAATGGCCAAGCGCTTTCGGGAAGCACTTGCTCTGGTGAGGAGGGATAATATTCTGCCGGGTATCTGCGGGCGAGTATGCACACATCCATGCGAGAAGGCATGCAGGAGGGGTGATCTTGACGAACCTCTTGCGATAAAAGATATTAAAAGATACCTGGCCGATTATGAACTTTCTCATCCCCACAAGTTGCCGGATCCTGTGCTCAATAAGGATGGGGAAAAGATTGCGGTCATAGGGTCCGGACCGGCAGGTTTGGCCGCTGCGGTTGATCTGCACCGGTTGGGCTATCAGGTTACTGTTTTTGAAAAAGAGAAAATGGCGGGCGGCCTGTTACGCTATGGAATCGGTCCTCACAGGCTTCCAAGGGAGATTCTTGATTATGAACTGGAATATATCAGGAAACTGGGGGTTACTATAAGAACCTCATCCCCTGTTGATCTGTCCGGGGATTTTAACGAGCTAAAAAAAGAGTTCAGGGCTGTGGTATTGGCGACAGGGGCACATAATGGAATCGATCTTGGAATTCCAGGAGAAGAATCCCTTGATGTCTGCCAGGGGATAGATTTTTTGAGGGAATGTAACCTGAAAGGCAGGGTTGCGTGCGGGAACAGGATAGCTGTAGTGGGTGGAGGCAATGCTGCAATTGATGTAGCGAGGTCAGCTCTTCGGTTAGGGGCGCAGGAGGTTACATTAATCTACCGCAGGACACGCGCCGAGATGCCGGCGTGGGAGGAAGAGATCAAGGCGGCCGAAGAGGAAGGAGTAAAGATTCTTTACCTGACAACACCCCGGGAAATCCTTATTGAGGATGGGAAGGTCAGCGGTCTGAGGTGCATTAGAATGGAACTTGGTGAACCCGACTCGTCCGGCAGGAGAAGGCCGATAATATCCCCTGGAAAGGATTCCTTTGATCTCAAGTTCGACAGGGTCTTTGTTGCCATAGGACAAAGCGGGCCTTTCCTCAATCGTGGTTCCATGATGAAGACGGATATTTCAGAAAGAGGCTTCATAAAAGTCGATAAGTCATTGCGAACGAATATCCCTGATGTTTACGCTGCAGGAGATGTGACTACGGGCCCGACTTCAGTTGTTGATGCAATGGCTTGCGGGAGGGCTTTGGCAAAATATGTTCACTCTGATATATCGGGCGAATCCGTTTTATCACGGTTGAATACGAGACCTGAAGATCTGGATTTTATTGATATCCCGAAAGATCTCCCATCCATGGCCAGACCTATCATGCCTGAAAGACAGCCCGGTTCGCGGAAGGATGATTTTTCTGAAGTGGCCATCGGGCTGACTGAAGCGCAGGTTCTTAGTGAGGCCGAACGCTGCCTGCAATGCGGAATATGCTCGGAATGTATGCTTTGTGTGGACGCATGCAAGCGTATAGGTGCCATAAATCATGAAGAAAAAACGGAAGAATCCATCGAGCAGGCAGGTGTTGTGATAATTGCAGATCCGGAAATCTGCCCTTCGATAAAGGGCGAGGACGTTATCAGGGCTTATGGACCAAAAACGGCAAAGACAAACGTGAATGACATGATAACCAGGGGATTTGCAGCGGCAGCTAATGCAATGGTGCTTCTGAGGAGATCTTCCCAGCGATTGAGGGGGCATGGCGTGGCGTTCGCTCCACCTGATCCGGGCCTCTCCCCGGAGGTGCGTCTCGGCGTTTTTGTTTGTCGCTGTAATGACAGCCTGGGATGGTCCAAGGAGATGGAGGATTATGTCAATAGCCTGACCGGAAAAGAGGGTTTAATACATGCGGAATTTCTTGATGCCGCATGTGTGACGGAAGGTTCCAACAATATTGTAAGGAAAATACGCGAGAAAGGTATCACAAGGGTCGTTCTGGCGTCCTGTGTCTGCTGCCCACTGGATTTTGTCTGCAGCGCCTGCACCGATCAGAGGAGCCGGCTTAAGAGCGCCCTGTTTAACGGCACCGGAATCAGCAGGTCAATGATTGAGACATGTAATCTCCGGGGTGAAGCCCTATCTTATTTCATGCATGATAAGGAGGATGCCCTGAGGCGGTTTACCGGATTACTTGAAAGGTCCATCCAGAGGGCCAGACGGGTGAAGCCACTTCCATCACCGATGCGGACTTACAACTTTGCCACGGCTGTAATAGGGGATTCTGAAGCTTCGGAAAACAGCGCCAGAACACTTGCTGAAGCAGGCTTTGAGGTTCTTCTTTTTGGAAGCAGCGGAAGGTATTCACCAGAGAAGTTCTTTTCTCCTAATATACGTTTTTTTGATAAAGCAATGGTTAGAGGGTTAGGGGGTTCTCTGGGCGATTTTAAGATTTTTTTGGTTTCAGATGATCTGCCTGAAGTCCTTCAGGTAGGAACTATTATTCTCGGGGAAAGATCACGGAGAACGGTCCCTTATATATTACAGGAAGGTTTTCAGAAACGCATTGTTACTTCATCCATGCAAAAAGAGGGTGTAACGGGTATTCCATTTCTTTATCCTGGAAGGACATCAATCGCAGGTCTTTTTATCTCAAATCCCCCGGACGTCAAGGTATCTGACAGGAGGAAAGGTCTAGCCGCTGCCGTTCTTGCTGCCGCCGTCATGCCAAGGGGCCCCAGGCAAAGCAAGGGTTACACGGTTGTCGTGGATAAGGACTTATGCCGTGGTTGCGGACGATGTATAAACGTATGCCCCTATAATGCCATTTCTTTTCAACGGAATAATGTGGACGGATGGTATGCGATGGTGGATGAGGCATTATGCAAGGGATGCGGTAACTGCATTTCCGTGTGTCCGACGAACGCCGCTGACAGTCCATATCGTGATAAAATATACCTTGAGCAGCTTATAGAGGAAGTCATTAGAGCATGAAAACAGAAGACAGGCGCAAAAGAAGCCCGAATATTATTCTTTTCCTATGCAACTGGAGCCCGCATGCGGCATACCAAAACATTCAAAACCGGTCATCATCGGTCCCGGAGGGGATAAAGATGGTGCGTATCCCATGCACGGGGAGAATAAGCAAGGCGCTTTTGTTTAAACCTTTTGAGATGGGAGCAGATGGCGTAGCCCTGGTAGGATGCAAGGAAGGTTCATGCCGATACGGAAAAGGGACTGAAACCGCCTTGAATAATGTTGAGGATACCCGCAGTATCCTTGAGCTGATGGGCCTGGGAAAAGGAAGGCTGCGTCTGGCCACATTTTTGCCGGAAGAGGCGGAATCTCTTCTTCAGTTTCTAAAAGAGTTCCATAAAGAGATAAGTGCCATGGAGAAGAGCCCGGTAACGCCTCCCATTAAAGAGAATGCTCCTGAAGACAGGGAGAAATTGATAAAAGAAATAATAGAACTGCATAATGTCTATGCCTGCCAGGAGTGCGGAAAGTGCTCTTCCGCATGCCCTTTGAGCCTGGCAGGCAAACCATTTTCCCCCAGGGCAATGGCCGGGTCAATCATTGCCGGAGATACACTATCGGTTGACGTTCAGCAGGATATATGGTCATGCCTCACATGCGGGCTCTGCTATGACCGGTGCCCATCGGCTGTTAAATTTCCGGAATTCATAAGAGATATGAGGTATGCATCAAGGAAAGGAATGATAAAGGATTTCTCCAACCATGGCGGGTTCTTTCACTCCATAATGCGAACAATGGCAAGCGAAAATCTAAAAACAAATCATTGGGAATGGCTCCCCGGAGAAATAAAAACGGATCCGGCGAGTGAGGTCCTTTATTTTGGGGGTTGCGCGCCTATTTTTGACAATTTTTTCAGAAAACATCTTAAGGTGAAGACGAGCGATATCCTGGTGGACAGTCTGAGGCTGTTGAATTTTTTTGACATATCGCCAGCGATTTTTTCCGATGAGCGGTGCTGCGGACACGACCTTCTATGGACAGGCGACAAGGAAAACTTTTTAAAGCTTGCGAAAAAAAATGTAAAGACCATTCATGAACGGGGGATTAAGGAGCTTATTACGTCATGCCCTGAATGTTACAGGACTTTTTCCCATGATTACCCCGAACAGGGCATTGAAATAAAGTTTAAGGTGACACATATCTATGATTTACTTGAGAGGGAGATTGGAAAGGGAGCTGTTTCTTTTAAGAAGTTCGAGCACTCCATAACTTTTCAGGATCCTTGCAGATTGAGTCGTTTTGAAGGCCGCCCTGATCTCCCCAGGAAACTGCTGAGCAGGCTTGATACGGTATCGTTTAAAGAAATGCAGGATTTCGGCGCCAATGCCATCTGCTGTGGAAACGTAGGGTGGACAGGATGTGATTCATTCAGCAAAGCGATGCAAGTAAAACGAATAAGACAGGCTCATAGTACTGGCAGCGACGTCCTTGTTACGGCCTGTCCGAAATGTCAGATACACCTCCAGTGTGCCATGGAAGATCCATTCATCGAAAATGAACTTACCATGGAAATGCGAGACCTGACAAGTATTTTAGCCAATACCATAAGGTGGGAGTAAAATTAATAAGGCAGGGATATGGAAGCGAAGAAGGTTTTTAAAAAAGAGAAAGAACTTACGTCGGAACGACCGCAGATAGGTGTTTATATCTGCCATTGCGGCCTGAATATAGCCCAGACCGTGGATTGCGCCAGGGTAGCACGACAGGCAGCGGAGATGGAAGATGTAATAGTCTCCAGAGACATAGAATACGCGTGTTCGGGTCCCGGGCAGCAGGAGATCAAGGATGATATAATAGAGCATGGGCTTGACCGAGTGGTTATTGCGTCCTGTTCTCCAAGGCTCCATGAGCCGACTTTCAGGCAGATGCTTAAGGATGTAAACATTAATCCCTATCTGCTCGAGATGGCCAATCTGCGTGAGCAGTGCAGCTGGGTGCACATGGGAGAACCTGAGTCAGCCACAATGAAGGCGATTGATCTCGTGAAGATGGCTGTTTCGCGCGCGCGAATCCTGGAGCCTCTTGAAGGGGAGACAATACCGCTCACCAAAAAAGCCATGATTATTGGTGGTGGAATTGCAGGTATCCAGGCGGCCCTGGATCTCGCGGACAATGATTTCGATGTTATCCTTGTGGAGAAAAAGCCGTCGATCGGCGGCGTAATGGCGCAGATCGATAAGACTTATCCCACGATGGACTGCTCCATCTGAATTCTCGGTCCAAAGATGACGGATGTCGGTCGGCATCCACGGATTAAACTCTTAACATTGAGCGAGGTAGTTGATGTAAAAGGTTATGTAGGCAACTTTGAAGTCAAAATTCTTAAAAGAGCCCGGTATGTCGATGAAAATGAGTGCACAGCATGCGGAGAGTGTGTAAAAGTTTGTCCCGTTGTTCGCCCCGATGAATTTAATCTTGGCCTCTCTTCAAGGAGGGCGATTTATTCACCTTTCCCTCAGGCTATTCCGTCAGCTTATGTCATAAATGTGAATGAGTGCCTGGGCAATAATCCTGTCGTCTGCGGCAAATGTATAGATGCCTGCGATAAGAATTGCATCAGTTTTCATATGTCCGACGAAGAGATCGTTGAAAAAGTGGGCACTATTGTTGTTGCCACAGGCCTGGATCCCTATGATCCCAGGGAAATGGATGAATATGGATACACAAGATTTGAGAATGTCCTTACCAGCCTCGAATTCGAGCGGTTAATCAACGCTGGCGGGCCTACAAAGGGCGAGGTTATCCGTCCCAGCGACAGAAAAAGACCCATGTCGATTGGCTTTGTGCAATGTGTTGGTTCGCGATCGGAAAGAAAAGGAAGCAGTTATTGCTCGAATATCTGTTGTATGAATACCATTAAAAGTACTCTTATGCTTAAAGAGCACTATCCTGACATTGAAATCAAGGTTTTTTATGTTGATATCAGGGCCTTTGGAAAGGGTTTTGAAGAACTTTACAAAAGAAGCAGGAAATTAGGGGTACACTATATCAGGGGGCTTCCGGGAAGCGTTGAAGAGAATAAGAATAAAAGTTTAAACGTCGCAGTTGAAAATACTTCCACAGGCAGTCTTGAAATGCATAAGCTGGATATGCTTATACTTGCCCTGGGAATCAAGCCGTCATCAAGCACACGCAGGATCCAGGAAATGCTTGGCCTTCAGCTTACTTCGGACGGATTTTTTCTTGAAGCTCATCCGAAGTTACAGCCGGTAGATGCAGCAACAAGAGGCATCTTTTTTGCGGGATGTGCTGAAGGGCCGAAAGATATTAAGGAAAGCGTGACACAGGCATCGGCCGCAGCTGTCCGCTCAATCAGGCTGATGCACAAAGGGGAGATTGTAACTGAACCGATAACCGCTGAAGTATTAGCCGATCACTGCAGATCCTGCGGAATCTGCGCTGAAGTCTGTCCCTATAATGCGATTTCAGTTAACGTCAAGAAAAAGATACCGGCAGTTGTAAACACTGCGGCGTGCGCCGGATGTGGAACATGTGCGGCGGAGTGTCCTTTTGATGCAATAGTCATGAATCACTATAAAGATGCTCAAATCCTTAACCAGGTTGAGAGCATGATGGAGGATAAGGCAAAAGAAAAAATCCTCGTTTTTGCCTGTAACTGGTGTTCATACGCCGGCGCGGACTACGCTGGTGTGTCAAGACTTCAGTACCCTCCGAATGTTCGTTTGATCAGGACCATGTGTTCCGGCAGGGTGGATGAAAAATTTATCTGGGAAGGTTTCAGGAGAGGCGCCCCCGTAATACTGGTTAGCGGATGCCACATAGGAGACTGCCATTATATTAATGCCAATCACTGGACGGAAAAAAGAGTTAACAAGATTCAAAAAAAGATGGCCAAGCTGGGAATCAGACCGGAGCGTCTCAGGTTGGAGTGGATAAGCGCCGCGGAGGGTGTTCGATTTTCCGAGATCATGAAGGAGATGGAAAAAATCCGGGAGGAGGTAACTCCTGAAGAGATCTCTGAGACCATTAAGATCCTTACAGAAATGCAGGAGAGCAGCAAGTGAAATAAAAAAAGCCCCCCTTCTCTTGCTGAGAGTTAAGGGGGGCAAGTTATATATTTTTGTGTGTATTGATTTTAGATTCTCAATTTATTTTTTCTCTCAATACCGGAGAACAACTGAAAGTAACAACACGCCTTTCATTTAGTATTAGGTCACTTCCCGTTGCCGGATTTCTTCCTCTTCGTTTCCCCTTTTCCCTTACGCAGAATTTTCCAAATCCCGATATCAGAACATCCTCGCCTTCTTCCAGTCTTTTTTTGATGATTTCAAGGAGATTTTCCAGCATTTCTCCTGATTTTTTCCTGGTCAGTCCTGATTTTGCCAAATCTTCAATAATGTCTGATTTAGTAACTGTCATGGTATCTCCTGTATCCTGCCTCTAGTTGCCTTTCGCTGAGTACTTTTCTGTTTTCAATAAGTTATAACAATTCCAGCCTTCTTTAAACCATATATGAAAGATCGTTCTTCGGAAAAGATAGAAACAAAGTAATATATAAATCCTGTTGGGAGCCTTTCGGACAAAATACGACAGGCTCCTAGATAACATATTGCTTTTATAATGTAAATACTACAATTTCTTTTTGGTAAAAAAAAGAAAAATGTTGATCCGGTAGAAAAAATGAAATATCGTCCTTCTTTAGTCCCCTGTAGGACCTTGAGACGGTGTACGGCAGGCAGAAAGCGGCGCAACATATCGATAACAAGCAGTGAATCATGATAGCTATAATTGATTATAAGGCGGGAAATCTCACCAGCGTAAAGCGAGCGTTGGATTTTATTGGAGAGGTTTCAATTGTTACAGGTGATTATTCTGAGGTTAATGACTGTGATCGTATTATATTCCCCGGCGTGGGCGCGGCCGGAAATGCCATTTGTGATCTGAGGGTTAATGATCTAGATAAGGCCATTATGAGCGCATACGAAAACGGCAAGCCCATCCTGGGGATATGCCTTGGCACTCAGATTATAATGGAATGGAGTCAGGAAAACAACACAAAGTGCCTGGGATTAATTAAAGGAAATGTTTTAAGGTTTCCGGATGAGTTCTCTGATAGTGAAAACAAAAGGCTCAAGGTCCCGCACATGGGCTGGAACGAAGTGAATTTATTAAGAGATCATCCTGTTTTTCATGGTATCCCTGAAGGAACGGAGTTTTATTTTGTGCATTCTTATTACCCCTCGCCATCTGATCAGTTTAATATCATCGGAGAAACGGATTATGGTATAAAATTCGCCTCGGTGATCTCGTCGGGCAACCTCCTTGCAGTGCAGTTCCACCCTGAGAAAAGCGGGAGACCGGGATTGAGGATACTGGAAAATTTTAGTAACTGGAATGGAAAGGGTTATGCTCAGTAAGAGGATTATCCCCTGTCTTGATGTGCGTGACGGAAGACTTACAAAGGGGATAAAATTTAAGGAAAACGCGGACATAGGGGATCCGGTGGAAATTGCCTCTCATTACTATCACGAAGGGGCAGACGAACTGGTATTTTATGATATTACCGCGTCCAGCGAAAACAGGGATATTATGATTCATACGGTGGAAAGGGTTGCGGAAAAGATATTTATTCCTTTTTCAGTGGGAGGCGGGATAAGGACAGTTGAAGATATGCGTCGGGTTCTTCTTGCCGGAGCGGAAAAGGTAAGCGTAAACTCGGCAGCCGTTAAAAACCCGGAAATTATATCCGAGGGTGCCCGGGCTTTTGGAAGCCAGTGTATTGTACTGGGAATGGATGTTAAAAAAGTGACGCCATCAAAGAAAATCCCCACGGGGTATGAAATAGTTATCAACGGTGGAAGAAAATATATGGGAATCGACGCGCAGGAATGGGCCATAAGGGGTGAGAGGCTGGGAGCCGGTGAAATATGCCTGAATTCCATTGACGCTGACGGCACAAAAAATGGTTATGAACTTGAATTGACTGGATTAATTTCATCGAGTGTTAATATCCCTGTTATTGCATCGGGAGGGGCGGGAAGACCGGAGCATCTTTTTGATGCCCTTAAAGAGAATATCGCGGACGCGGCGTTGATAGCGTCAATGACCCATTATGGTAAATACAGCATAAAGGAGATTAAAACATATCTTTTTAATAGGGGCATCAAGGTAAGGATGAACTGGTAACTCCTTTGAAACAGGGTATGATTGAAGAGAATGGCTTAATTTTTCGTAGGGAGGGTATCGGACAAATCCCGGCAGGCTAGGTGGTCCTTGATGCTCCGGCCCTTTCAAAAGGGGAATTATATTTGCATACCTGATAATAATATGGTATTAATCAAGATACCTGGCAGCCTGTCGGACTTTGGCCGACAGGCTGCTATAAAGAGTTAAGAAAAGATTTTATTTCAAAAAGGTATAATTTTCATTTACCGGCTGCAATGAATAAGATTAAAATAAATATCGTCAAAAACAAATGAAAATCTAATTCTTACCAGGAGACTGTCGGGTAAAGTCCGGCAGGCTCCTGGTGTGCGGTATTTTGGGTTGATAAGATACATAATCCTCACTAACGCCTTTATGAAAAACGGGACGTAAGCTCATCGTTATCAGGCTGCCGGGTGAAGGCATATGGGCTCCAAGACGGTTTACAAATTTTCTTCCACGGGTTATTAGAATTCACTGAACTTAAATTTGCCTGGATGATCACCTTTTTGCAGTATTGAAATCGTGTATCTTTTAACGGAGTATTAGCTATGGCTAAAATATTAATAGTTGATGACGAAGAGCATATACGTTTCCTGTATTCTGAAGAGCTGACAGAAGCAGGTTATGAAGTAATCACCGCCGACAGTGGACAAGGACTGCTGGAAAAAATTGAGGAGGATAAACCCGACCTTGTGGTCCTCGATATCAAGATGGTAGATTATAACGGATTGGATTTATTGCAAGATATCCGCAATAAATTTTATGATCTTCCGGTGGTATTATGCACCGCTTATGATACTTTTAAGGAAGATATGAAATCAATAGCCGCAGATTTCTATGTGATAAAGTCCTTTGATTTGACGGAGCTGAAGAATAAGATAAGCATGGCCCTTGATACAAAAGTCGAACAGCCTGTGTAATACTTTTTATTTATGATATTTTTCACCTCTTATTATGGTAAAACTCCGGTAAATCTGTTCAACCAGGAAAAGTCGGCACATTTCATGAGTAAACGTAAGCCTAGAAAGTGACAAAATCTTATCGGCCCTGCTCAGGATCTCTTGTGAAAGCCCAAGTGGGCCTCCGATAACAAAACAGACTGGGCCTCTGGCGCTTAGGATAAGGCCGGCTAACCAGTCGGCAAGCCCTTCGGAATCCAATTGATGTCCCTGCCTGTCAAGTGCGACGACATAATCGGCCGAAGACAGTTTCATTCCAATTGACAGCCCTTCCTTGTTGACGATCTCCTCCAGTGATGCCGATTTTTTTATCTTGACGGATTTGACTTCAATCCATTCGACATTTGAATAATTTTTCAGGCGATCAAGGAAAAAGAGCTCCCCCTTTTTAAGAAAAGAGGATCTTGTTCGGTCAACAACAATAAATTTTATTTTCGGCATTTATCACCCTATGAGCCTTCCGTATTTCCCTCAACAGCCTTCTGAAAAGGCTATGGTAAAAAAAGCCGGAATTGGCCGGTCAATTATGCGAAGGAATCCGCTCTGTCGCGTTCGCATATTTCGGATACGACCTGACTGCGCGGGGATACCTGCCCGCGCGTTGCGCGCAGACGGGCGCACAGGCAGGCAGAACGTGGCTCTTCATTAAATCCCTCCCCGCCTCCCCTTTACAAGGGGATGAGGAAGCTTTCTCATTGATATAAGGAGAAAAGCCCATCTTTTTTTAAAGAGGGGTTGGGAAGATTTTCTTATGTTCCGATACAAGCTTTCTAATAATACCCTCCACGGCCAGACTGATCTGAGATTGTACGACCCGATAGTGATATGAAGATCTGCCGTAGGGGTCGGCTATATCATCAACAACAGGGCCTCCCTGAATATAAGTCCCCAGAAGCTCAATTTTATTCCTTGATTCGGGCCATTGGCTTATAATGGTTTCAAGGTGATGCTTTTCCATCACAAGAATAAGATCAGCCCATTCCAGTTCTTTTTCGGTAAGCGGAACGGATTCATGGTCTTCAACAGGGATTTCCATTCCGGACAGGTATTCAATTATTTTAGGATCACCGGCATTTCCGGGATAGGCGTAGAGACCGGCTGAAGAGACGGATATATTTTCGATTGCGTGCTTCCTTATTTCATCCTTAAGGAGCATCTCCGCTAAAAAACTCCTGCTGACATTGCCGGTACATACAAAAAGGATATTCACTTTTTTTCCAGTTTAAGAATCCCGGCGATTTCAGAACTCATCTCCTCGATAAATCGTTTCATATCTTTTCCCTGGAGAGGTTTTCCTGGTTTGGGGTATTTCTTAAGACTTTGTGGTTTTACAAGTGTCGGGGAGTTCATGAGTTCTTTTTTGGGAGACACGTTAAACTCCGGGCCGAAGTTGTCGTTAAAATACATCTCCTGAAAGGATTGAAACTTTAGTACATGGGCCGTGGAATCCAGGATACTGATATCTCCTTTCCTGACATGCCCGTCTTTGACGGCCTTTTTCAAACCGGCCAAGGATTCTCCCCCTTGGGTACATGCTATATTACCGTTACGGTTGGCGATTATCATTGAATCCATCACCTCCTGCTCGGTCACCTGAACCACCAGGACTTTTCCTTTTCCCGCAATGCGAGTGTATTCCTCGGCAATCTCAATCACTCTGGGCATGGAGACGGGGTTTCCGATCATCGCTGCCTGCGCCACGCTGGGTTTTACTGTGACTGGTGTAAATTTTCTTTTTTTAGGGTCTCCTTCGAGATAATATCTATATACCGGGTCAGCGTGTTCTGACTGGACTCCTATGATTTTGGGAAGCCCATCTGTAATTCCCGCTTTGTAGAATTTAAGGAATCCGTTCATAACAGCTGTTATGTTGCCTGCATTGCCGATAGGCAGGACGACTGCCTTATCTTCAACGCTGTAGTCGAAATCCTGGGAGATCTCAAATGAGAAGGACTCCTGTCCCAGGACCCGCCAGCTGTTTTTCGAATTCAGCAAGGCCACGTGATAGTTTTCCGCTATAGACTCAACGACCTTCATGCAGTCGTCAAATACGCCCGGGATCTCCAGCACCCTGGCGCCGCTTCCAAGGGGCTGGGATAATTGCTGCGGGGTGACCTTTCCCTGGGGAAGAAGTACCGCAGACTCCAGAGAATCCTTGAGGTATGATGCATACAGGGCCGCGGCGGCGGAGGTGTCGCCTGTGGATGCACAGACAGCGAGGATTTTTTTAATACGGTTTTCTTTGATAAAGTGGTTGATAAAACTGAGGGCGCATGCCATGCCCCTGTCCTTGAATGAGGCACTGGGATTTAATCCGTCATTCTTGAAGAAGAAATCAGTTCCCACCATTTCTTTCAGTCTTCCGTTTGCCTCAACAATAGGGGTATGTCCTTCCCCCAGGTACACGATACGGTCCAGGGGAATTACCGGCGCGATGAATTCATAAAAAAGGAAAATCCCCTTCAAGGCCCGCAGGTTCAACATCTTTCGATAGTCGAATATCCTCCGCCAGGTGTCCCCTCCGATCTCTTTCCTGCCTTCGAAATTGCGGTCATGGAGCATTAAAACACTCCCGCAGCCCGGGCAGGTGTATAATATCCTGTCTATCCCCAGCTCTTTACCACAACCCAGGCATCGATAAAACATTCTGCCGTCAGGCTCCGGTATCATATATTTTCTGATTTCATCAGGAAAATGGTTGATCTTCATAATAAATCCCTCGTATTTTTTCTCCCAAATTTGTATGATTTAAAATAGTTATAGATTAATTGTCAAGAGGAGATAATCGTTGACGGAACTCCGGTTTGCCATCAAGGCATCACCCCTGCTTTTGCAGGGTCAGGTTGTGCTGAGTTGCCTGCGATCGCTCCTCTCGTTCGACGTGGAGGCTCTCGACAGGCTTGCGGCGTATCACTTATACGCCTCAGTCGTCGCTCCTTGGCACCTCGTATGAAACTCCACTTTTCATGTGTGGACTCTGCGGTCCCTGGCCCGGACCGTAACAAACGGTTTGATTAAAGCCCTTGCTCAATACATAACCGTACAATTGCTATGTACCTCTTT
>JAFGDF010000259.1 GCA_016932235.1 Deltaproteobacteria bacterium | reverse complement strand
TGAACATGGGCCAAAGCAGCCTTGAGCAACACGGGTGTATGTTCCGGTTGATCATGCAGGAACCGCTCCAATTCACCCATGCATTCGAGTGCCTTTTCCGGCGGAGGTGGAACGAATAGGGCATTGCCAGGCCGGGTTCCACCGATCCAGTTCTGGCTCCGCCGGAACTCTCCCGGATTTTGACGGCTCCCACGCCCTTTCAATAGTAAAATCCCATGAATTTCCTTTAATAGTCTCAGAGAAAGAGGAAACCCCTCGGTAAGTCGGCTTAGACCATGATTCAGAGCAGCGACGTAATTGCTGACTTCCCGAACATCGTCAAGAGGCACTCCCGGAACCTGGTCAAGTTCGAAAAGCATTAGATCGGAAATGGAGGACTGTGTCCCTTCGATCATTGAAGAGAGAACGGCTTCCTTGCGCACATACATATAAAGGAAAAGAGATGTATCGGGAATAAGCGTTGAAGCACTGTCCAGACGCCCGAGACCCATCAGTGCATGATCAAATTTATCCCGCAGATCAGGGGTCCAATCAATCGGTGGCATCGGGGGCAGCGGAGTAGGTACAAAGGCTTGCACCTTCTCGCCTACGGTTGATGTCGTTACATAATGTCCCTGGAGCCCTCGTTCCATTGTCCCTCTACCGATCCTAAAATAAAAATGTCCATTATTTTAGCTTAAGATCAAATGCTAAAATAAAAGGGAGAGAAATAGAAGTCAAGGAATTTGTGTTCTAGGAAGGGTTATTCCATTTAGAAATAAAAAATCAGCAAGCTATAATATGATAAAACTTACTGTTTTTATTGTGTTTTTATAAAAATGGCGTCCCCAAGGGGATTTGAACCCCTGTCGCAGGCGTGAAAGGCCTGTGTCCTGGACCGGGCTAGACGATGGGGACGAGGCTTGGCTCGCATTAATGGTCACCGTCGGGGCAGATCACCCCGGATAGGTCCAAAAGCGATCATTTTTTAAACTGCCCCGCGAAAGCGGCGTAAGCCGCGTTTCTGAAAATCGCGAAGCGATTTTATTGTTGGTGGGCCGTGCGAGAATCGAACTCACGACCAACGGATTAAAAGTCCGCTGCTCTACCGAACTGAGCTAACGGCCCGACAAGAATCATATTAACTAACACCTTATCCGTGTCATGTCAAAATATTTTTTCCATGCTCATTTAAACCTTGCCTTGACTGCGCGGGCATGGATAGGGAGCCCCTCAGCCTCAGCCAGTGTGATGACCGTGTCCTTGAGACTGGCCAGCCCCTCCTTGCTCAGGTACTGAAATGTGGGCTTTTTTATAAAATCGTCAACAGAGAGGCCTGAAAACATTCGTGCACACTGGCCTGTAGGCAGGACATGATTTGTCCCTGAAGCATAATCACCTACAGGAACCGGGGCATAAGGGCCCATGAAAATTGAACCGGCATGTTTGATCTTGTTTAGAGTAATAAAGGGGTCCTGTGTCAGTATCTGAAGGTGTTCTGTGGCATATTCATTTGTAAAATCAATTGCCTGCTCCATATCTTTAGCCACTAGGACATACGAGTGTTTTGAAAGTGACGATTCAAATATTTCTTTTCTGGGAAGTGAGTCATACTCTCTTTCTATGATATCGCAAACCGCATGCGCTATTTCCTCAGACGTGGTTACAAGCACCGCCGCCGAGTCAGGATCATGTTCCACCTGGGAGAGAAAGTCCACGGCGATCAGCTCGGGATCTCCGGTGTTATCGGCCAGGATAAGGGACTCGCTCGGACCGGCCGGAGAATCAATATCCACCTGTCCATAAACCAGCATCTTGGCTGCGGTAACGTATTTGTTGCCAGGTCCTACTATTTTGTCAACCCTAGGCATAGTCTCGGTTCCGTAGGCAAGACCTGCGACCCCCCATGGACCTCCTACCTTGAATACCCTGTCGCATCCCGCTATATCTGCGGCCACTAGCGTGGCCGGATTTGCAGTCATCCCTTTACCCGGAGGGGTTACGGCCATGATCTGTTGCACTCCTGCGACCTTTGCGGGAAGTACTGTCATAAGGACGGAGCTTGGGTAGGCGGCCGTGCCTCCTGGGATATAACACCCAACAATATCCATGGGCCTTGTAATGCGCCCCGCCAGTATCCCCTCATTTACCTCTATGGACCACATATCGCGTTCCAGCTGGGCCTGATGAAATTTGACGATATTTTTTGCGGCGGTTTTCAGGCAATCGACCACTTCATGATCCAACTGCTTATAGGCTCCATTAATTTCGTCTCTACTCACCTCCAGGTCGGAGGGAGAGATATCCTCCTTATGTTTTTTGTAGTGTTCTAGCGCAACCGCATTTCCTCTTGTTTTGACGTCGTCAACGATCCTGCGGACATCTTCGTAAATAGATGAGATATCTTCCATAGATCGATTCATAATAACCTGTCGTTCATTCGAAGTGAGTCTTGATATTTTTTTAGGTTCTATAATCATATCACGCCAGCCTCTTAATTCCGTATTTTATTCTTTTTTTTAATATAATCCCGCAATGCGTCAACTGTGCTGGGAAATGCCAGCGTGTCCCATTGTATTTCCCGGGGATTAATCATCCTTGCTTCCAATATCTCATCTCCCGCAGCCAGAACCCCTGAGATATATCGCCCTATAAAAAAAGCGACCACCTCGGTTTTACCGGGATATGAATATAATCCGAGAAGGGAATCAATCTCTATCTGTATCCCGCATTCTTCTTCCGCTTCTCGTTTTGCGGCGAACTCGATAGTCTCCCCCCTGTCGACAAAGCCTCCGGGAAAGACCCATCTGCCGTATTCGGGCTCAATTCCCCTCCTGAGAATAACGATCCTCTTATCAGCCTCTATTATAGTGCTCGCAACCAGCTTTGGATCCTGATAGTGGATAAAGCCGCACTCGGCACATGAGTTTCGAACAGGTTCGTTCCTCCTCGGTACCAGAGATTTAAGCTCGGCTCCGCAGGCTGGGCAGAATTTGAACTCATACTTATTATTATCGTTTTTCAATGGCCTACATTCACTTTAATTGACAAATTATATCAGATATGCGATCTTTTGCCAATAATTAATCATGGGCACGGCCACCTTTGCGCAGAGAGATTCTTTATGACCCTTACAAAAAAGGACATTATAGAGAGTGTTATAAATAGAGTCCACCTCACGAACAGGAAAAGGGAGAGGCAGCGGTTCCTTTTCCCGGAATTGAACTATACCCTTTTAAAACACAAGAGGGCCGGCGAGCTTGTTGACGCGGTCCTGGAAATAATGAAAAGCAATCTTGAGAAAGGAGAAAACGTCCTCATATCGGGTTTTGGTAAATTTCAGGTCAGGTTCAAATGGGCGCGAAAAGGCCGAAACCCAAAAACAGGCAAGGGCATCATCCTTAAATCCCGCCGCACGGTTGTGTTCCACTGTTCTTCGACCCTGAAGGACAGGATGAACCGGAATCAGTGAAAAACGATTTCCCCGTCTTCAACATCCACAACCACCCTGCTTGCCTCGCCGATACTCCCGTCAAGCATCTTTATTGCCAGGGGGTCCTGAATAAGCCTCTGAATGCTCCTCTTCAACGGCCTGGCGCCATAAACAGGGTCAAACCCGGTTTTGGCCAGGTACTCTTTTACAGCGTCCGTGATTTCAAGGAAAATCTTTTTGTCCTCAAGCCGTTTTCTTAGAAATCCCATCTGGATATCGATTATCTTTTTGATCTCTTCCATGCCAAGGGAATTGAAAATAATGGTCTCATCAATCCTGTTCAGAAACTCTGGCCTGAAGGTCCCTCTCAGCGCGTCCATCACCCTTTCTTCCATTCCACCTTTATCCTTATCCTTCAATTCGCTGATCCACTGGCTGCCCACATTTGAGGTCATAATCAGTACGGTATTTTTAAAATCAACCGTCCGGCCTTTCCCGTCGGTCATCCTTCCGTCATCAAGTATCTGCAGCAGCGCGTTAAACACATCCGGATGCGCTTTTTCAATCTCATCAAAGAGTATGACTGAATAGGGGTGCCTTCTCACTGCTTCCGTGAGGTACCCTCCCTCGTCATAACCCACATATCCCGGGGGCGCCCCTATGAGCCTTGCCACGGAATGCTTCTCCATGTATTCCGACATGTCGATCCTGATCATGTACTGCTCGTCATCAAAAAGAAATTCCGCCAGCGCCCTTGCCAGTTCCGTCTTACCCACACCTGTCGGGCCCATGAAAATAAATGACCCTATCGGGCGGTTCGGGTCCTGCAGCCCCGAACGCGCGCGTCGCACGGCGTTGGACACGGCTATTATGCCGTTTTCCTGTCCAACAACCCTCATCTTCAGGCGATCTTCCATCTGAATGAGCTTTTCCTTTTCACCTTCCAGGAGCCTTGAGACCGGGATATGGGTCCATTTGGCGACGACCTCGGCGATATCCTCGCTGTCAACCTCTTCGCGAAGCATCTTTTTACCGGACTGCAGCTCAGCGAGTTTACCCTGCTCCTGTTCCAGACGCTTTTCAAGCTCAATAATGGTTCCATATCGCAGCTCAGCCGCCCTTGTAAGATCCCCTTCCCGTTCAGCGAGAACGGCTTCTGATTTGGAAGACTCGATCTTCTCATTTAATTCGCTTATCCTCGTGATAATCTCCTTCTCCTTTTTCCAGTGATTAATCATGTCCTCCGTATCCGACCTGAGATCTTTCAGCTCCTTTTCGATCTTATCCAGCCTGTCCTTTGAAGCCTTATCCTTCTCCTTTTTCAAGGCTTCCCTCTCTATTTGCAGCTGCGTTATCTTCCTCTGTATATCATCTATCTCCGCCGGCATGCTGTCGATCTCTATTCGGAGCCTGGAAGTGGCCTCATCTATGAGATCAATAGCCTTGTCCGGCAGGAACCGGTCAGTAATATACCTGTTGGACAATGTCGCCGCCGCGACCAGCGCGGAATCTTTGATACGCACACCATGGTGCACCTCATATTTCTCTTTCAGCCCGCGCAGGATGGATATGGTATCCTCGACGCTGGGTTCTTCGGTCATGATAGGCTGAAACCGCCTTTCAAAGGCCGCGTCTTTTTCGATATATTTCCTGTATTCCTTTATTGTGGTTGCGCCAACGCATCTGAGTTCACCCCTGGCCAGGGCGGGCTTCAGCATATTGGAAGCGTCAACGGCCCCTTCCGCGGCACCTGCGCCCACAATGGTATGCATCTCGTCAATAAAAAGGATTATCTCTCCCTGCCTGTCCGTGACCTCTTTCAGAACCGCCTTCAGCCTGTCTTCAAACTCCCCCCGGTATTTGGCGCCGGCTATAAGGGAACCGATGTCAAGCGCCACGACCCTCTTGTTCTTTAACGTCTCCGGCACGTCACCCTGCACTATCCTCTGCGCCAATCCTTCGACAATAGCGGTCTTTCCAACTCCGGGTTCACCGATTAAGACAGGATTGTTCTTTGTCCTTCTTGAAAGTACCTGGATGATTCTCCTTATCTCATCATCCCGGCCTATGACCGGATCGAGATTTCCCTTTGAGGCGATCTCCGTGAGATCCCTGCTGAAGCGCTCGAGCGCCTGGTATTTGTCTTCAGGGTTCTGATCCGTGATCCTCTGTCCTCCTCGTATATCAACAAGGGCCTTTAATATGGCATCCCTCGTGATACCTGAAGCCGCCAGTATCCTGGAAGCCTCTCCGCCCTTCTCATCTGCAACGGCCATCAGGATGTGCTCAAGACTCACGTACTCGTCTTTCATCTGGCCGGCTTCCTTAAATGCCTGGTCAAGGACGTTTTTCAAACGCGGGGATATATAAGCCTGCCCGTATCCGCCGCCGGATACCCTGGGCATCCTTTCTATGCTTTTCTCTGTCTCTCCGATAATATGATCCGGGTTGACACCAATCTTGCTCAATATCGAATGCACCGGGCCATCTTTCTGTTCGAGAAGTGCCTTCATAATGTGCTCGGGCTCAATCTGCTGATGACCGTACTTTTCAGCAATCTGCTGAGAAGTCTGGACAGCCTCCTGTGCTTTAAGTGTAAATTTATCAAGACGCATAATGTCTTCCTCCTGCCTGAGTATTTAAATAACAACAAACCTTAAATAATTTAAGATCAGATCACCACCCTGTCAAGAAGTAGGGGACGTTGTTGACTATCGTGACTTTCTGTCTGGTCTGTTTCGTCTGTCTGGTCTGTTTCGTCTAGCTCGCTCCGGTGAAATATGCCCCAGTACCACACTCCAGAGGCGGACAAATCTGCCGGAGCTACTCCAACGAAACAAATATTAAAAATGTTTCACCGGGCAAGCGGGGGAAACTTCGCTTTTATTATCATGAATTTCACGGGGTAAATCTGTTCTGCCCGATGAAACCCCTGTCTGCGACATTGAGTCCTGCGGTCTGTTTCACAAGTAAATCTGTTTCGGGCACCGGGCAAGACAGGTTGAAAGAAGGAAAAAGAGGGTCCGGGATTCCGGATTTAAAAATCCGCAGGGTCGCTAAAAGTGTCTTTCCAGGGTCCGTTTTTTCTATTCGGTATTCAATATTCGACATTCGATATTGGATATTCGATATTCCAGTTTCTCTGTTATGGTCTATCTTTTGATCTTGAACTTTGACAGACTTGAAAAAATCGCGTTTATCTCATTTTGATGCGGTTACAGCGGTATATTCCCGTGCTTCTTCACAGGATTGGAATCCTTCTTGTTTTCCAGGAGCCTTAAAGCCCTTATAATCCGGGGTCTGGTCCTTGCGGGTTCTATGATATCGTCAATATATCCTCTCTTGGCGGCGGTAATCGGATTTGCCACTGTCTCTGTATAATCCCTTTCCTTTTGAGCCAGATATGCGTTCGAATCATCTTCCTTTTTGGCTTCCCTGGCATAAAGGATCTCGACCGCACCACGGCCGCCCATAACGGCAATCTCAGCCGTAGGCCACGCGTAATTGATGTCTCCCCTTAGATGCTTGGAGGACATCACGCAATAAGCGCCTCCATAAGCCTTACGCGTGATCACCGTGACCTTCGGAACGGTCGCCTCCGCAAAGGCATAAAGTATTTTCGCACCGTTTTTTATCACGCCGTTATATTCCTGAGTCGTACCGGGAAGGAATCCGGGAACATCAACGAAAGTTACTATGGGGATATTGAAACAGTCGCAAAATCTGACAAAGCGGGCACCTTTCATCGATGAATCATTATCCAGTACACCCGCCATGTAGCGCGACTGATTCGCCACTATACCCGTTGAGTATCCGCCGTAACGGGCGAATCCGATGATGAGGTTCGGCGCATACTTTTCATGCACTTCAAAAAAATCCCCCTCATCAACCGTGAGCCTTATGACCTCCTTCATGTCATAGACCTTCTGCGGACTTTCAGGGATAATCGTGTTCAGTCTCTCCTCTGTCCTTTCGGGCGGATCATCAGGGTCCAGCCTTTCAGGCCTTTCATTATTGTTCTGGGGAATATATGAGATCAGTTTTTTCACATAACTTATTGCGTCCTGCCCGGATTCCGCCGCGTAATGAGCGACCCCGCTCTTTGACGCATGTATTGAAGCTCCCCCCAGTTTTTCAATGGTGACATCCTCATGGGTAACAGCCTTTACAACCTTTGGTCCGGTCAAAAACATGTAGCTGATGTCCTTAACCATAATTGTGAAATCCGTCAGAGCCGGCGAATAAACAGCTCCCCCGGCGCATGGTCCGAATATGACCGAAATCTGCGGAACCACGCCCGATGCCATGACATTTCTCAAAAAGATATCCGTATATCCTGCGAGGCTCTCTATCCCCTCCTGTATCCGCGCTCCTCCGGAATCATTGAAACCGATAACAGGAGCGCCGTTCTTCATGGCCAGGTCCATTATCTTGCATATCTTTTCGGCAAATGTCTCGGACAATGACCCGCCGAATACCGTAAAATCATGTGAAAAGACATACACGAAACGGCCGTTGACGGTACCGTAGCCCGTAACCACACCATCGCCGGGGATCTCCGTCTTTTCCAGACCGAAATTACGGCACCTGTGAGTCTTGAACATGTCAAACTCCTCAAAGCTGCCTTCATCCAGAAGCTCTGCGAGTCTT
Source organism: Deltaproteobacteria bacterium (assembly GCA_016932235.1). The sequence continues at coordinate 2,999 of JAFGDF010000259.1, read as the reverse complement.
TCCCTTGCGGTCATCCTGCCCTTGGCGTGAATTTTGTCTATACGCTCCTGACCGCCACCCAGCATTGCGCGCGCCCGCATGCTGATCAATTCTTCGGTCTTATCTGTCATAATATATCCTCATCGTATCATCCCGCCGCCTGCCGGGCCATAGAGTCCGTGGAAGAGACATGCCCATGAAATAAAAATTTTCAAATCACATTATTACATCTACAGGCTGTCCGCTATGAGCTATGAGCTGATGGCTGTGATGCGCCTTTCGTACAGAACTCCGTAAGCACTCCGCCGCTTGACGCTGGATGTAAAAAGGCGATCCTCTTTCCTCCCGCCCCTTCAACGGGTTTGTCATTTATCAGCCTGCAGCCCGCTTCAACGGCCTTCCTGAGCTGCGCTTCAATGTCATCGACAAAGTACGCGACATGATGTATGCCCTCTCCTCTGCTTTCCAGGAATCTCGCCACAGGACTGTCGCCGGAAAGGGGTTCAAGGAGTTCCAGATGCGTCTCCCCGATAGAAAAGAATGCCGTCTTCACCTTTTGCGACTCAACAACCTCAATCCCCTCGCACGCCAGCCCAAGGACATCTTCATAATATTTCCTGGAGACCTCAATTGACCTAACGGCGATTCCCAGATGATCTATTTTTTTCAGCATATTTATACCTTTTAACTTGTGAAACCTCATAATATTTTTGCTATAAGCGCTTCTTATTGTGCAATATCTTGTAAAGAAAGCATTTTGTCGTATCGGGTTTTCATGGACACGACTTGCCCGCCTTCATCAGGGCGGGTAGAGAGTGGCCCTCCATGAAATCCCTCCCGGCCTCCCTTTGTGAAAGGGAGGAGCTGTATGAGCACTAGGTGTATATCCTGGCCAAGATAAAGCTCAATATCGAATATCGAAATCCTAAATCCGAAACAAATTCAGATAATATAAATAAGATTCAAAATTTTTACAGATTTCTTTGATATTGTTTTGAACATTCAAATTTTAAATTTGTTTCGAATTTCAATATTCTTATTTCGAATTTATTGACTATGAGCTATGAGCTAACTCCTATCCCTGTATTCTCCAAAAACATCGCGAAAAACATCGCATATCTCCCCGAGGGTGGCATAGACCCTGACAGCATCCAGTATGGCAGGCATGAGATTCGCGTCGGTTTCCGATTCCCCTGTTAATCTCTTCAGCGCGGCCTCGACCTTTGTATTATCCCTTCTTGCTTTCAGTTCTGCCAGTCTTTTAATCTGGTCGTCTTCGACTGCCGGGTCAACTCGCAAAATGGGAGGTTTGACATCTTCTTCCACCTGGAAACTGTTCACGCCAACGACAATCCTCTCACCTTTTTCCACCTCCTTCTGATATTTATATGACGCGTCTTCGATCTGCCTCTGTATCATTCCCTGTTCAATACACCGTACGACTCCCCCGGCCTCATCGATTTTATCCATGAGCGCGGTCGCCTGCCGCTCAATCCTGTCCGTCAGCTCTTCGATATAATAGGAACCGCCTAACGGATCTATGGTGTTTGGTATCCCCGATTCATGGGCGATAATCTGCTGGGTCCTGAGAGCGGTCCTCACGGAATCTTCAGTGGGCAGCGTAAACGCCTCGTCACGCGAATTAGTATGAAGAGACTGCGTGCCTCCCAGAATTGCGGCAAGGGCCTGCAGGGTAACCCTTACTATGTTATTATCGACCTGCTGAGCCGTAAGGCTGCTGCCCGCAGTCTGGGTATGGAAACGAAGCATCATGCTTGACTGCTTCCTCGCGTTGAATCGTTTTCTCATTATTCCGGCCCATAATCTTCTGGCAGCCCTGAACTTGGCCACTTCTTCAAGCAGGTCTGAAGACGCGCTGAAAAAAAACGCCAGCCGGCTCGCGAAAGCGTCCACCTCAAGTCCTGAATTTATGGCGGCCTGGATATACGCGCAGGCATTGGCCAGGGTAAAGGCCACCTCCTGGACGGCCGTCGAACCGGCCTCCCTTATATGATAGCCTGATACGGAGATAGTATTAAACGCGGGCATGTTCGTGCTGCACCACTGAAAGATATTGGTGATAAGCCGGAGGCTTGGTTCCGGAGGAAATATATATGTGCCCCGTGCCACATACTCCTTCAGGACATCATTCTGAATAGTCCCCCTCAGTTTATCGGCCGACACTCCCTGTTTTTCAGCAAGCGCCGCGTACATGGCCAGCAGGATCGCCGCAGGAGAATTTATGGTCATGGAAGTGGAAACCTTATCCAGAGGAATATGGTCAAACAATATCTCCATATCGGCAAGGGAATCAATGGCGACTCCGACCTTTCCAACCTCTCCCAGGCTTTTTGTATCATCCGAGTCATACCCTATCTGAGTCGGCAGATCAAAGGCTATGGACAAACCCGTCGTGCCCTGATCAAGCAGGTACCTGAATCTCCTGTTTGACTCCGCGGCATTTGAAAACCCGGCGTATTGCCTCATTGTCCATAATCTCCCCCGGTACATGGTCGGCTGCACTCCCCTTGTGAAGGGATACTGACCGGGAAACCCGATATTTTCCAGATATTCTTCATCTATCCTTTCAGGAACAGAGAGCCTGGTGACATCCTCTCCTCCATGGTACGAAAATCGCTCTTTTCTCTCAGGAAAACGGGCAATGCTCTTCTTCAGCTCATTTTCTTCCCATTCTCTTAGTCTCTGATGCTTTTCTTTCATATAATATCCATGTCAATATGACTTACCTGTTTCTATTTTACGCAGTGTGTTCTCTATTTAGTACGAAAATAAATGCTAACAATGCCGGTATATAATTCAACGTTATGTCTAAAGACCGTGGCCTGAGACCATATGGCGCTATTTTCATTCATCGTGGTAGCCCAAAGGGCCATGAGTGTTTAACACGAAAATGAGTTTTAATAATCGCGGTATGGGGAGCCCTTTTTACGAGCGAACTCGTTCCTGGCTAGTTTTACGCAAACTGCCTTACGAGGCGGGCGGCGGGCCATCTCAGTCAT
>JAFGDF010000258.1 GCA_016932235.1 Deltaproteobacteria bacterium | reverse complement strand
GTATTAGCTGCATTTAGTATTTTTGCCTGAGTAATAGGACTGCACATTGTTTCAACTTTCCCAGGTGCCACCTTTTGTTCTTCTGTTATACCCAGAAATTCTTTGGTAGTTGCCCCAGCCTTACACATCACGGAAGCAACTTCAAAATCATGCGCCTTTAAAATATCCGATACAATTTTTGCCTCATATTTCAATCCCCCGCAAAAGGCCAAGCCCAGACGCCTATACCCCATCTTATTTGCGAACTCTATAGTTTCCTGTATCCTGGGCTTAATCGCAAACCTTACATGGGGATTATCTTCTTCCCTGTTGACATAGCATTCACTCTCCTGAATACTGGCATTTAATGCGAACAGTTTGATTCCGGGGGTTTCATATTCCGAAAGCGATGATTCTATGACATCCGACATATGTATTGTCGGACAGTAGACCGGGCCTTCTCCACCCGTACCATTACATATAGGATTTTCAATTTTGCAATCGGCACATCTTGGAATAAAATTTTCTCTCTTTTTCATTTTATCCTCCATTTAATAATTGATGAAGATCAAGCTTTGTAAGTTTCACCGGAACGAGACGGCTTTGGTTCTTCTATCGGCACCGCACAGAGGAAACTTGGTACCGATATAGAAGCTGTTTTTGTCAATGAAAACTAGTGATAGCGTTAAAGATATAACACCATAATAATGTTATGACTACTTGTACTTATAAATGCTTTAGGGATTTCTACCCGTTTTTGTAATCACAGTAATGGACTCTCTTCCAAAAGGTGAAAAAATATTTCAGGGCAACCTGTCCATATGGGGATTATCGATGATTCGTTTTTCCAGCGGTTTTAGAAGGTTTTTAGGGATTATATAGAAGACCCCGGGATAAGTCTTTTCAGTTTCGAGCAGTTGTTCAGCCTGCCAGATCCTTGCCCTGATCGGGCTGTCAGGATCATTCAGGTCGCCGAATATCATGGCCTTTGAGGGACACCCCTCAACACAGGCCGGCTCCCTTCCCTTGTCAATCCTGTGCACGCAAAGGGTGCACTTTGAGGCCTTCCCTGGCGTATGTAAACGAAAAGTCTCGCCATTTTCCTGATAGGGAAGCGCTGAAGGGTGAAAATAGTCCTCCCCGGGATTTATATCGATAACACCATATGGGCATGCATCCCTGCATCTCCCGTGTCCTTTGCATTTTTCCTGATCTATGATGACGATTCCGTCATCACGTTTATAGATCGCCTTTTCAGGACAGGCCGGGACACAGGGAGGATCATCACAGTGCATACAGGCATATCGAACATAACTGATAAAATCGAGTTCCGGCCCTTCAATCTCCAATACCTTGTCCCACCATACTTTGGGCGGAGTAAGGTTCTCCTCCTTACATGCCAGAACGCAGGTCATGCATCCCGTACATCGGTTTAAATCCACCAGTATCCCGTATCTTGCTGTCATCTTATTTTCTCCATCTCTTGATGCGCAACCTTTACGCCTTTATTACGGTGCATACGATTTCTTTGTAAGGCGGAAATCCGGATATGGGATCGAATTGCCTGGGGATCAATTCATTCACATTCGCCTTTGCCCATCCGTGCATCATGCCCACAATTCCTTTCGGTACCATGATCGTTGGTTTTGCCTTTACATGAAGCTGGCCATAGGGCGTTTTCAGCATTACTGTATCCCACTTGCAGATATCCCGTTGTTCAGCATCTTGGGGATTGATCATCAGGAGGGGTTCCCGCTGAAGTTCATAAAGCCAGGGAGAATCCTCCCGCCATTTGCTATGGGTGATATAGGGTATTCTCGACCCCGTGATAAGGATAAATGGGTATTCATCGCTGGTGGGCATGGGAGCCTTATACTCGGGAAGGGCCGGATAGCCATGTTTTTGCAGGATCACGGACAGGGCTTCGATTTTATCTGAAGGTGTATCAAAACCAGGTTTTCCGTCAGATCTCATTTTTCCTGTCTCATATTTCTTAAAAGCCTCAGGTCCCTTTGCCGGAACCGTTACCCCTTTTTCCTGATTCTTTCTCAAATCCTCGTAAGTTAGACCCCACATGCCCAGGATCTCATTGCACGCGGCTTCCACATCGCCGTTAAAAAATTTATCCGGATAACCCAGGCGGACCCCTATATCAAGGGCGATCTTCCAGTCCTCCCTGCATTCGCCCGCAGGTTTAACAGGGGTGCGGCCATAGACTGTCCGGCCGTGAAATGCGAAGGGCGCCAGCCTTTCATAATTCATGGCCGCCGGCAAAACAAGATCCACATAATCATGTGTCCGGGGACGATAAAAATAGTCCACGGCCATAGCAAAATCAAGGCCGCTGATGGCCTGCTGATATTCATGGGTCTGGGGCCAGATCATCATGTTAAAACCCCAACCCAGAAAGGCCTTGATTTTTCCTTCTCTTATCCATTCAACCAGATAGTTTGTTTGAACCTCAAAAAACGTTTCAGCCCAAGCAGGGAATGCCTCAAGGTCCAAACGGTTATCATTCATCTCCGCCTGTTTTTCCCTCATGCAAAAGGCCGGGGGACCATTGGCCCAGAGGGATATCCCTTCCAGGGGAAAGGTAGGCTTTGTAACGCCTCCCGGGATGTCAATATAGCCGCAAATGGCGGGAATCAGAAGGATGGCCCTGTGATTGTTTGTGGCATTAAGGTCATGGGTAGTGCCCTGTGCTGAGGTTTTGAATGATCCAGGGCCACTGGTGGCAAACAGACGAGCCGCATCAACAACTTTTTTTGCAGGCACCCAGGTAATGCGCTCCACCCTGTCCGGCGGAAATCCCTTTACATAGGCCTTTAACTCATTCAATCCGTGAATCCATTTGTCACAAAATGCCCTATCATGAAGGCCCTCCTCGAAAATGACATGCATCATGCCTGAAGCCAGCGCCGCGGTCGTGCCGGGACGGGGCTGCAGATGAATATCCGCCAGGGTTGAGGCTGTGGGGGTCTTCCTGGGGTCCACCACGATAAATTTGACACCTCGATCCCTGGCATCCTCAAACTGCCAGTGGCACATAAACGGTGAGCCTGAATAAGCGGGATTCGTACCCCAGATAAGCATCACCTTTGTCTGTTCAGCGGGCGGGCCTCCCATTGTCGGAAATCCATAGGTCAGCATCTCGGCAAGCTGGGCAGCCCTTCGGCATGCGGTTGAGCTCTCAGTTCCATAATTCACCGAACCATAGGTGTTGGCCAGGCGCTGCACAGATGCTCTCGGTTCTTTAGGGTCTCCCACATAAAAGAAAACAGCATGGGGGCCATACAGTTTCCTGATTCGTTCCAGGTGTTGGACAATGGTATCATAAGCCTCGTCCCAGGAAATCCGAATAAAGGCCGGGTCCCGCGATCCCTTTGGACTGGTTCGTTTCATGGGGTATTTTAGCCGATTTGGGTGATAAAGCCTCTGCAGTGTTGCATAGCCCTTGGAACATAAGGGGGAGGCAGGGAAATCGGGCCATGGCTCTATTCTTTTAACTATATCTCCCTTTCGATAGAACTTTATGCCGCAAAACTGCGTTTGGCTGCAGGCATCACAAAAGGTATAGCCCACTGATTCTTCATCAGGACTCATGGTGGCCTGTTCTGTCTGGCTGGATAGCTCCTGCTGTCCAAAAGTATCTTTGACGTCCATCAAAACCTCCAATTATTCAATTTCGCTCCAGGCGCTTGGTGATTTTATGGGCCCAAAATCCGCCATCTAATTTATCCAAAGTTAATAATGATCGTGGATTTTGGGATAACCCTGGACACCAGCAAGGTGTCAGATGCAAGGCACCGAGGAGCGACAACTGAGGCGTATGAACAATACGCCGCAGGGCGGAGCGATCGAAGGCAACGCCGCAGATGATACTTTGATGGTGAATCTGGGTGGGCAGTATCCCCTTGTCTCACTTAATATCTGTATATGAAATAAATACAGTTGACCGCCTGGTACAGATCTTGGGCTATCAGTTAAACGAGCATGGATATAGGGAATTCGTAGAAGATGCATGCAGAGGGACAATTGGTTCGACAACTGCCGCAATGCCAGCATTCATCCGGAAAGGCAACCATCGGCCCTGTTTCAGTCATCTCGAGAACATATCCCGGACAGTATTCAACGCACTTTCCACACATTTGGCAGTGCCCGCAGTGAAAGCATCTGTCTGCCTCTTCAACTGCGCTATTCATATCC
>JAFGDF010000034.1 GCA_016932235.1 Deltaproteobacteria bacterium | reverse complement strand
CGGAACTGTTTCAAAGCGATGCAAAAGTGTCGATACGGCTCTCAATATAACCGATCTATCCGTTAGCGTAGTTGACGATATACGATACCAAATATGGAACAAGCTCCTGGCTAATATGGCTTTTGCACCTATCTGTGCGCTGACCTCTTCTACTATCGGCGATGTTATACTGGATAAAGATCTAAGGGCGCTGGCTCTCGAGACGATGAGGGAGGCTGTTTTTATTGCTAACGCCCTGGGAGTCAAACTCGACATCGACCTTGAGGAACGAATAAACAGCGGTATGAAGGCTATGACTCACAAGCCGTCGATGTTGCAAGATTTTGAACTCGGAAGACCGGTGGAGATCTGCTCCATTCTTTTGACCCCCCAGATATTCGGCCGCATGACTGGAGTGCCGACTCCTAATTTAGACACCTTGATTTCTCTGCTGAAAATCAAAGCTCGAAATGCCGGTTTGTATTGAATTGAAAATGAATAATACTCAGGCAACCGGGCCCGGACATCTGTTATGCCGAATTCCCCATTAAAATTTGAAAGGGCCATATGACAGGCTTTTAGTGTGTTATCCCCTGAAGTTTAGATTTTATCCAATATCTTGACATAGGGCGCCACCATACTCGTTATAAATCTTTCGTGAATTTTTTTCCTTAAAGGCCTTATGGATATAAACAACGAAAATATGGCATTAGTTAATCTTTTTTTTATTTTCCTTTGGGGGAAATCATTATAGAACCCGAATTTTTTATAAAAGACATGGTCTGCCCTAAAAACGGCATTGGTCAAATAAATAAAATCCCTGAATATTTTTTTGCCTGCAACCTGATAAAACTTAGAACCGAATTCCAGATTATCATAGGTCGCAAATTCGAGCTCTTTTGCGAAAGCATAGATGTAGTCGGTAGTCTCTTCTGATGTCGACGCTTCATCTGTAACAATACCGAAGGTTTTCATATGCCAGATCTCTGCAAGCGCTTCCAGGGTTTCCCTTAAATTCTGTATCTGACTTAGTGGGCCGGATATGATAAACCCCAACCGTTTATCCATAAGCACAGGCGCATGGCCATTGAAAAAGCTGCGGTCCAGAAATTTTTTCCACGTGGATGAAAGATAGTGATCTTTGATGGTAGCCGCGATAATGATAATGTCCGCTTCTCTCAAATTGTCGTTAAAAAATTTTTGATAATCGTCTTTCTGTACGCATGTGTTGTCATACCCGCAGGTGCAGCACCCAATACAGCCGTTTTTAATATCGATATGGTGAATATTTTTTATTACCACCGGCATTGAACTGTATTTGGTAAACACATCAACCATGTTAGCCAAATTTGTATCTTCTTCTAGGGCATCTGTGAGTAAGAGAACTTTTCGGTCGCAGGTGATACCTCTTCGTTCAATCTCCCCGGGTTCATAGACAACAGCATCCACATGACGTATGGGATATTTTCTTGCAACAGACACTTTTTTTTCAACCATTTTGATAAACCATCTGTAGAAAGTAACAATTTTTTCCCGCTTATTCGAATCGAAAAAATCATCCATATTCGCTGAATAGCTTTTTACATAAAGGAATCCCAACTCCTCACAGACCCCTTGCATGTAATTATGGGCCGTATGGTCAAAAAAGTTGATAGAGGTAGTTAATGACGTTGTATACTTCCCTTTAAAAAGATCGAGAGCGCACCTTTCAAATATCAGTTCGATGAATCTTTTCATCTGGCTGGGAATGAGGGCGTAATAAACGGGAAAGGACCAGATTATCGCATCAGCCTGGGCCATTTTTTCGATAATTTCGTTGAATAATGATTTATCTTTTTCAATTTTTCTTATCCTGCTGGCAACATTAATAATTTCAACATCATGACCCGGATTTTTCTTGGTGGAATAATGGATATGCTGTAGCGTGATGCTATGTCCGCCCTTAGGACTACCGTTGATCACAGAAATTTTCATGATTTAACACTCCTTTCTTAATCAATTTGCTCATGACAACCGAATGCCCCATCTCTTCCAAGGCTTTGTCAATAAAATCCTCGGAAACAGAAGGGTTTGTGCTGGTCAAAACAGTTAATCCATGAGTATAGATCCACATGTGGCAGAGAAGATCCAACAGATCCTCATGGGGAAGATCCGTCAGGTAGGGGTCTCTCTTCATTACACTGAGCAACAGGTCGGTATCTATTGGAAAGATGTGATTCTCAAAATCAAGGGAAACTCTTCCAGATACATAAAGGAGATCAAACAGGTATTTCTCCTCCCTTGCCATGGTAATATAGCCAAGACCTATGCTTTTAAAATTGTAGACTTTTTCCGTTTTACTGACCAGATACTTTTCCATCACAAACTCAGATGCCCGTTTGATAACCTCTTTTTCAAGCATTTTCATTGTGGAAAAGCAGGAGTATATTGGCTGAGTAGAGCATTTTAGCGTCTTTGAGATATTTCTGGCGGTAAGTGCGGATATTCCATTTTTCCTAACAAGCTCAAAGGCCCCCTCAACGATCATCTCTTTAGTAATTGTCTTTTTTGGCGGCATATTTCTCCTCCGTCGGAGGCTGATAAGTATTGCAGCGAATTATTCTATAACGATAGTTATATATCAAATGTTATATTATATCAAACAAATTTACTATTTGGTGGTTTGATTTTTTTCTTGACATGGATAGTTATACAAAATAAACTGACTGAGCACTCAGTATAAAAATCTATTGTGGAATTGGTATGAAAAAAAAGGAAGCTATTCTTAATTCAGCGACAAGGCTTTTTTCTGAAAAAGGATTCAAAGATACTTCTATCTCAGAGATATCCAGAGCTACAGGAGCAGCCGAAGGGACTATTTTTTACCATTTTAAGAGCAAAGAAGAGCTTTTTTTAGCCATATTAAAGGAATTTAAAGACAGTATAGTTGATGAATTCAAGCATTATATAGAAGAAAAAGATTTTGAAAACGGCATGGAAATGGTAGATAATGTTATCTCTTTTTATCTTTACCTGGCCGGTTCAATGGAGGATCGATTTCTACTCCTTCACAGGCATGATGCCTATGAATTATCCAAGGTCAACCCTATTTGTAGAGAGTACCTGGAGGAAATATATAATTGCCTTGTGGAGCTTTTTGAGCGGGCCATAATACTTGGCCGGGAGGATGGATCCATTGAGAAGGATATTCACCCAAGAAAGACAGGTATGATTATTTTCGCAATGGTGGATGCCGTTGTACGTTTTAACACATATAGCCTTTATGACGCAGGAGCACTTTACTCTGAACTGATAAACGCCTGCCACAGGATCCTGGCAGATCGAAAGATTTAAAAAACAGGGGATGTTTATGCTTAAAAAATTATTTCCTTTTCTTGATTGGTTTAAAGATTACTCTTATGACAAGTTGAGGCGGGACGGCATTTCCGGTTTGACCGTAGCCCTTGTTCTGATTCCCCAGTCAATGGCCTATGCCCAGTTAGCCGGTCTTCCACCTTATTATGGACTTTACGCGTCATTTTTACCCCCCATGGTCGCGGCACTTTTCGGTTCGAGCCGACAACTGGCCACAGGGCCCGTGGCGATTGTTTCCCTTATGACGGCTGCATCTCTCGAACCCCTTGCCACTGCGGGAAGTCCAGGATATATAGGATATGCCGTGCTTCTGGCCATGATTGTAGGAGTTTTTCAGTTATCCCTGGGTATCCTTCGCCTGGGATTGGTTGTAAATTTTCTTTCCCATCCGGTAGTAAACGGATTCACGAACGCGGGGGCCCTCATAATTGCATCTTCACAACTGTCCAAGTTGTTCGGTGTGTATGTGGACAGTGGAGAACACCATTACGATACCATAATCAGGGTCGTTCAATCCGCTTTTTACTATACACACTGGCCCACATTTTTTATGGGGGCGCTGGCCTTTGCCATTATGTACGGTCTGAGATGGATCTCTCCGAGGATACCGAATGTCCTTGTAGCAGTGCTCATCACCACATTCCTTTCCTGGGCCATAAACTTCGAAAATAATAAAAGTATCAATATCAGCGCCATTGAATCCCCGGAAGTCCGGAATCTTATCGAGAACTTTAACAGGGGAATAGATGAAATAGACCGGCTTGGTATGGAACGGACCAGGGTCTTTGAAGAGCTTGGAAGGGCAAAAAAAGAACATGATGGCTATGGAATTCTCGAGAACCAATTTGCCGCGGAGAGAATCGATATGGAGATAGAACGCTTAAAACAGGATATCCATTCATATCGGGAGGAGATAAGAAATCTTCATCTCAGGGCTGTTACTCAACCTGATGGTCTGATGAAATTCTATCCTAAAGAAGCGGTTCCCGCAGGAATAGATGCAGAGGATAATATCTGGCGTATCAAGGCGGGGAATAATCATCTGCAAGAAGATGGCGTCATTATGATGGGAGGAGGCGCGGTCGTAGGCGCCATACCAAAAGGCCTTCCTTCCTTCTCCATACCAAAGCTTGATTTTAATATTATTATGTATCTACTGCCCTATGCCGCTATTATCTCACTCCTGGGTTTTATGGAGGCCATTTCCATAGCCAAGGCCATAGCGGGAAAAACGGGCCAGCGCCTGGACCCGAACCAGGAGCTTATAGGCCAGGGAATGGCGAATATATTAGGTTCCATTTCCAAGAGCTATCCGACTTCGGGTTCGTTTTCCAGGTCGGCGGTGAATCTTCAGGCGGGCGCACCTACAGGGTTATCAAGTGTCTTTACAAGTCTGGCCGTGGTAATAGTGCTGATGTTTTTCACTCCCCTGCTGTATCATCTTCCCCAGTCGGTTCTGGCCGCGGTTATAATGATGGCGGTTATAGGCCTTCTGAATATATCAGGTTTTGTCCATGCCTGGGAAGCCCAGTGGTACGATGGAGTTATCTCCGTCATATCCTTCATTGGTACCCTGGTTTTCGCACCTCATCTGGACAGGGGAATCATGATCGGTGTTGCGCTCTCATTGCTTGTCTTTTTTTATAAAAGCATGAGGCCGGGTGTGGCAACCCTTTCCAGGGCCGAAGACCAGGCATTGAGATGCGCGGCGATCCATGGACTGAAAGAGTGTGAGTATATCTCAATGGTTAGGTTCGACGGTCCGCTTTTTTTTGCCAATGCCAGCTATCTGGAAGATAAGATCATGGAGATAATGCGCGCGAAAAAAAAGCTCAAACATATCGTTATCGTATCCAACGGTATTAATGATATTGACGCCTCGGGCGAGGAGACCCTATCCCTGCTGATCGACAGGGTCAGGAGCGCAGGCCTGGATATTTCAATGAGCGGCGTCAATGAAACAGTTATGGAGGTTTTTAAACGTACGCACTTACCTGAAAAAATCGGTGAAAACCGAATCTATTCCACAATGGAAAGGGCGATCGAGAATGTATACGATGAGACGCACGATTCAAATGAGGAGGAGCATTTATGTCCACTCAGGACTTCGTGCCTTCTTTCATAATGGATTTATTATCAGAGGGGGTTTAAATGGCAATAATAAGCATATTCAGCACAATTTTCTGCAGGGAAGAGCCTATAGTCGAAAAGTTGACTGTAAGTACCGGATCACGACTGGTCAGGGACAGCGATCTGATCCACAAGGCAAGTCGGATATCAGGGATATCAGAAGATAAAATAGCACGCGCATTTTCTTCCAGGACCTCGGTCTTCAATAAATTTACCCATGAAAGGGAGCGTTCAATCGCCCACCTGAAACTGGCGCTGGCTAAAATACTTGCTGATGATAACCTCGTCATTGAAGGCTTTACAGGTCAGTTAATTCCAAAAGACATAAACCATGTACTGCGGTTGTGCCTTATAGGTGAAATGAAATCCAGGGTGGCAATAGCAACCGGAGAAGAACTGATGTCGGAAAATGAGGCGGTTAAACTGATCCATAAAATGGATGAAGACCGCGCCGCCTGGGTAAATTCCATATCCGGGGTAAATGATCCATGGGATCCTTCACTTTATGATATTGTTATTCCGACGGATAAAGTTACGGATATCGAAATTCTTGAGCTTGTTCATAAAAATTTGGAGAACGAGGTCCTCAAATTCAGAAAGCAGACACAGGAGGCGGTGGAAGATTTCATCCTCTCCGCCACTGTTGAAGCGGAACTATCAAAAGAGGGGCATAATGTCGGTGTAAAGGCAAAAAGCGGAAATATAACTTTGACAATTAACAAGCACGTACTCATGCTGACCAGGCTGGAAGAGGAACTCAGGACCATCACCAGGAAAGTTCCGGGGGTTAATGGTGTCACGACAAAGGTTGGCCCGGGATTTCACCAGGCGGATATCTACAGGAAATACGATTTTGAGATACCCTCGAAGGTTTTGCTTGTGGATGATGAACGGGAATTTGTCCAGACCCTGTCCGAGCGGTTACTCATGAGGGATATGGGATCGGCAGTAGCCTATGACGGGGAGTCAGCCCTGGAATTGATCAAGGAAGACGAACCAGAGGTAATGATCCTTGATCTGAGGATGCCCGGCATCGATGGGATTGAAGTCCTTAAAAGGGTTAAAGCGACCCAGCCGGATATCGAAGTCATCATTCTGACGGGCCATGGATCGGAAGCCGACAGGGAGACCTGTATGGATCTGGGGGCATTCGCCTATCTCCACAAACCTGTGGATATAGAGGCTTTAAGCGATACGATAAAAAGGGCAAATGATAAGATAAAACAGAAAAGGCAGGAAAGATAACGGATTTCAGGGCATGAATATCTTGAAAAAAATAAAAGAGACCTTCTGGGGCAAGGATGATGCGCCGGTCTTCAGGGGCAGGTATCTATTTAACTACCGTCGCATCTGGCGGATTGTCGTTATCCTTACCGGAGGGGTTTCTCTTATACCCCTTGTCATTATTACCTTTGTGGATTATCAGGTCACACAGAGGGCGATCGAGTCGGAATTTCTACTTCGGACGACGCGCATTGTGTCGAACACACGCAGAACAATATCATTTTTTTTGACTGAACGTAAATCCGCCATCGATTTTATCATACATGACAACAGTCTTGAGATATTGAATGATAAGGAAAGGCTTTCTCTCATACTGATAAACCTTCAAAAGAGCTTCGGAGGCGGGTTTGTGGATCTCGGCCTTATTGATTCAGCAGGCTTCCAGAGGACCTATGTAGGCCCTTACCGGCTTGAGGGGAAGGATTACAGCGGTCAGGAATGGTATAGAAAGGTCGTGAAGCATGGAGTGGATATCAGTGATGTGTTTCTTGGATACCGTAATGTGCCCCATATAATTATTGCCGTTAAAAATGATGAACCGGACGGCTCTTTCTATATACTCAGGGCAAGTTTCAGTATAGCCCCCTTCGAAGATCTCCTTTCCAACCTGGAACTAAGCGGTATGGGGGACGCCTTTTTAATCAATCACGAGGGAATGCTCCAGACCTCAACAAAGTACTTTGGAAATATTCTTGAAAAGCTGTACCTGCCTGTCCCGCAGTATTCTTCCACCAGCAGGGTGCTTGAGATGAAGGACCAGCAAGGGAAAGAGCTTGTTGTCGGCTACGGATTTATCGACGAATCCCCGTTTATCCTCATGATTGTTAAAAATAAATATGAACTGATGAACCCATGGTACAGGACCAGGGTAAAACTGATTGTATTTCTGATCCTCAGTATTACGGTTATCCTGACGGTTATCCTGAAAACGGCCGGCTATATGATAAAAAAGATAAAGATTGTCGATGAGAAGCGGGTCATGACATTTCACCAGGTGGAATACTCGAATAAGATGGCGTCCATCGGTCGCATCGCCGCGAGTGTTGCACACGAAATCAATAATCCCCTGGCGATCATAAATGAGAAGGCCGGTCTTATCAAAGACCTGTTCATGATTAAAAAAGAGTATGAGACGGATGATAAGCTTATAGTGCTTGTAGATTCGATCCTCAATTCCGTCCAGAGAACGGGAAGAATCACCAAAAGACTTTTGACTTTTGCCCGGAACCTTCAGGCCAGTATTGAACCCATTGATCTTAAAACGGCTATTCAGGAGGTCCTCGGGTTCGTGAGTAAGGAGGCGGAGTTAAGGGGAATAGATGTTGTCCTGCAAGTTGACGAGGATATCCCCGTATTTGAGAGTGACCGGGGAAAACTGCAACAGATCTTTCTCAATATTATCAACAACGCACTGGCTGCCGTGGAAGACGGGGGTCACCTTGAGATAAGGGCAAAAAAGGATGATAAACGGAATGTTAACGTGACATTCAGCGATGACGGATGCGGGATTGGAAAAGAGGATCTGAACCGGATATTCGAGCCTTTTTTTTCGACAAAGACGGGTCAGGGGGGAACAGGCCTGGGGCTTTCCATTACCTATAATCTAATTCAGGAGATAGGTGGAAATATCGACGTTTCAAGCGAGTTAAACAAGGGGACGACCTTCAATATAACAATACCTCTTAACAAGGAGAAGACGGGATGAAAAAAATAAGGGTCCTGTTGGTGGACGATGAAGTGGAACTTGTATCAACTCTGTCGGAAAGGTTGTCGCTGAGGGGTATCCACTCGGACTGGGCAAGCAGTGCCGAAGATGCCATTCAAAAGCTGGATAAAGGTCAATATGATGTTGCGGTTCTGGATGTGAAGATTCCAAGGACGAGCGGCATAGAGTTGAAAAAAAGGATGGAAGAGAAGCATCCAGGAATGAGATTCATATTTATTACCGGACACGGTTCGGAACAGGATTTTCAGGCAGGTTCGGCAGAGGCTGGTCCGGAATACTATCTTGTAAAACCAGTTAATATAGAGGATCTCATTAAAAAAATGGAGGATATCATGGAAAATGAAGGGGGATCGGATTGATGGCCATGGATGATTCCGGAATACATGAAATGAGCCTTAATTTTTTTGGAAAAATAAGCGCTTCCATATCCCATGAGATCCGGAATGTGCTGGCTGTTATTAATGAAAATGCCGGCCTGATGAAGGATCTGTTGCTTATGGCTGATAAGGGGCAACCCCTTGACCATGGGCGGATCAGCAGGCAGACGGAAAAGATACTGGAACAGGTCCTTCGGGCTGACGGCATTATAGGAAATATGAACAGGTTCGCCCACAGCGTGGATGACGTTTATAAGACAGTGGATGTTGGTGAATGCCTCAGGCTTGTGGCAGCGCTTTCCGGAAGATTCGCCGCAATGAGGGAAGTCGCACTGTCTTTTAACACCCTGTCGGAGACAATAGAAATTACAACATGCCCTTTTCTTCTGGAAAATATCATCTATCTGTGTCTTGATTATGCAATGTCGGCGGCAGGAAAGGAAAAAACAGTTGATATGATTGTTAAAAAACATGTGGATGGAGCCCAGATCAGATTTTCAGGGCTTGAAAAGGTTGGTGAGACGGTAAGAGGGCTGTTATCAGATGCAGTGGAGGATCTTCTCGGTTATCTTGGGGCGAAGATTGACACGGATGAAAAGGGCGGGGCGGTTGTGCTTACCCTGCCTGCCAAAATAGCCGTCTAAAGGCAGGGCGATGATCCGGATTTCGATAACCTCCAACAGGAGAGTAAAAGTCTGCGAATTGATATAATAAATATTCAGGGTGGTACGTTTTTTTCCGAAAACGCTTTTAAGCATTGAAGGGTTTAACCGCCAAGTCGCAAAGATCGCTAAGAAGTATTTTTTTTACTGATCATGTAAGAAACATTCATGATCAGTAAATAACTCAGCCCTTCGGGCGTTTTTATTGTTAATAAGGATCCAGTTGCGCTGAGCATAGTTATCAATAATTAAGAGTTATCTATTTGTTTTTCTCCTGCCAAAGGCAGGATGGGTATTTTCATTTGCCGTTACCCGGCAAATGATAAATTATTATTTCTTTGCGACCTTTGCGACTTGGCGGTTCCTGTTAATTTTCAGTGGCAACCGAAGTATTTATTATAAGCAACCTGATTTATCCGGTGATAATGCTATTTATAATT
>JAFGDF010000257.1 GCA_016932235.1 Deltaproteobacteria bacterium | reverse complement strand
TTTAAGATGACGTGTCCTTCCGCTGGCTTGTATTCCCAGCGATTTCCATGAAATTGTTCTCCTGTACAGGTCCTGGCAAGAATCCAGGCCGATGACCAGGTCACCGCTTGGCCGGAGCATGGACATTATAACCCTTAGCATCTCATTGTTGAAATCCTGTCCTTCATCAATAAAGATGGCATCAAAGGTGTCTAGCTTGCTTTTACCTGAATGAATCTTTTCAAGGGTCTCCTGAATCACGATATCGTAGTAATCAGCGTCTTCATTTTCAAAATGAACGGATTCTCCAAGAATCTGCTCACAAAGCTCATAGAAATGCGCGACATGAATTTTTTTATCTCCTATCCCTGCCCCGCATTCCTGAACGAGACGTTTAAGATAGGCCACCAGGGCAATGTTATAACAAACAAGAAGGATGCGTCTAACCCGGGGTTCGAATTTAAAAAGATTACAGCATCGATACACCAGGACCAGGGTCTTACCGCTTCCAGGCGGCCCCTTAATCAAATGGTGTCCGGAAGATAAATGAAGGGCCAACCTTGCCTGTGACTCATCGAGGGCCCGGACCTCTGCCTGAAATCTCTCTTTGCCCGCGCCATGGCGTAGAGGCAATTTTATCTGAACATCAGGCCAGATCAGGAAACACAATTTTTCGATCTCTTTTTGCGTTAATCCTGTGAATCGGAAAGGGAAGGCTTCCGCGATTCTTTTGACGAACTTATTACCGGTCTCGTCACAAAGGATCTCACCAGTCGGGTCGAGATCATCTTTGAATAAGGCTCTTTCAGAGGCTATAAACCACTTGTATCTGCTTTCCGCGTATTCATCACGGGACATATTGGGGAATACCACCATCCTGCCTATAGGTATCTTCAAATTACCTTGAAACCTGGGATTATCCGAAAGAAACCCGGCATGGTTTTGTAATGAATTCTTGAGTGCGTTTACGTACCCCTTTGCCTGCTTATCAGGATTTGTCCTTTTCTTTTGAGATTCGCCTTCAAGGATAGTGAATTGATTGGGATTGAAAGATATGATTTGTTTCGATGTCCAGTCCTTGACTTCTATAACGAGGAGGCCGAGCCTTTTACTAAAAAGGACAAAATCGGGTTCTTTTCCTGAGCTGCCGATTGGAGGCTCATACCAGCAGATAAAATCTTCATTGGGCCTTGCCGCTTCCTTAATGAACCTGAATACTTTCTTTTCACCCTCAGTCGCGTCCTCATAATCACAAATCTCATTTGGGTACATTCTGGCCATTCAGAATCCTGTATTTACTTCACTTAGTTTGGCCCGACCCCATTTCACCATTTCAACATTTTCCTTTTAGAAAGGTTCAATATCATCTAACAAGCGCGGTAATGCTACAGCGCGGATCTTTTTGTCCATCATGAAAGTATTATCGCCGGCGTGGATTACGTCTATGCCCTTCAGCTTCAGATCGACGAGGGCGCTTCGCATGGATGGCGTTACACGCGGTGCACTGGTATGTTTGAATTCGAAGCCAAATCTTTTCCTTCCCCTGACTACAAGCAAATCAAGCTCAGCCCCCGCATGGGTGGCCCAGAAAAAACATTCTTCCGCCTTGACGTTCAGCCTGCGAATGACCTGCTGGATTCCAAATCCTTCCCATGATGCCCCCACCTTCGGGTGGCCCTCAAGATCTCTCATAGTCCTGAGATTCAAAAGGCTGTGGAGCAATCCCGAATCGGAAATATAGATTTTGGGAGCCTTTACCTGACGCTTGGAAATATTTTCATGCCACGGCTGCAACTGATGTATAACGAGCGCCGAGGTCATCACATCCAGGTAGTTGCGTACTGTGGTATCAGCAACGCCGAAAGATCGGGCAAATTCCGAGGAGTTCCAAATTTGGCCGTGATAGTGTGCAAGCATTTGCCAGAAGCGGTACAATGTGGAACTGCGGATCGATATCCCGAGTTGAGGGAGATCCCTCTCAAGAAAAGTCCGAATGAAACCCTGCCGCCATTCGTGGCTCGCCGAATGGGTTTTTCCCAAGTAGGCAAGAGGAAAACCACCCCTGAGCCAGAGATTCTTATGGTTTTCGATTCCAATTTCATCCAGCATAAAACCATTCATCTGATGGTAGATGATTCGCCCGGCAAGGGTTTCCGAACTCTGCCGCAACAATCCCGGCGATGCACTACCTAGGATAAGAAAACGGGCAGACCTTCTTGGTCGGTCCACAAGCACCCGGATAACAGGAAAAAGTTCAGGGAATCTTTGAACTTCATCGATAACAACCAGCCCCTTCAATCCGCCGAGCGCCAGCATGGGGTCCTGAAGTCTTGCAAGATCTTGCGGGTTCTCCATGTCAAAGTAGGATACAGGATTTTTAGTATTCTGGATGATCTCTCTGGCAAGGGATGTCTTGCCCAACTGCCTGGCACCTATAATCCCAACAACAGGATGCCTTCCAAGCAGTTCCTCTAATGTTTTTATCTCATGCTTTCGAAGAATCATACGGAGAAGCTACCTTGAATTTTCGGTTTTGTCAACCGGATTTTCAAGGTACATAAATCCTCCTATCTGTCGTTTAATTACTCAGCAGCTTAAGTATCAGTTCGTAGATTTGAGAAAATTTTGATGTACTTTTCAAGCATTATCAGTCACTGCATAATAAGTTCCAAATAAACATTCCCCTTTGTTTCACAAGTTATTTGAATATTTACGGTCCCGCTTTTCATTATATGTTTGGACCAGCTTATTTCTCCAACCAGTGGTTGGAGTTTTTTATGACCAGCGTAGATTATATAAAACTGTCTCATATACGTTAATAAATAACGCTCATGCAGGGTCTGCCCCGATAGACGGCTCCTTTCCCTTTCCAGCTCAGTGATCTTTATCAGGGAGTTTTTCTATCATCTTTCCATTTTCATAGATAATGATTCCATGCCCGAAACGCCGAGCCTTTTCACGGGCCTTTAACGCGGCTCGATGAATAGCTTTTTCAGCACCACGCATATCCGGGTCATTTAATCTTTTAGGTTCAGGTATTTTGGGGATTTCAGACATCTTTTTCTCCTTCATTTAACAGAATGGGCTTTCCACCTGCGTTGTCATAAAGTGCCCATTCATCGACGATATTTTTATATAATCGCTCGAAATTGTTCCAGCCGGATTTGAAGCGGCGACGAATCACATCTTCCGGAACATTGTGTCCTCCTTCCTTGACACGCTGTTTCACTCGGGCAATAGCGATTTCAGTATCTGGAAGTTTTAAAAAATATAGTTTAACACTATAACCATCCTTCTGCCACTCAGGTATGCGTCCTGCATAGTTCTTTCCGCTCAGGGTGGTTTCAAAAGAAAAACTTTCACCTTTCTCAACATACATCTTCATCATCTCAAGCATTACCTTTGCTGCCTGAATCGAACCTGCATCAGGTCGAAAAGGATTAATGCCTGCGGCGATAAGGTCCGCATTGATGAAATTGGGGCACCCGGCTTCCCTGGGCAGGAACTCAGTGGCAAATGTCGTTTTTCCCGCACCATTCGGCCCGGCAATAATTAAT
>JAFGDF010000256.1 GCA_016932235.1 Deltaproteobacteria bacterium | reverse complement strand
ATTTTGATACTGTGCTGGTTGTGGGCTGGGCAATGTGTTCACAAACAGACCTGGATGTCGTTACCAGGCTCAATTTTGATCCGTTTTACCACAGGCCGATCGGGCTCAACTGGATTACGGCTCACGGTGTGCAGGCCACGAGTTATATAAACAGATGGGGTATAACTGACGAACAGGCGGCGAAGGTAACAGTTAAAAACCGATCCAATGCAGTGAAAAACGAGAATGCTCATTTGCGTTCGAAAGTAGAGATTGAAGATGTATTGCAGTCGGTAAACGTCTCTTCCCCGTTGAGGAGGCTGAATCTGCCGCCGCATTCTGATGGTTGCTGCGCAATAGTCCTTACTACTGAAGAGAGGGCAAAGAAAAGCGGCCGGCCGGTGGCCTGGATAGAGGGCGTCGGCTGGGCAAATGATACATATTATATGGGAGATAAGGATTTATGGCGACTTCCATCATTGAGTATCGCGGCCCATAAGGCTTACACCATGGCAGGTATTAAAGATCCCGTTAAAGATATTGATGTGGCCGAGTTATATGACGTTACATCATTTCATGAATTGATGGACTATGAGGCTCTCGGGTTTTGCAGAGAAGGGGACGGCGGAAGGCTTATTGACAGTGGAGCGACCATGTTTGACGGTGATCTTCCCGTCAACCCTTCGGGAGGGATGTTATCATCGAATCCTTATACTGCAGTTGGCCTGTACAGGGTCGCCGAAGCGGCACTTCAGGTATGCGGCCGGGCCGGAGAACGACAGGTGCCTGGTGTTAAAAGAGCTCTGGCGCATGGAATGAGCGGGATGTGTGGTCAGAGTAACTGCGTTGTTGTACTGGGCAGTTAATAGGGGGGAGAAAAGTATATGGCGAGAAGAGTGGCTATTGTAGGGACGGGCCAGACAAAGTACAAGAAGCAACATACTGAAAAAGGAACACCTGATTTATATTTTGAGGCAGTTCAGCGCTGTCTTGAAGACGCTGAGATGAATATCAGAGATATCGAAGCCGTAGTTTTCGGATCAGGTCCTGAGGCACTGGATGGAGTCAACGGGCTCGATAAATGGTGCTCTGATGCCGTTGGCGCATTAAATAAACCCTTAATAAGAGTTAACACCGGCGGAGCCACGGGAGGTTCGACGGTTTTAGCCGCTATTGATCATATCACTTCCGGGATGTTTGACGTGGTGCTTGCTGTGGCAGGGCAGAGAATGGGCCAATCTACGGAACATTCCCAGTATATCTTGAATATGGGTTTCGATCCGGTAGTTTTAAAGATGTTCTCAATAAACACATTACCACTCTTTGCAGGAGATGCGTTACTTTGCATGAAAAAATACGGGTTTGATGAATATCATATGGCAAGGATAGCCGTTAAAAACCATCTGAACGCGCTCAACAACCCGTACGCTCATTTACACATTAAGGCAACCATGGAACAGGCAATGGAAGCAAAGTTTCTTGCTTATCCTATAAAACTTCTAGATTTATGCCCGTCTTCTGAAGGATCCGCCGCTGTTCTGCTGGCCTCGGAGGAAAAGGCAAAAAAGATTACTTCAAAGCCGGCATGGGTCAAAGGATTTTCAATGGGAACGACTATCTTAAACACGGGCATAGATAATATCGACTCCACCTATTCCTGGGACCGTATCACATGGAAGGCCTATAAGATGGCCGGTATAGATAAACCGCGGAAAGATATTAACGTTGCGGAACCTTATATCCCTTCCAGCTACCAGGAAATACCCGCGTATTCGGCGTTTGGCTTCTGCAAACCCGAAGAAGCGGCAAAGTTGTGCGAAGAAGGCTTTGGCGAAATGGACGGTGAAGTGCCTTTTTGTCCTTCAGGAGGAACATTGTGTGCTAACACCATTGGATGCGCCGGCATGGCCAGGTTTGCAGAGGCGGCCATACAGGTGATGGGGAAAGGAGAAGCCCGCCAGGTTTCTGGCGTACGGAATGCCCTGGCAACCGCAGGGGGAGGGATATTCGGCACCGGAGGTGCGACAGCATTTTTCCTGGATGTCCTGGTTTTGGGTGATCGCCCAGCTTAAGGTATCCATTGAGGAAGATTGCAGAATAATAATCGATCGATTTGGATATAGAAAAGTTATTCGGAAAAAAGGAGCGGCAAATGGCAAAAGAAATCGAGCTCATTTCGGTAGAGGACAAATGGGAGATTCCATATTCTTACAGCGCTGGTGAAACAGTAAGCAAGTTTCTTGTTGAATTGAGGGATAATGAGCGTCTCATGGGTACCAAATGCCCGAAGTGCAATCAGGTCATATTGCCTCCGCGTTCATTCTGCGCGACGTGTTTTATTTCCCTGAAGGATCATTGGGTGGAAGTTGAGCCAGAAGGAAAACTTGTGACATACAGCATAGCCACGGAAAAAATTACGGGGGCACCTGAACCCCCGTATGTTGTCGCTTTTGTAACTCTCGGCGAATCAAAAACAGTTATGGCGCAATTTCTTGAAGGCCTGGATTTATCCGATCTTGAAAGAGTGAAAAAAAGGTTAAAAAGTGGTATGCCGGTTAAAGCGGTATTCAAGGATAGGGCTGAAAGAAAGGCGCATATTACGGATTTCCACATTGAACTAAAATAGCAGTTCATCATTAACATAGACGCCAGTTTCCAGCGGGACATTACCAGGATTGTATTGAAAAAAAAGTTGACAAGAAAGGGCGCCTAATATAAATTCAACTTAACGTTCGGTAAAGTACAAAGCATTGTGGGGCCGAATGATTCAAATAATGCCTTTCACGCTCAGGAGGGATTCATGTTATCTTTAATATTTTGGAATTATTTTATCCATCAGCAAATCACAATATGCTGATTATAAAATCAACCATATATGAAGGTGAATTGATATCATGAAAAGAAAAGAACAGATTCTTCAAGAGATCGCAAAACTGATGTATGAAAAAGGTTATGAAAAGACATCCATGCGTGATATCTCCAGGTCCTCTAACATCAGCAAGCCCGGACTGTACTATCACTTTGAGAACAAACAGGAAATACTATTCAGTATTATTGATGGTTTCCTGGACAAAAATATTTCTGAGCTGAAAAAAGAACTGACTAAATGCGGTACTCCGCAGGAAAAGCTTTTTTGCATTATTAATAATCATATCCAGTCCTTTGTCAAATATCCTGCACAGACAAAGGTTGTTATTTATGAAATCCATTCACTTAATAAGGAATACTCAAAAAAGCTAAAACCGAGACAGATGGAACTGTCCAACATTGTTAAGAATGAATTGAGCTCTATTATGTCTGAAACCGGGGTGCAATTTGATATAAACGTGGCGACCTTCTGCCTCATGGGAATACTGGCGTGGATAATTCAGTGGTATAAGCCTAAAGGAAAAGTAAAACCCGATATGCTTGCGAATGATATATGCCGTTTTTTCTTAAATGGTCTGGGCGTGAAGATTTCCAAATAGGGCTATGACAGTATGGAAAAAAATCAAAATCGGACGTTACCTGTAATATTTTTAGAACAAGTTAATAAAAAAAAGGAAAAGGCCTTTTTACTGAAAAAGGACGGGCAGAAATGGCGTTCAGTATCCTGGCAGGAAGCCGGTGAGATAGTAAAGCGGATTACCATGGGATTGATGGCGCTTGGGGTGAAAAACGGCGATCGGGTTTCAGCTATTTCAAACACCCGCCCTGATCTCGCGTATTGCTGCATAGCAATTGCTAATGCGGGGGCAATCTTTACGGGAATTTATCACACAAACAGTCCCAGGGAATGCGCACATGTTATCAACGATTCCGGGGCAAAAATTGTGTTTGCTGAAAACCGGGAGCAATGTGAGAAGATAATAGAGGCGTCACAGCATACGCAACCCTTGGAAAAAATCATTGTATTTGATGATTTCGAAACCGGTACCAATCCCATGATCATGAGCCTGGACCGGCTCTGCGAAATGGGTGAAGAGAAGCTGAGCGGCTATGGTGACCAATTATATATGGAAAGGATCCTTTCGGTAAAACCCGATGATATAAGCGCAATTATCTATACTTCCGGAACGACCGGCCCCCCCAAAGGGGTGATAGATACTCATGAAGGCGTTATCCGGGGCGTAATAGAATACGACAGGTACTTCCCCCTTGATGACAATGACAGGGGCATAAGCTTCCTTCCAATGGCACACGCGCTTGAATTAAGGGAAGGCCACTGGAACCATGTTATACATGGTTTTACGCAGGTTTACGCGGAGTCCGTGCTTACATTATTTGAAGATGTGCGAGATACGGAACCTACCTATATCTTCACTCCGCCGAGATTCTTTGAAAAACATTATAAAAATATCTGGGCCGCTGTGGAGAAAGGACCGGCATGGAAAAAGAAGATGGCGCAATGGTGCCTGGAGCAGGGCGCATTTTATCAGGATGCCATAGACAACCCATCCGAAATTCGTTTGAACCCGTTAGACAGGATAAAATATTTTATAGCCAACCAGTACTTTTTGAAAAGGGTTAGAAAAATCGTAGGGGAAAAACTCAAATTCGCGGGGGCAGGCGGGGCGCCCATATCCCCCGAACTCCTTCAATTTTTTCGTTCCTGCAATATTCCTATCTATGAGGGCTACGGCCAGACAGAGACCATGGGCATGGTCTGCGTGAACAGGCCGGGCGCGAATAAAGTGGGGACGGTCGGCAAACCCTTGGAAGATATTAAGGTCAAGATAGCCGAAGATGGTGAGATCCTTGTTGACGGCTGGATAAAAACTACCGGTTACTGGAACAATCCGGAAGGCACCAAAGAGATCTTACAAAACGGGTGGCTATATACGGGCGATATGGGTGTTATGGATAAGGATGGCTTTGTGCGCATTACAGGACGTAAGAAAGAGATTTTAATCACTTCAACCGGCAAGAATATTTCACCTTCCTATATCGAAAATATAATAAAGATGAGCAGCTTTATCAGCCAGGCGGTGGTCTGCGGTGAAGGGAAAACGTATCTTAGCGCTCTTTTAACCCTTACCCAGGAGGAGATTATCAAATATGCAAATGATAATAATATCTCGTTTTCGGGTTTTTCAGATCTTACAAAAAAACAGGAGATTATTAACCTGATTCAGGGGGAGGTTGACAAAGCGAATAAGGAGCTCGCGCAGATTGAGAATATCAAGAAGTTTACCATCCTGGAAATGGAATTCAGCCAGGCGCGCGGAGAAGTGACACCAACATTAAAGATAAAAAGGAATAATGTCATTGGAATGTATAAAGAGAAGATTGAAGCGATGTATTGATTTTGCTTCGCTAGAACGGAGGAGCGTGCGATGAGTTATGAGGATATTTTATATGAAAAAAAGGATGCTGTGGCAAAAATCACACTGAACAGGCCGGAAAAGCTAAATGCCATAACGGGCGTAATGTTCAAGGAAATAATTCAGGCTCTGGATGATGCCGAACAGGATGATGTTATCAGAGTTGTGGTTTTGACGGGTAAGGGAAGGGCCTTCTGCACAGGGGTTGATCTGAAATTCGCAGGCAAAGAGCTCGATAATCTCAAATCCGAATGGGACTTCTTGCGCATCGGCAAGAAGCTGCTGGGGAAAATAGAGGATCTTTCGAAACCTGTGATAGCCGTTGTAAACGGTCTGGCACTTGCCGGCGGCTTTGAGATAATCCTTGCCGCTGATATTATCATTGCCTCGGAGGACGCAAAGCTCGGGGACCAGCATATGAAGGTAGGGATGTTCGGCGCGGGGGGCAGTCCTTACCGACTGGCGTTATCGGTGGGTCTTAAAAAAGCTAAGGAGCTTGTTTTGACCGGGAAATGGGTGTCAGGAAAGGAAGCGGAGAAGATAGGCCTTGTTAATAAAGCCGTTCCAGCGGAGGATCTGGAGAAGGCTGTTGATGAGATGGTGGCGGATCTGGTGGATTTGAGTCCTGTCGCGATGAGAATCACGAAATCATATATGAACAGGGTCTCGATGCATGATGCTGATTCTAAGATTGAAATGGCTATGTTGTCGGCGATGCTTGGTAACAGATCTGAAGATCATGAGGAATCCATGAGGGCCTTTAATGAGAAAAGGAAACCTCAATTCAAAGGGAGATGAGAGGAGAGTATTAACAAATATGATTGGAGCATTGGATGGAATCAAGGTTTTGGACTTAAGCCGTTACGCCCCCGGTCCTTACTGCAGTATGATACTGGGAGATCTTGGGGCGGACGTCATTACGGTTGAAGCTGTAGGGATGACACCCAAATTGTTTGCCGGGGATAAAGTGAAGGGTTTTGTAGGAGCACCTGTTCGTGAGTTCGCACCTCCAGGGTCGCCTTATGACCCGCTGAATCGCAATAAACGGAGTATCGGGCTGAATCTTAAAACCGAACAGGGACGCGAAATATTCTATAAAATGGTTGAGAATACCGATGTCGTCCTGGAAGGATTCAGACCCGGAGTAACCGAAAGGCTCGGTATCGATTACATTTCGTTGAAAAAGCGCAACGGGAGGATAATATATTGCGCTGTGACGGGCTATGGCCAGAACGGGCCTTATAAAGATCTTCCGGGTCACGACATAAATTATATCTCCAGCGGCGGCGCGATAAGTATCTTAAAGGCCCCGTCCTTGCCAGGGAATTTGCTTGGAGATATCGCTTCAGGAGGCATGCAGGCCGTCATCGGTATCCTGGCCGCGGTCATTGCCAGAGAGAAGACCGGAAAAGGACAGATCGTGGATATTTCAATGACGGATGGTGTTGTTTCCCTGCTTGCATTGTATATGGGAAAATATTTTGAGAATAACGGGATGCCTGACGAGCCTGACAGGGTAAGTATCGGTACCACGCCTTTTTATAATATTTATAGAACACAAGATGGCAAGATGATAAGCATCGCCTGCGGCGAGGCCGCTTACTTTGCCAATCTATGCAAGGTGCTGGAATGTGAAGAATTCATTCCGAATCAGACGAATCCAGAGATTGCTGAAGAGATAGGCAATTATTTCAGGAAGAAGTTTCTCACTCGCACCAGGGATGAATGGTTTGATATCATGTCTCAATACGATATTGCCGTTTCAAAAGTTAATGGCCTGGATGAGATCGAAAATGACCCGCAGCTTAAACACAGGGATATGGTTATTGAGCTGGACCATCCTGAAAAGGGGAGAATAAAGCAGGTGGGGGTTTCAATTAAATTGTCAGATACCCCTGGAAGCGTCCGGAAATTAAGTCCCAAACCGGGTGAAAACACTGAAAAAATCCTTATTGAGCTCGGCTACGACCGGGAAACGATCGAAAAATTGGGAAGGGATGGGATTATATCTCCCATAGGATAGAGAACTAATTCATAGAAAGTCTATGGATATCATATGAACGATGATAAAAAAAATGAGAGGGGAAAGATGGAAAAGGAAAAAAAGAAAATACCAGTTGAAGAGGGGGTATTCTATCAGGCTCCGGATGGAGAACCTGTTTTGATCGGGAACAGGTGCAAGAAATGCGGTGTAAAGTTTTTCCCGAAAACTCCTGTTTGCCCTAAGTGCATAGAGAAGGACACCATGGAAGAAACATTCATAAGAGGTAAGGGGAAACTGGATGTTTTTAGTATTGTTAATGCAGGACTGCCGGGGTTTAAAGTGCCCTCTATTCAGGCATATATACAGCTTGATGAAGGACCTCGGATATGGTCGCTTGTTACTGGATGCGAACCATCTGAAGAATCCCTGAAGCCCGGGATGGAAATGGAGATGGTCATAGAAAAGGTCAGGGAAGATGAAGAGGGCAATGAACTTATCAGTTTTCAATTCAAACCAACTGGGAAATAAAAAGGGAGGAGAAATACGGTGAGAGATGTATCTATCATAGGGGTCGGTATGACACGATTTGGGAAGTTTGAAGACCGAACCACCAAAGATCTCGGGAGGGAGGCTTTCTGGAGTGCCGTTGAAGACGCGAACATCTCCCCAAGGGATATTGAGGTTGCCTATGTGGCAAACGCGGTGGGTCAACAGTTGACTGAGTTAAAAGGCACAACAGGGCAACATGTATTAACGTCGGCGGGCGTTTTCGGGATTCCTATTATAAATGTTGAGAACGCGTGCAGCGGGGGAACAACCTCATTGAGGGGCGCTTATATGGAGGTCGCTTCAGGTAGTTGCGATATTGCCCTGGCGATGGGAGTTGAGAAGCTGTTTTGCGGGGATTCGGCAAAATCCGCCCAGACAATGGCGTCAGGGACAATTTACGCCAAATACGGTTTTATTTTTGTTGCGCAATACGCCATGGAGCTTAAGAAATGGATGGAAAAATCGGGGGCGACAAAGGAGCACTTTGCAAAGGTTACCGTGAAGAACACTTATAATGGTTCTATGAACCCGAAAGCGCAATTTCAGAAAGCCATGACTATGGCGCAGGTGCTTAATTCGAGGGTTATTGCCGAGCCATTAACGCAATTTATGTGCTCGACCATGGCTGACGGCGCGGCGGCCGCCATTCTATGCAGCAGGGATATAGCTCACAGATTCACATCAAAGCCCTTAATCGATATAGCGGCATGTGAACTGGTATCCGGAACATTTCCATTTTCGGAGGAATCCCATGAGAAGATAGCGACCAGGGCCGCTAAAAGAGCATATGAAAAGGCCGGGATAGGGCCAGAAGATGTTGACGTGGTTGAAGTTCATGACGCCATGGCTCCTGCCGAGCTGAGGATCTATGAGGAACTGAATCTTTGCAAGCCGGGAGAGGCCGTAAAGCTTATTGATGAAGGGATTACCACCCTGGCCGGCAGATTGCCGGTGAATCCCAGCGGTGGTCTGGCGGCAAAGGGCCATCCGATTTCCGCGACAGGCCTTGCCCAGATCTACGAAATCGTGCTGCAGCTAAGGGGGGAGGCGGGACCGCGACAGGTAACCAACGACCCGAAAATAGGAATGACGGAAAATGCAGGCGGGTGGGTCATGAGTGATAATGCAGCGTGTGCTGTCACCATATTGAAAAAGTAATTCCGGAGAACTAATTATAAGAAGGGAGCGGAAATCATGGAAATTAAAAAGTTTGGTGTAGTCGGGTGTGGTATAATGGGTTCGGGAATAGCCCAGGTAGCGGCCCAGGCGGGATATGATGTGGTTGTCTCCGACACTTCTGATAACCTGCTTCAAAAAGGTCTGGCATCGATAGACAAGATATTGAGCCGGTCGGTTGAAAAGGGCAAAATAACGCAGGAGGAGAAGGACGCCGTTCAGGGAAGGATGAAGGGGACCACATCCATGGATGATTTTTCAGGATGCGATTATGTAATTGAGGCTGTGATCGAGGACCTGAAAATCAAGCAGGCAGTTTTCGGGCAGCTGGATAAGATATGCCCGGGACATGCTATTCTGGCTACCAACACGTCTGTATTGACTGTTATAGATATCGCATCGGCCACAAAAAGGCCGGAAAAGGTTATCGGGACGCACTTCGCAAATCCTGTGCCCGTCATGAAGATTGTGGAGGTTGTGAAGACAATAGCCACAAGCGAGGAAACACTGGCCGTGACAAGGAGCGTTTGCGAGAGATTGGAAAAGAAGGTGGTTGTGGCGAAGGATGCACCAGGTTTTCTTGCCAATCGCATCTCAACACCATTGCTTTTAAACGCTGTTCGGGCGCTCGAAACGGGAGCAGGTACCAAGGAAGACATCGACACTCTCATGAAGGAGGGATTGGGGCACCCTATGGGACCGCTGACACTGCTGGATCTGATAGGCATAGACACTGTCATGAGGGGGGCGGATGCGATATATGAGCAGACAAAAGATCCTCAATATAATCCACCGAGTTTAATGCGGCAAATGGTAGCTGTAGGATGGCTTGGCAGGAAGACAGGCAAAGGGTTTTATGAATATAAGTAGGTGGATGTTGTGTCTTATATGCAAGACAGGTTGATAGGTGAGCATTTTTAGAAGGCTGCTCGGTTCGATCCATCAGCCTTTTAGAATCATCGGAAGAGACTGATTATTCAATGCGATACATGAAAATGATTTAAGTTCAAAAAAGTGCCATGAATGAGAGACAGGAATTCTGGAGATGGAAAGAATATAACTGGGAGAATACCGGAACTGACTGGCATAGCGCAGAATATATCACTGTTGGGATAGACGTGGGTTCAGTCAGCTCTCAATCCGTCATCATGGCGGATGGAACGATACTTGCCTATGGGAACATGCGTACCGGTTCAAACAGTCCTGACAGTGCCAGAAAGGTTCTTAACTTTGCGCTTCAGAAAATCGAGGGACTGCATGAAGACAGGATTGATTACTGTGTCGGAACAGGGTACGGGCGGGTAAATGTGCCTTTTGCGGACAAATCCGTCACAGAAATTGCCTGCCACGCGAAAGGCGCTAATTTTATTTTCGGACCGCATGTGAGAACTGTACTTGATGTTGGAGGTCAGGACATCAAGATCATCAGATGCGATGAAAAGGGTAAAGTCATTAATTTTTTGATGAATGACAAATGTGCTGCAGGAACTGGTCGAGGCATGGAAATCTTTTCAGATCTTTTAGGTGTCCCTATCGATGATATTGGTGATAGATCATTTCAGGTTGAAGAAGAACCCAGAGCGGTCTCGAGCACTTGCGTGGTTTATGCCAAATCGGAAGCTACAGGGATGTTACGAAAAGGATGGAGCACGGAAAAAGTGCTTGCCGCCTATTGCAGGGCAATGGCTGATAGGATCTGTTTTCTCATGGGAAGAGTGGGAGTTGAACCGGAGTTTGCCATAACGGGAGGAATGGCAAAAAACCGGGGAGTCATGGACCGGTTGATTACCATGATTGGAATAGAACGCGCACATACTGAATGGGACACACAGATCGCCGGTGCCGTGGGGGCCGCGCTATTCGGACTTGCTCTGTGCAGAAAAGGTAAAGGAAGAAATCAAATTGCCGGACAAAATCCGATAGAATATTAGTTGTAATATGGAAAATCTTTCAGCTTATTCATTATTCCATCAATAAATACAGACACGTTTTTCAGATCATTCTCATTCGGCCTTTCATGCAGGTCCGCAAAAAATATTTCCGTATTTACGGTATTTCCCATCTTCCCGGGGATTGCGATCGCTCCTATCACATTGAATCGCCGGTGCATCAATTCGAGTTCGAGCATCTTAAGGGCTGGCTCAGCTTCCTTCGGACCCAGATGAATTCCTCCATAGGTGCAGAAAACAAGTCCGCATTTCTGTCCGATAGTAAGCTTTTTAAGACCCGGGTTACCATAGGTCAGACTTCGTATCTGTTGCATTGGAACTTCACTTACGACAGGCGACCCAACGCATGCGAAATCATAGCTGTCGAATACAAAATCAGGATTTTTTATATCGTAATCATCCGGTATCTTTTTAAGATCATTACTCCAGCCATACCGCTCAAAATTTTTACCGATCTCTTTGGCAATTTTTTCGGTGTTCCCTGTATTTGAAGCATAGACGATGAGATTTTTTTTCATGGATCAGATTCCCCCTTACAGAATTGTAGGCATTTATTCAACAGTCTGCGACAATAAAATAAAAAACACCCGATGTTGATAGATACTGGAATTAGGCACAGTAAATCAAGGAAAAATTTTATAACGATTTGATTTTTCTTAGAAGAAGTTATAGTAAATAATCTGATAAAGTATACTTATTATATTGTTATTATTCATAAAATATCAGACAATTATATGCAAAAAGAAATTTCAGCAAATCGACCAAATGTAAAGGCGCCAAACGGGTTTCAGTTTCATGCAGTTATTATGCTTTCCTTATGTCATTTTGTTCACGATATCTATTCAAGCTTTTTTTCTCCTCTTCTGCCCTTACTGATAGATAAACACTCCCTGTCACTCGCAAGGGGCGGCTTCCTCTTCACGATAATGCAGGTCCCGTCTCTAATGAATCCCCTGATCGGCATATGGGCCGATCGAATCAGCATTCGCTGGTTTATTATTCTGGCTCCGAGCCTTACGGCTGTTCCGATGAGTCTGATAGGTGTTGCTCCTGGATACGGCGTGCTACTTCTGCTTTTCTTCATAACCGGAGTAAGTGTTTCATTATTCCATGTTCCCTCACCTGTGATGGTTGCGAAGTTATCCGGTGCCCGAAAAGGCAGGGGAATGAGTTTTTTTATGACTGGCGGGGAACTTTCAAGGGCTATAGGCCCGCTGGTGGCAGTCGGCGGTGTTTCGCTTTTGGGACTGGAAGGATTCTATCCTGTGATGATTTTAGGCCTGGTGGCATCTTTCTGGCTTTTGTTAAACTTTAAGGATATGGAGATCGAAACATCTGTCAGCAACCCTGTATCCCTAAGCGTAATCTGGAAAGAAACAAGGCATCTTCTACTGCCACTTACAGGCATATTGTTCGCCCGTGGTTTTATGCATGCCGCCATCATAACTTTTCTTCCAACATTTATCAAACAGGAATCAGGAAATCTATGGCTTGCCGGTATCTCACTCACTCTCGTTGAAACGGCCGGCGTAACCGGGGTATTGCTGTTCGGCTCCTTAAGTGATACACTCGGAAGACGTAATATGCTCTTTTTTTCATTGATCGTCGCGCCCATAATGCTTCTAAGTTTTACGTGGTTCAGTGACTGGTTGCGTTTCGCGGCACTGATAGCGACAGGTTTCAGTCTGCTTTCTCTTTCACCTGTTATGATGGCACTTGTACAGGAAAACAGTGAAAGCGCTCCGGCTGCGGCTAATGGAATATATATGATGGCATCTTTTCTGGCCCGATCATCGGTGGTAGTTATTGTGGGCTTCCTCGGAGATCTTATCGGGCTCCGTTTTACGTTTATGCTGACCGCACTCATGGGATTTATGGGAATCCCGTTTATTTTAATGCTGCCTGAAGGAAAACAGACTGCCAGGATAAGATAAAAAAGAAAGGGATATCTATGTTTAACAGATATGATGAACATGGTTACGGACAGGTTATGGATAAGATAAAGCGGAAAACACTTGTTTATGGTGAAAGGACTCTCCTAACGGAATTTCTTCTTGAAAAGGGGGCTGTTCTGCCGGCACATAAACACCCGAATGAGCAGACGGGATACCTGGTGTCAGGACGGATAGTTCTGAAAATCGAGAATGAAGACTACGAATGCAATCCAGGTGACAGCTGGTGCATCCCCGGCAACGCGGATCACAGCGCTGTTGTCATTGAAGATTCCGTCGCCATAGAGGTCTTTTCACCGGTGAGAGAAGATTATCTTCCATGATGAAAACCGACTCCCGGGATTTGACGGATAAGAATAGAGAATATGTTTGAAAATGCAGAACGAGCGCATTCCCCGTTGCTTGCTGCGGGGTTAGCGAGTGTTTCAAAATAAGAATATTCCTTAACATTTGGATGATTCCCGGCAGCTTGCTGCAGGGGGAGTCAATTACCAACTGTTAGAGCATTAATTAGTAAGATCCACATTGCAGGACAAGTAAATGGTAGATTCTTTTATCGGCAGGTTGCGGGGCAAAGTCCGATCATCCATCAGGCAAGTTGTTTGCTGACTATGCGGGAAAAGTTTTTAAGGATATGGGAGGCGAAAGGGGTTTCCCGCACGCCGCCTATAAGTTCAGACACGTTATACCCCTCTGATTCGAGATCTTTTGCTTGCTTACGGATATAGGATCGCATGATGCGGCAATTATACTCCGGATGAAATTGAACACCCCAGGCACAACTGCCGATGCGAAATATATGATTGGGTTCATGTGAGCTCGATGCCAGGCGGATGGCGCCAGGCGGCAGACGCAGTATCGCCTGTTTATGTGAGGTATGAGCAAGGAAGTGTTGAGGAAGAGATGATAAAAGGTCATCATCGGCATATTCAGGCAATAATTGAATTTTAACAGTTCCAATCTCTTTACCTAAGGGATGATCGCCGACCTCGCCGCCCGTGGCTTGCGCAAGTACTTGATGCCCGTAGCAAATGCCAAAGAAGGGAACTTTCTTGTCCAAAAGCGAAGGTATCCAGTCTTCTATTTTGGTACTCCACGGGAGGTTATCCGTCACCATTGAATGAGATCCGCTAATGATTACACCCGCACAATACTTTGCGCGGGGAAGAGGCTCTCCGTGTTCAGCATCTATGACAGATATCTCCGCATCCGCTGGACCAAGAGTGCGTAAAGTCCATGTGTCAAAGTCACCATAATGTTCGGCAATGTCGGGAAACGTGGTTCCAATTTTGATAATAAAAAGCTTTTTCATTTTTATTCAGGGCTCGGTATCGATAGTTTACAGGCCGACTCCTGGATATTAAAATGAGCATCAGATAAAATGGCCTTATAAATTCCCTTGGGCTGAATGGCCTTTGATAAATCATTTGAAGGTATCATTCCGGCGGATAAGGGTGTTGCAACAGAATAATAGCATTGATGATGCTGGAGTTAAAGAATAAAGGAGAGGATGGACGATATGGAACGGTATGACAGTCTCCTGGAAATTGTGAAAGAAAGACGAAGCAACCGGAAATTTAAATCTGATCCCATACCTGAAGGATATATTGAAAAGATCATTGAGGTGGCAAGGTGGGCTCCCTCCGGCTTTCACACACAGCCGTGGGAATTCGTCGCCGTTACCAGGAAAGATATTCGAGACAGGATCGTGGCCGTTCTGGACCGAAAGAGTCCCCCGATCCTTAACCCGAATGCGGCGGATGATGCTTCCCACGCCAGCTTTCGTGACGCGCCGGTATTTATCTTCGCCCTGTGTGACTGGAGGGCTTATGTAGGATTGCCCGGAAAGATGGAGAGGGACAATCCGAGGGTTGCCAGTCTTTTCTGCTCCAGCATGGCAGGCGCGTTTCTGTATATGCACCTGGCGGCAACTGCGCTGGGATTGTCATCACAATGGTATTCCGGTGCCGGACGGCAGGGCGTGGAAGAGGAGATTCGGGCTATCATCGGTTTTCCAGAACATTTGACGATTTATGACTTGATGATACTTGGTTACCCGGCTGTTTCACCGGTTCCCAAAGAGGTCAGGGCCCTCAGGGATATAATCCATTACAATGAGTGCGGGAAGGGGGATTTCCGGTCCGACGAACAGGTTGTAGCGGAAGCAGCAATAACGAGGGCATGGTGTTTATCCGCACATTGAGGAAAACCTTGTTTCATATTTGATAAGAGCTTTTGATCTGTACTGATTCCATTCGTATTCTCTTATCGTTCAGCCGTAATGGTGACCACCATCCAGGCGCGCCATCAATTGTGGAGGATAGCGGTTGCCTGCCGCCGAGCCTTTGGGCACGGCAATCTCGATTCGGGAAATATCATCATCCGTCAACGACACATCCATCGCCCCGAGGGCTTCTTTCAACTGGTCACGCCGGCGGGCGCCGATCAGCGGTACGATATCATCACCCTTGTTTAATACCCATGCAACAGCAAGTTGAGCGACGCTGACGCCCTTTGATTTCGCGATGCTGCGAAGATTCTCGACAAGGGAGAGGTTATGAGAGAGATTTTCCGGCGCGAAGCGCGGCATTCGGCCGCGGGAGTCACCGGCGGTGCCGCGGTCCGATGTCCAATGGCCGCTGATAAGTCCGCGGGATAGGACCCCGTAAGCGGTTATGCCAATACCCAGCTCACGGCAGGTATCCAGTATTGGCGATTCTAAACCGCGTGAGATCAGGGAGTACTCGATTTGAAGGTCAACGATGGGATGGGTGTTTGCCGCACGCCGGATGGTCTGAACACCGACCTCGGACAGCCCGATGTAACGCACGTAGCCCGCTTTAACCATCTCGGCGATCGCACATATCGTATCCTCGATCGGCACAGCCGGATCAAGGCGCGCCGGGCGATAGATGTCAATGTAGTCAGTGCCGAGACGCTTCAAGCTGTAAGAGAGAAAATTTTTTACTGCTTTTGGCCGGTTATCGAGCCCATTCCACCCGCCTGATGGATCTCTCATCTCTCCGAATTTGACGCTCAGGAGGATATCCTTACGGCGGTCCTTTTGCAATGCCTCCCTGATCAGAAGTTCATTATCCCCAATGCTGTAAAAATCGCCGGTATCAAGCAGGGTGATACCTGCTTCCATGGCTGCGTGGATGGTGGCAATGCTCTCTTTCCTATCAGAAGGGCCGTATACATCGGACAATGCCATGCACCCAAGGCCGATTGCTGATACGTGAGGGCCACGCTGGCTGAGAATACGAGTTTTCATTAGAGCCTCCAGTTTGAAAAGGAAGATTGGTTTTAAAACGGTTTAAGGATATTATCCCATAATTTGCCGTTGAATGGACAGCATAGCTCAGGATTGCTCCGGATATGAAAATTGTTACTGTAAAATAATGCCTAACATACCATAAATTACCATCAATTTCTGCTGAAATTTGAAATGCTGGTTTGAATCCTTGCTCGTGCCTTTCCGTATTTTTCAAAAATGCAGATCTTGCTTGTCAGGCGAGCACCGCTTCGATAAGGCTGGGACCGCTCTCAGAAAGA
Source organism: Deltaproteobacteria bacterium (assembly GCA_016932235.1). The sequence continues at coordinate 7,065 of JAFGDF010000256.1, read as the reverse complement.
GCGCGCCTGAACGCATCTGCCAGTTCGCTGTCTGTATGCACGGTGCAGGCCGGCACGCCGAAACCCCTTGCCAGCAAAGTCCAGTCAATTGCCGGTTGTGTCAGGTCGGTAAGTGACTGAGCCCTGGGTCCTGGCTCTGAGATACCTGCTCGCTCAAGCTCCATCTGAAGGATACGGTAGCGACGATTAGCACATATTATGACCGTCACGTCTGTGCTTTCTCGTGCCATTGACCAGAGTGCCTGTAGGGTGTACAGACCGCTTCCGTCAGCCTGGAATGCTATTACGCGCCGGTCAGGGCATGCGAGGGCGGCGCCGAGCGCATTGGTTATTCCCTGGCCGATAGCGCCACCTGTGAGGCAGAGCATGGTGTGCGGCGCCGCATTGGAAGATTGAACAGATCTCCATGCGAAGCCTGTTGTTGCGGCTTCGTTCACGACGATAGAATCCTCCGGTAAAAAGGCGGCCAATGTGCGCCCGAGATTATCAGGGTCAAGTATCCGGTCGCCGGGCACGAATGCCTGAATGTCCTGCGGCATGGTGGCGACTGACGGCGCGTTTAATTCCTGCGCAAGCGCCTCAAGTGCGAGTGTCGCGTCCACGCCCTCGTCCGGATCCGCGATTGTATGTGATTTCGTGCCATCAGGTGTAAAACGCGAAGGCTGATCAGGATACGCAAAAAATGCCACAGGATCGCGTGCTCCCGCGAGGACAAGGCTTTTTATGTTTTCAAGAGCCTTGAGCGCATGTTCCGGAAAATATGGAAGAGACGGAAAACCCGGAACGTGCCGTCCGCATTCCTGACGCGACGGGAAAGTCTCGATCCAGACTTCGCAGGATGTCGCGGCAGCGACACGTGCAGCGGCTCGAAGGCCTCGTGAGCTCAGGGCACTGGCGCCAAGGAGGATTCCACAGCGACCATTCTCCAGCAGGCGAGCCGCTTTCAGGATCGCATGACTCGATGGTTCGAGTAAGATGGGCGACAGACTCGCGGATAGTGGTTCAGGACCAGGTTCCCACTGACAGTCAGCGGGAATGATAAGTGAAGCCACGCGACCAGGTGGTCCCAGTGCGGCTTTAACAGCGGCAAGGCTGGCATCCGCCATTTCAGCAGAGGACCTGACGCTGCGGGACCAGCCGACACTGCCGGCAAGCGCCGCGATGTCTGAAGTCAGCGGCGCATCGAACGCAAGGTGGCGGACGGCATGATCGCCGATCCAGTTGACGACAGGTGTACGAGCACGCCGTGCGTTGTGCAGGTTCGCAAGGCCGTTGGAAAGGCCAGGCCCGAGGTGCAGCAATGTTGCAGCAGGCAGTCCCGTCATACGCGCCCAGCCGTCGGCGGCACCGGTGCAAACTCCCTCAAACAGTCCGAGTACTACACGCATCTCAGGTACACGCTCAAGTGCCAGGACAATGGGCATCTCTGTTGTGCCGGGATTAGCAAAACACACCGTTACGCCTGCTTGAAAAGCTGTGTCAACCAGGCTGAATGCACCTGTGCTCATATGATTACCTCCTAAAGTGAGATCCGTTTTATCATTAAATTCTGGAAACTCTTTACTGATTCAAGGCTATGTTGCCCTTTAATGCCAAAACCTTTATTAACAGGTCTTACAATAAAATATTATCAACTTGGCTTCATTGTAATTTTGAAGCAGTTCCTTCAGCGACGGCTGCCTCTCATTCAGGGGATATACTTAAGGGTGGTTTCATTAAAATTATATACTTCCATTGGCCCGGTCCCATTCAAACCAACCGGCACATATCACCATTCCATATACGCAATTATATTTCAATCATCTTATTGAGATATATTTTATTATTGAAAATAAATGTCTATTTTTTATATTCTTAGAGCGAAAAATATGGGTCAACACAGCATCCGGGGCCAAAACCGGAGGTACTGAATACGATAGGCGGGCCTTTATTGAAAAGAGACGGCAAATGTGGAAAGGAAGAAAGCTCCTGCCAATGGATAATGAAATTTTTGTTGAGACAGAATGGCTGGCCGACCATATAAATGATCAAGGCCTTTGCATTGTCGATGTGCGTTTTACACGGTGCTTTTCCAGCCATGATAAGGTGGCAGAGGAATGCCTGGAGGACTATCTGGAAGGGCACATTCCAGGCGCATTTTATGTAGACTGTATTAAAGATTTAACAGATCCATCCTTTAAAGACATCTTCTATGTCGCCCCCCCGGAAAAGCTCCGCAGGGTCATGAGTTCCGTGGGAGTTAATAATCAAACGAAGATCGTATGTTATGACGAGGCTCCATATCCACTCGCTTCCGCTCGATTATGGTGGACGTTGCTTTACTACGGTCATACAGATGTGAAGATACTTGAAGGGGGTATTCGCAGATGGATAAATGAGGGCCGCCCTCTATCCAAGAAAGTCCCGACCCTGACCCGTGGATATTTTACCCCGAATATCCATGAGGATCTCAGGGCCACAAAGAAAAAGGTTAAAAACAGCCTGGAAAATGAGGAGACTGTAATAATCGATTGTTTATCAATTCCACAGCATATCGGAAAGACTCTCAATTCATGGAGTATCCGTAAAGGTCATATACCCGGGGCAATATGTCTTCCTCCCATGGAATTGATCGATGGTCTGGATCGCTCATCACCCAAACAAGAGAGGGATGAAGCTATGGGAAATGATAAAGCCTACCCGTTTTTCTCAAAAGACAGGCTTATGGATATCTTCACCCAGGCAGGTATCAAACAGGACACCAGTGTGATTACCTATTGTGGTAAGGGTGAGGCCGCATGCACTGTCTTTCTGGCTCTGAAAATGGCGGGGATTGATAATGCATCGGTGTACGAGGGATCTCTTGCGGAATGGAGCCGCGATCTTAATTTGCCCATGTCTGTATCAGAGTAAATTTCCTGTTTTGTAACATCCTGTAAGCAAAGAGGTTTTTATGGATGTCGCGACTCATACACTCATTCTAATATTATAGCTGGATTGACATAAAGGCGTAAAATTTCTATACTCGCATCATGATAATAGAAGTCCTTATTACATCTTCAGATCATGAGCGTAATGCAAAATAACTATCAAGGATATTAGAGATGGGAAGCTTGGAAGGTAAGGTTGCTTTAGTAACCGGAGGCAGTTCAGGCATAGGCCGGGCAACAGGAATAATGTTGGCCAGAGAGGGAGCGAAAGTAGTCATCGCCTCTGATAAAAATATAAAAGGCGGTAAAGAAACGGTACGCATGATACAGCAGGCTGGCGGGGATGCTATTTTCGTCAGGACTGATGTGTCACGGGCTGACGAAGTCGAGGCAATGGTAAAAAAGGCTAGCGACACATACGGCAGACTGGACTGTGCCGTGAACAATGCCGGTGTACCTGGTATGAAAAACGACGAGGAGGAATTGGAACGTGTCATCAACATCAATCTCAAAGGCGTGTGGTTTTGCCTCAAGTACGAGATTTCATGGATGATTAACCATGGTGGCGGCGCTATCGTTAATGTTTCTTCTATCGGTGGTCTCAAAGGCGGCCGGCCGGGGATGGAATTGTATTGTGCGAGCAAACATGGTGTCATAGGACTTACCAGGACCCACGCAACGACCCATGCGAGGAACGGAATCAGGATCAACGCGGTCTGCCCCGGAACTATTGCCACACCGATGACGGCGCCTCAGAAAGACAACCCGGATTTTACCTGGGCTGAGTTCGCTAAAGCAACGGTACCGATGGGACGCCAGGGAACCGCGGAAGAGGTGGCCGAGGCGGTGGTATGGTTGTGTTCCGATGCGGCATCTTATATTACCGGCATCGCGCTGCCTGTGGACGGCGGCATCCTTGCCGAATAGGTATAACGTAAAAGGGGACGGTGGTTCTGAAACAACTTATATATATTTCACAACATCAGGAAACCTCTCAGAAACAGCCAAACGATTCACAGCAGAAGTTATGACACCAAGGAAACGGGCCACATCTGCACCGAAATAACCCATCTTTTTCAAAGCTATCCAACAAAATATTTTACGACATCTTACCAATCCCTTTTTCTTTGATCCGGTTAGTAGCTTTCCCCTTTGGGTAGAAGGTTGATATATATAACCTTATCTTCGCGAAGTTGAATTTTTGCTGCCCTGACTCGTATTTTTTCTGAAACCATAGTTTGATTACTCATTAATGTTTATGTGCGAATAAGAGACTCCTGCCGCAATTTTTAATAATGCATGTCGTGAACTCTTTTAATATCGGTAAAATAAGGATTTTCTTGAAGATATTCAGACTTTTTATAATTAATACAGTATAAATAAAGGGTGTTTGATAATTCCGTTTTTCACCCAGATGACAGGGAGTATAAAAAATATTTAAATCCTCTTTTAATAATTGAAGTTGCTGGCTTACAGAACCCGACAGATATATTCATGTCCTTAGGTTTTAATTTGTGCCCTGTCATCTGGGTGAAAAACGGAATGAACAATATTAATAACAGGACTGACTTTTCCTGTCTTCATATACTCAAAAATTATATCATGAGTTAAGACGATGTCATGTTCAATAGCATGTATATTTACATTATCGATACCTCGATAAAAGTTGCTGACTTCCTGCCATAATAGAAGAAGGGTGACACTCTTCTTCTTGAGCTCCCTGTGAATATAGTCCCAGTCCCGCAAAGGTCGCTCTGTATCTTTATTTGGTGATTGTGGATAAAGTAGTTTTCCAATAAATTATCATCCATATCCGCAGGTATCGGCCACCTGAGACCAGCTTCTTGTGCCCTTTTGATGTATTCCCTTACTGTCGTATGACCAATGTTACAGCTTCGACCAATAGCATCGTATGTTAGATCAGCTTCAAATTTTAAACGCAGAACTTCCTTTATCTTTCTCATTGAAATCCTCTTTCTCGACATCTGTACCTCCTCAGATCTGTTAGAATGAGGCACAGATTATCATGTTTATTCTGCGTCGTATTTTTGATATTATTTGGCCGGATTGCCGTGGAATGGTCATCCGTTTTGGCGTGGAATCCTTATCCGCTTTCCCGTGGAATCCTTGTCCGGATTGGCGTGGAATATACACATTCCGAGCGCAACAAAATAGTTAAAAGCTGACCGGGACATATCGTAGATAGATAACCGAATCAGAAATTTTTACTCTCATATGCTTTTATGGGATAAAAATTCGATGCTTTGGGAAATTTTGCGATGAATCAAAGAACTCAGATGATAATGGAAATAAGAGACTCATTCTATAATTATATGATTCAGTTTGATGAAGAGAATGTCTTTGAGTTTGATAACCCTGAATTCGTTAAAAACTTAATGCTCATATTTATTGCTAACAAAGCTGAAGGATTGAGTGATAATGAACTCCTCACTGCATTTGGTGACAGGAATAAAATTTTGGATGAATGGATGGCATTCCTAAAAACTCGAATGGAGATGCTTGGAAATCCTGTTCATTGAAACTTAATTGGGAGAGCATCACAAGATTTGATCCTTTTCTCAACCACATCTGATCTGACAAGCATCACATCAAAAGAAAGTTAATATTTGATCTGTAATATAGGAAGTATAGATTATTTCCTGTATTCTACACTTTTATTACAATAAAAATTGCTACAATTTATATGTGAGAAGTCCATAATTGGCTCTTAAGGTGGAAAGTGTTACCAAGTTTTCTTGATTTTGTTCGATTTTTTATTTCACCATTACATTTAAGTTGGAATTGTAGACATATTTTTAAAAAAATCATTTAACTGCTTTTTCATACATCTCAACTGAATCTGTCGGTAAATTCTCCCAATCTAAAAGCCAGTTCCACTCAGGATACTTGGTTTGATGTAAATCTCGAAGAAATTCTTTTGCCCCTTCATGACCAAGTCTTGCTGCTCTTTGCATTAAGAGTATTGCCCCAGCGTAATTTACCTCCCAGACGATTTTATCGCCTTCACGATGTTCATTAAGCCTAAGTTGCTTTTGTCCTAATTTATAGCACTCTTTTGCAGATTGGCAGCCATAGGTTGGGAAATCTTTTAAATAACTTCCATGTAAATTCCCTCTATTTTTATTGCCTAATACAGCAACAACTTTTGCTTTCTTAAATTGCCAGATATAGATTTCATTATATCTTTTGTTTGAATCCGCTTGTTCAACCTTAGGTTTGCCATAATCATTTTCAATTTTATTGATTAGGTGTTTGATCACTTCACTACTACTTGATATTGAAAATCCAATAAATCGATCTTTTTCATCAAAGTAATATTTTCGACTCGCCTTGGTGCCATAAAAATCCCTGTCAAATATACAAAGAATACCCCTTTTCATTCTCCCGGATGGATATTTTTTTTGAAACACACTAAGAGGTGTCAGCCATTTTAATCCACCCAAACCATCAATCTCTGGTTCATTCAAATCACTATTATTTTGATTTTCTTTTTGCTCGGAAGGTATTACACCTTTTGGATTATCTCCCTGTGCTTGTTGACCGTTGTTTTCAGTGATAGTTTGATAATCTTGTGCAAGAATTTTGGACGGAATTGTAAGGCATATTAGAAAAAATAAAATAAATCCTAACAATTCATTGATCTTCACATTAAACCCTCCTTGTGAATCATTATTGTAATTTGTATTTAGGTTTTGGGAAACCTGTGATCTTTAGATAAATCAAAGGTCTTCACATCATTGAATGATATCATGGCTTGTCGCGAGTTGTATCGTAAGATTGTCGTAAGTTTGTCATAAGCGTCAATCCGCCCTTTTTATCTTGTAGTCTACTTTGTTAGTGGCTCCCTCCGAAATCAGTAAACCCTTGTCCATCATCGCCTTGAGATCGCGTTGAAGAGACCGGCGGTTTACCTCCGGACATATCCGCTTAAAATCTTTGATTGCCAGACTACCATTCTTTAAAATGTGATCTAAAGCCCTGGCCTGGCACTCCGAAATATTTTGCTTTTTTAACATTTTATTAAGTTGATGTAAAGAAATGGAATTTAACCCAAATCCACCATCAAATCTTGAAAGGATGTTTGCAGTTCATTTTAGCGGTCGTTTAAGAACTCACTATCGTGAACAAAATTATT
>JAFGDF010000255.1 GCA_016932235.1 Deltaproteobacteria bacterium | reverse complement strand
TATGCCGATGAACATCTCCAAAGCGCCGATTAAGTTCCCCTGTTCTCTTTCTCCCATGAGGTAAGCCATCTCATAGGTCCATGGTTCAGCGATTCTTTGTACTGTAGCAGTAAACTTCTCTGATTTTCGCATCTCGCGAACAATAGGCTTTGCCCACGCATGGTATCCATCCAAGACGAGGGGCATATACTGTTTTAGCCAAATGCCGAATTGTTCATCCACACGGTATATGTCCTCATCCATCATTCCCTGACGATACAGTTCAGCGCAAATTATCTTTGGGGAAGTTTCAGTTTCACTTTGGGTTCCTTCATTCTGGGTTTCTTCCTTCATTGCGTCAACCTGCTTTCGTGCCTCTTCCAGTCGTCTGGATTCTTCGGCCCGCCGAGACTGTTCATTACGCCTTTCAAATTCCTCCCGTTGTCTTTGTTCTTCCTCTCTCTTCGTCTGTTCCTCGGGAAGCAAGGTTTTCGTGATTGTGTTTTGCCTTTGATCTGCATACGTACTTGCTTCTACTCTATTTGAAGGTAACGAATCTATTGTTCCTTTGGAATCTTTATATACATAGTGAGTGGATCTATATTCTGAACTATACATCTGTACAATTGCAGGATCACTGCTATCAATATTATCTGAAGACTTTTCCAGCTTATTATACTCTGTAAGGCCTAGAGCCCGGGCCGTGTCCTGTGAAATTATATCCCCGTTTCCAGGAGACCCATCGGATTTTACTGAAGCTTTAATTGATCCATCTTGATTTAGGATTATCTGGTCTAGCTGTTTGTCCGAAATGACGGTCTTTCCATCAGCTAGATATGAGTTGATAATTGCTGCTGTCTTACATGAATTTGTGGTCGGAGAAAATTTATATTGTGAATCGAGCATTTTTTGACGAACCGGATCATCTCGAGTAAAATACTCAGTTCTCCCACTCGGTGTGTATACTACATAAAGCCCGCTCGGATCCACGAACCTCAGCGGATTATTCGCGCAGTACACATACCAGTTAACGCCGTCTTTGGCGGGGTCTTCGGTGATGAAGCGACCCTCTCTCCAAAAAGAGTCACCAGCGTTGCAAGGCGGGGTATTCTAGAAAAATGTAGATAACAGGGTAGTCTTCTTTAAACGTACAACCGTATCAGACCATTCTTTATGTCAAAGATCACACCGGCTGGCAGCCGGATTGGTAAAAATACAACCTAAAGTGAATGTCTTGTCTGGACAGTATAGACCCTCTAAAGACAGGCGGCAAGGCTGCTAAAAATATCTCGTGTGCCACTAATTTTGAGCATTTTAAAGGCGATTCTCAAAGTCTAGGTAGGAAAGGATGAAGATAGAGCAAGTCGTCGCGATATCGAAGAGGAAATCATCATCTTCGTCCCGGCACGCATGTATATGAAGTAAGGAGCGTGAGGTCGCCTTTCTTGAAAAGGGCCTTCAATCCTGAGAGCTTGCGGTCTATGAGGAAACTGATCCAAAGATTGGTGTCAATGACGACTCTGGGCATGCCGTTCCCGTCTCACCGCCGTGACTTAGGCCCGAATCTCTTCGTCACTCAAGGGAAAATTCCTGGCGGAAGCTTGAAAGCGTTCTATGCGCTTCACAATCGTCTGGCGATCCAGTTATACGGCGAGGCGTTCCTTCTCATCTTCGTGCATCTGATCTACAATAAAGTAACTTTCCGGTGCTAGTAAGGTTATCTTCATAGCTAGTCTCCTAGAAGCTATGACCGGGAATGTCGATGGGAGGAAAAAGTTGAAGGAAATACAAATAACCAAATTCTTGGGATTGACGAAAGCCGCGGACAATACCTTGGCGTTACCATTTACAGATAGGGTAAAGAATCATGTGGATACGGTTCATGCGGCAGCCCAATTCTGCTTGGCCGAGGCAGCTTCGGGCTCCAGTCTTGAATCGGCTTTCCCCGAGTACATCGGAAAGGTCTTCGCCGTAGTGAGGAAGGCGGAGATCAAGTACAGCTTCCCCGCGCAGACCGAGCTGAAGGCTTCAGCTTCAGTAGAGGAAGATGAAATCCTGAAGGCGAACGAAGAATTGGTCAAGCGAAAACGCGCCCTCATCGACGTTCATGTAAGCTTGCTCGATACAGAGGGCCAGAAGACCTTCAGCGGCCTCTTCCAATGGTTCGTTCAGATCTTGGATGGAACGGATAGGACATGATGCCGATGTATGCCTGGGCTGTCGAGAGGTGATTTTCAATGAAGAACCCCGGCACTTCAGGATATATACCCCCGCCCTTCAATCAATCCTCTCCGAAGGAGCCCCTGATATTTTATCATCTTGGCCGTCCTTAGGCTCAACCAGGAGCTCTAGAGCACCATAACGATTCTTCAACTTTTAAATGATTTTTTCTTGACTCTCCCCCTTGCTGGAGGCTGTATGCATGTATCAGCTAAGGAGGCTCGTATGAACAAGAAAATTATGATGATACCCTTTGTGCTTACTCTTTTTAATTGTTCAGGAATACCCGTCTGGAATCCGGGAAATCAAAAGGGAAATTTGCTTCTGGATGGAGTGGACCCTAAAACCGGGGGGCACTGTGAGAGTTCAGCACTTTATAACGCCTTACATTATCTGGGCTATCCCTTTGAAGAGCAACATATTGTAGGCGGAGGCGCCGCCATAGGCTTTATGTATCAGAGAGGTGATTTTCCCTTTCTCGGCGCTCGAAATGATAGGATGAGAGAGATATTTTTCGAGAGTGCGGGAATCGATTATCAAGTCCATAGTGATGAAACCCCTGAACAATCTTGGGTAGGCGTTTATAAGGCTCTGGAGAGAGGCTTGCCCGTTGTCCTGCGTGTAGATATGCGCTATTTACCCTATCTCTATGGGGGCAAATACGGTCCGTCGTATATGCATTTTGGTTGGCATATGATCACCCTTTTTGGGGTGGATTTTTCTAAAGAGCTGGCCTATGTCACGGACACAGCCCAGAAAGGTCTGCAGACCATAAGGATCCAGGATCTCGATCGTGCCAGATCGTCGACGACAAAGATCTTTCCTCCCCGCCGTGAGTACTGCGTTATTGAAAAAATGCCTACCGATTATAAACCTGATTGGGGGCTCATCACGAAAAATTCCCTCACCAACATCATCCTGAACTATGAATGGAAGCCTGCTGAAGGAGTAGAATATGCCGGACTCGGCGGTCTAGAGGGACTAAAGGATTTTGAAGGAGAAATTCGTGATATGGATAGATCGATCAAGAATAGCTATATGCTGCCGGTTATCTTCGATTATCTCCATGGCTGTATCGAGACCAATGGAACAGGAGGCGCTGCCTTCAGAATTTTTATCAGGGATTTTATACGCGACATGGCGAAAAAAACGGAATACGCCGTCTTGAATGAGGTTCTGCCTTCTTTGGAGAATAGCATCGATGCTTGGAAGGTTCTGGCGCAGGCCTTCCGGCAGGCGGGAATTGAAATTAAAAAGGTGAAAGATTCCACAAGCCATCAGGATGTATATGATTCTCTGGCTGAAAAAGCAAAACAGCTTTATATGCGGGAAGCCGAAGTCTACATCAAATTGAAAACCGCCTTATCCGCATTATAGCTGGAATGGAAAGTGATGATTCAACCACAGCGTTAATGTGAATAACACACTTGAAATTATCAAAAAACTATTGAGTCATTCCTGATTAGACAAAATCAATTCAAGCTATGGAGGCGATTCCAAATGTTTTTATCCGTTCCTTGCCTATCAAATCAACATAGAAATACCGGAACAGACCCTTAAGGACGAACCCGAGATAACGGGCATATTCTTTAGCACTAATTAAATATGTTCCCGCTGTATACTGCCTCTCGAAAAACAATTTTGGCAGCCCTGCATCAAGCCCCGAGGGCATTGGATAAATCGCATTTAGGACCTTTGACAGCCTTGCATACCCATCCCTATTTTTCTCCAGGTGCGTCTAGGTCAAATCTGTAGAAATCTATGCTATAAGCCGACTCTTTGGGGCAGCTGCGGCTTCGGTCTTTCGTTTAATGAAGAACACACCTCCCACTAACGCGGTTACCGGGGCTACCAGAATCATACCGAAACTTCCCACCATGGTATGTACAAACTCGGCTGAAACATAGATCATGTTTATGATGTTCTCAAAGGGTATACCCTGGGCGATGAAGATCATGATCAAACTTGTATAGCCGCCAGTATAGGCCAGTAAGAGGGTGGTGATCATGGTGCCGAAAACATGGCGTCCAACCGAGAACCCGGATTTGATGAGAGCTCCACGGGAGATAGTGGGGCTGGTTTCCACGATTTCGGCCATGGCGGCGGAGACATTTATGGAAAGGTCCATGACAGCACCCGAAGAAGCAAGAAAAATACCAGCTATGAAGAGTCCGGTGAGGTCCAGAAAATCAAACCCGGAATAGAGTAAGGTTTCTGTAAAGGGTGTGACGGCCCCATGGATCTTAAAGAGGCCGGTAAGGACCGAGCCAAGCAGGATGGTCAGGACGATACCCCCCAGGGCTCCCAGGAAGGAAACCAGGCCTCGACGGCTAAAACCACCGACCAGGAAGATGGTGACAAAGGCGATTACCACAACTAAGGCGAAAGTGGTCCAGAGGGGATCGAACCCATGCAGGATGGCCGGAAGGAGCAGTTTCAGGATAGTCACCCCGGAGAAGAAAAACGAAATCAGTGCCTTAAGACCTGTCCATCCCGCGAAGGCGATAAGGGCCGCGGAAAAGGTCGCAAGCAAAAGCCAGGTATAATGCAGTCTATAATGGTCTATGACATTCGCGTAGGCTATATCACTCTTATTTTCAT
>JAFGDF010000254.1 GCA_016932235.1 Deltaproteobacteria bacterium | reverse complement strand
TTGATGGAGGGTTCAAAATGCTGGCACCCCAGTATCTGCGCCGCCACTGTCCTGGTGGCCATTGTCACATCGGCTATAACTATCACCGGGGCCGTGATCCATTTTGCCAATTCAGCCGTGCTGCAGCACCCCTCGATATCAAATCCGTCAAAAATCCCCCGATTACCTTCAATGATTGATATATCCATACCATCGGAATGTGATATAAGGGAGTCCATTACCTGCTCCCTGGACATCAAAAAGGGATCAAGATTATAGCAAGGCCGGTTACAGGCAAAGGAAAGCCAGCCTGAATCGATAAAATCCGGGCCTTTTTTAAATGGCGCAACCTTGAGGCCCTTTTCCATCCATGCAGAAACAAGCCCAAGGCTGAAGATTGTCTTACCCGACCCTCCTTTTAAGGCGGCCATAATGATGCGCGGTACTGATTTAAACATGCAATAATTCCAGGGAAAATCGGTCTTAAAGCTTGGTTTTTCCTTTTAAGTAAACTGAATTTTTCGGATTGAAACTGACTAAGAAGGGCTATAAACCCTTCGAATCGGATTGTCAATTAACTATTGGATTTTATAAAACAGTTATTCTGAATGTTAATATTACGAGTTTTTTTATTGACACTGGTTGTGATTGTGAGTAATAGATAAAAGATTGTATTAAAATTCACAATATGGAATTCATCTTATAAATATTAAATATATTAAACATTAGGGAGGAGGTGAAAGGAATTTTATTTTCCCCCGGGTCGCCCCTTAAAGTTTATTTCGCTTATTTAATTTAATTTTTCCAAAGGAGGCATTTGTAATGGCTTTTGAACCAAGAGAAGAACAAAAGGATTTGAATTATCAAGAGCTAAGGATCTATTCTGATGAAGAGCTGAATAATTATACGGAAGAAGAGCTCAAAAATTTCAAGATCAAACACGATATTCCAATGTGCGAAGATCTTGAAAAAGGTCCCTGGCCGAGTTTTGTGGCGGACGCAAAGAGAGAAGCACTTCATAGGAGGAATCTGCCCACTGACAGGATGATGATTGAAAGGGATGTGGTAGAAGACCTGCTCGGGCAGCTTGAAGTTTCCTTCCAGGACGGTGAAACACACTGGAAACACGGCGGGATCGTCGGTGTGTTCGGTTATGGCGGCGGTGTTATCGGAAGGTATTCAGACCTTCCTGACAAATTTCCATCAATCGCTCATTTTCACACCATGCGCGTTAATCAGCCGGCCAGCAAATTTTACACGAGTGACTATCTAAGATCGATATGTGACCTATGGGAATACAGAGGAAGCGGCATGTTGAACATGCACGGTTCAACAGGCGATATTATATTCCTCGGGACCTTTACCGAACAACTTGAACCGATCTTTTTTGAACTTGGACATGTCCTTCAGCAGGATTTGGGCGGCTCCGGATCCAACCTGAGGACACCGTCATGCTGTATTGGAAAGGCCCGATGTGAATGGTCATGCATTGATACCCAGGCTATGTGTTACGAATTGACCCACTACTATCAGGATGAGTTGCACCGCCCTGCCTTCCCATATAAATTTAAATTCAAATTTGACGGCTGCCCCAATGGATGTGTCGCATCCATTGCCAGGTCCGATATGTCCTTTATTGGTACATGGAAGGACGAGATCCGTATAGATCAGGAGGCGGTCCAGGCTTACATCGGTGGAGAAATTGCACCCAACGGAGGCGCCCATGGAGGAAGGAACTGGGGTAAATTTGACATAGAAAAAGAGGTTATCAACCTTTGCCCGACCAATTGTATGTGGATGGAAGACGGCAAGCTTAAGATAGATGACAAAGAGTGCACTCGATGCATGCACTGTATAAATGTCATGCCCAGGGCTCTAAAACCAGGAAAAGACACCGGCGTAAGTATCCTGCTGGGAGCCAAGGCACCTATTCTTGAGGGAGCACAGATGTCCCTTTTGACAATCCCTTTTATGAAATCTGAGCCGCCCTATGATAATATTAAGGAGAAAGTTATCGAGCCTGTTTGGGATTGGTGGATGGAAGAGGGAAAGAACCGTGAGCGTCTTGGTGAACTTATCCAGCGTCAGGGTATCTCGAAATTATTGGAAGTACTAAATATACCGCCGATGCCCCAGATGGTGAAAGAACCCCGCTCCAATCCTTATATATTCTGGAAAGAGGAAGATGTACCGGGCGGATGGAAACGAGATATTAATGACTATCGCTCCAGACATAAACGATAGTTTCAGACAGGAGGTTTTATAATGGCATTATCAACTGAAAGATTAGGACTTTATAATCCCCAAAAACCCATGGAAAACAGGCTCACGGATTTAGGCCCCAGGCACTTCTGGCAATATTTCCCACCAATAATCCAGAAAAATTACGGGAAATGGGACTATCATGAAATCCTTGAGCCCGGTATTCTTGTACATGTGGCTGAGGGTGGAGACAAGGTATTTACGATCCGTTGTGGCGGCTGCAGATTTATGACCGCTGAAAACATTCGCGAAATCTGTGAAATCGCAGACAAATACTGTGGTGGTTACGTACGATTCACCACCAGAAACAATATAGAGTTCATGGCGGACAGCCATGATAAAATGGAGGCACTTAAAAAAGATCTCCTGAGCCGCAAGCATGTTTCAGGAAGTTATAAATTCCCCATTGGAGGAACCGGTGCCGGTGTAACAAATATCGTCCATACCCAGGGCTACATCCACTGCCATACCCCTGCAACAGATGCGTCCTCCATGGTAAAATCGGTCATGGATGAACTTTTTGATTATTTCCAGGGCATGACACTGCCGGCCCATGTAAGGGTTTCCATGGCCTGCTGCCTTAACATGTGCGGGGCCGTCCATTGCTCGGATATTGCCCTTCTCGGGTATCACAGAAAACCGCCTATCGTAGACGGCGAGGTTCTGGACTCTGTATGTGAAATTCCCCTTGTTATCGCAGCCTGCCCGACCGCGGCCATCTCCCCGGCCAAACTTGATAGCGGGAAAAAGGCCGTAAAGATTAAAGAAGAGCGTTGCATGTTCTGCGGAAATTGCTATACCATGTGCATGGCATTGCCCCTGTCGGATTCGCAAGGTGACTGTGTAACGGTTCTGGCCGGTGGAAAGCTTTCCAACAGGGTCAGTCCGCCGAAATTCTCCAAGGTCGTAATCCCGGCTCTGCCTAATAACTTCCCGCGTTTTCCTGAGGTCGCCCAGTCGGTTAAAAAGATCATCGACGCCTATGCCGCTAATGCCAACAAGTATGAGCGACTGGGAGATTGGGCAGAGAGGATCGGATGGGAAAGATTTTTTGAAAAATGCGATATCCCCTTTACAGAGCATCTTATTGATGACTATCGCCTTCAGTATGATACCTACAGGACCTCGACACAGTTTAAGTTTACCGAAGCTTCCTGGAATGTCACGAAGGTTGTGGAGGGTGCTGATTAATCAATCAGTCGAGCCCAGGCTCGAAAGGAGCAAAGCAATGGAAGATATTAAAAAAGCAATCCTTGAATTTGCGGAAACAAGTAAAAAATCGAAATTCTATTTTAAGGATCTGGAAACGGCTGTTCAAAAAGTCATCCCTGACGCAAAGGCAAGAGAGATCAAAAAGGCGGCTACTGCCCTTATTAATGAGGAAAAGCTGATCTACTTTTCCACAGGGAGCAGTACCATGTATGGGCTGAAGGGCAGGGGCCAGACCGAGGATCATTAGCCCCGGCAACCTTCTTACCTGAAAATTCGGGACCGAGGTCACTATCCCGGCAGTCTGTGTGGATGGTGACCTCTTTTAATTTCTCGAAAATGAAAGCTGTCTTTCCGAAAAAGTAAATCAAGAGGAATCAAATGAAAGAACCACAAGATTCAGAAGAATTTATCGCTCAACAGAAGGCAATCCTTGCGGAAAACCCCGAATGCGCTAATTCCCATTACAACCTTGGTGTTTCATACATGGAGCAGGGGGACATGGAAAAGGCGATCGACTCTTTTAATGAATCCATCTCAGAGAGTGGGCGTATGTTTGAGGCATTCGTCAACCTGGGATATATTTATTTTAAAAGAGGTGAGATGGAAAATGTTGTGGAGGCAAATCTGAGGGCGGTGGAGATAGAGCCCAGATATGCCAGGGGTTATGCAAACCTCGGTTTTGCTTACCTTCAGATGCTGAAAACCGATGAGGCTATCGAGGCCCTGAACAAGGCTATTGAACTTAATCCTGATATTGCACAGGCCCGGGCCAATCTTATAAACGCCTTTCTCCAGAAGGATGATGTCGCAAAGGCCATCCAAGTCGGAGAGGAACTGGTAAAAATGGCGCCGGAATTTTCCCTGGGGCATAACAACCTGGCCGCAGCATATTACAATAGCGGAGAACATGAAAAGGCCGTGGAACATCTGGACATGGCCCTGAATCTGGGATTTCAGGCCCATCCCGATTTTATTAAAATGCTGGAACCATTTAGAAGCAAATGAACTTAGCGCCTTTTTTTCGCAACTATGAGACCCTGGTGGACAGGGCGGAATCGGCTTTCTTAAAAATGGAGAAGGACTACGGGTCCTGCATGGGATGCGGTCTCCACTGTTCGGATTGCTGTAACGCAGTTTTTGGCCTTTTCTTGATCGAGGCTATCTATATCAGGGAACATTTTAACGGTATCGATGACTCTCTTAAGGAAGAGATTTTTTTAAGGGCGGACAGATCGGACCGGGATATTAAGGCGCTTCAGCAAAAGCTCCTGACCTTTAAGGATGACCCCCATATGCAGACCTACACTATCTCAAGAGAGAGAATCCGGTGTCCGTTTCTGGATGACGGGGATGAATGCATACTCTATCATCGTCGTCCCATAACATGCCGCGTCTATGGAATACCCACAAAGATTCAGGGAAAGGTGAGAGTATGCGGGAAATCCGGTTTTAAAACAGGGGAGAGTTATCCGGTTTTTGACCTTGACACCTTATACAAAGACCTGTTTCTCATTTCAAGAGAACTGCTGTCCGATGCAGGAAGCAAGGATCTTGATAAGGCATCTCTGCTCATCTCCCTTTCAAAAGCCATCAGGACACCGACGGAAGAGCTTATTCACGGTACTTTTGCAAAAGCCGGTGAACCTGATCCACGTGTTTAGTCATATTTCCTTTAACAACAGACAGATCATCAGGAGCCAATAGTATTAAATCCTCCAGAAGGCTTTGGAATAACCTCTCAAGTTCCTCTTTACTAAAGGATGTTATTATGGAGATTATTTCCCGAAGATCATATGTTTTATCGTGTTCCTTTGATCCATCATCCTCCAGGCCTTCAAAAAAGCCGGCAAATACAAAAGGCAGAATATCCGGTTTTATCCAGATGACATTTCCGGTTCCCTCCTCCTTGTCAAGCCTCATTTTTATGGTTAATTCGAGAAAATAATATAACAGGGCAATAATGGAGCCTGTCCGGGACCCTCTTTCAAAGTCCATAACAGGATTGTAATCCCTGGCTGTTGTAAGCCTGACATCGACCATATTATTCACGGCTTTAACCACAAAATCCCCAGCCGCATGATGCCAGCGATCTATCCTGGATCCACTTGGCAGATCATAGTACTGAGCAAGGATCTTCGACGCCTTTCTGAAAAGTTCCATACCCTCCTTTTCAGAAAGGTATCCGTATCCCCTTCTCTGGTCCCAGAGATAAACCTTCTGTTTCCCATCTGTTTGATCTTCTGAAATATGCCATTCATGGTAGTCTTCAAACCATTCAAGAAGGGCCATGGTGAAAGTCTCGGAAAGATCTCCTTTTCGATGTTCTGAACCTTCGATAGAATAAGTCCCTGGCAAGTATGCTGACTCCCGATTTTTATTCAGGCGGGATATAATATTAAACTCTTTTATAAGGTTCCCCCTTCCTTTTCCGGAAAGGGCCGTGATCACCGCAAGTTTAAAACTGCCTTTATCGGTGATTAATTCCGCCTTTGCAACATGGCTGAAGGCCCCATGTTTTTCACTGCAAATATTGAGACATTTAATGGGAAGGTGATCAAAGATGTCCCTGTTTTTTAGGATAAATTTCTCTATGGCCTTGAAATAATCACCCAGGGTAAGAAAGGGATGATCTTTTACCGGGGAAATCTTAAAGGGCCTTTTTTCATCCGGGGCACTGAGGGGAATATCCCCTTCCGGATGGGAAAAAAGATATTTGATAATCATAACCTGTCAAGGGCCTCAAGGGCCAGATGTCCGACTGATAATTCTTCAATAATGCCCCGGCGATATACGGAAATAACCGATGTGTCTTCCTTTAATTTAGATATGTCATCCTTTGTCTCAATAGCCTTCATATTCCCCAGTAGAATGGTTGTAAATCCTCGAATTTCCGGGCTTCCATCCTGCAGGAAGGGAATAAAATGCAGGGTATGTTTCCTTATGATATCTGATTTCTTGCCCGCGATCTTTCCAAGGGCCTCAAGGACATCGGGAAGTAATGCCCTATCTCCCATGAGTCTGTAGAGTTCAGGGGTATATCCGGCAAATTGGCGTGGGTTATTGCTGATTATTTCACCGATCGCCCGGATATATCCCCAGCTTGAGGCGGCTGTATCCGTAATAGCGGTGAATAACCCCTGAAGCCGACGCGATATGATACCGGGATCTTTTTTTGCTATAATGGCAAAAACCTTTCCCATAACCTCGGCCGCCCGATTCCTTATGAGGGGATCAACAGAGTAGAGGAGGCGCTGAAGGTCTCTGATAATCCTCTGGTCCTTTTGTGCCAGGCTTAAGATCTCGTCAATTTGATAGTCCCTTACCATATCCTCAACTTTCTTCTTTGAAAAGGACTTTTTCTCCCTTTTCCGGGAGATCGAACCCGCTGATGATACGGGTGTGGCCCTCTCGATGAGACGTCTTGTCCCTTCTTCCGTTACCTCCCGAATGTCTTCATGGGGCCTTATAAAATAAAGGGTCCCGTTTATCTGTCGTCCCTCATAGGCGCCTCCGGGGATAATCATATGGGATTCCATATCATAATGGTCAAGCTGTTTCTCCTGGTAATCCTCATCGGGCAACAGGTCAAAGGCAAGGTCCCAGTCTCCATTGCAGGCAACTACAAGGGCTTCAACCATGGCAGCGCCAAGATTATGCCCGGTCACATCAAAGGCATATACCGCGCCGCAGCAACAGATCCCCACGGGCATCTCGGTAGGCATGCGGGCGGAAAGCTCACCCGGCTTCTCTATTATTACCCCGCAAAAGGGGCAGGCCGGCTTAATAATTATCTCTTTACCTAAGAATCGTCCTTCCATAGGTTACAAAATACCTCTCAGAGATCCAGATCAATCCCCGATCCTTTCTCGTCATACTCAAAATCGCTTATCTCGAAATCAGACCCGACGGATCTGAATATTATGTTCCAGTTTTTATATCTTTCACCAGCAAATTCACAGTTAAGACTCCCCATTCTTGCGCCCGCCCTTTGAAGTTTAGGGTTTATCTCATTGTTAAAGATATCTCTTATACGGATCCTGTCATCGTCATCAAGTTCTGTTAATATCTCATTCATATTAATGCATTTTCCAATCAGGTTATAATACAGGAGGACTTGAAATGTAGCGGGGATTTTCTCATCGACTCCCCGAAGGAATGATCATCTTGTAGGCCCCGGGATATCAAAGGTCATGCACTGGTTTGAAGGACCGCAGGATTTTGCTGTTACTTTTGTTTTATTTCCTCCCGGGCCCATGGCATAATTACTGCTGCTTACGACCCTTTCAAACTCCCGGGATTTACATTCGGGACAGGAAATTTCAACTTCTTCCTCTGATTTCATAAACAGTTTCTCAAAGATATTTCCACACTTCACACACCTGAACTCAAATATCGGCATAGATACTCTCCATAAAAATCCTTTTCACATGATTATTATTATTTTAAGATTAGAGTATATTCATAGAGCCAGATAAAGTCAAATAAAAGGCACCCAACCATGATCCTTTCCCTTCATCCATGTTTTACGGCCGACTTCCAGATTATACCGGGATCTCGTGGTCTCGGTCATGAAGATATTTCTATTATCAGAAAGGCCGACGCCATTATCCTTCCCCAGGGATGTTCCTATGAAATATACCTTGCATGTAAAGATAGATATAAAAATATATTCCCTGACTATTACATCCGTTTTAAGTACCCGGGAAAGACAGGACAAATTCGTCTGTTTGAAAAAATGCATCTGCCCCATCCCAAATCCTTCATATGGGAATCCGTGGAAGAGTTCCGGAAGGTATATAAGGAGGGGAAAATATATTCTCCTGAGAAACCCTTTCTATTAAAGTCGGATTACGGCCACGAGGGTTCAGGGATATATCTTGTTCAGGACAATGATTCTTTGGAAATAGCCCTTGACAGGCTTTCCCTTGTGGCGAGATCCGGGTCGGGAAGATTTATTTCCCAGGAGATGATCCCTTCCAGGGGGAACGTACTAAGGGTGGTAATTATGGGAAAAAATCTGATCTCCTACTGGAAACGGCCAAAGGAAAAAAATGGACTTATCACAACCGTAAGTCGTGGTGCCAAAATCGATAGGGATTGGAGAAAGGACCTTCAGAAAAAGGGAAGAGATCTGGCAGGAAGGCTGTCATCCCTATCCGGTATAAATCTCGCGGCTGTTGACATAATTTTTCCCCAGGAGATGTCTGACCCCTCCCCCCTTTTACTGGAGATAAACTATTACTTTGGCAGGAGAGGTCTTGGCGGATCTCTGAACTACTACGGCTTACTGTTTGAGACTATAAGGGAATGGTTATCTGAAAAAGGACTTAATTCCGACGGGATCACTATGATCTGATTAGTCTATTTTCGCCCTGTAGAGACGCAGGCTGTTTGAAACCACCGTAATGCTGCTCATTGCCATGGCAAAGGCCGCCAGCATGGGATGCAACTGTCTCAAAAAGGTCGGCATGAACCCAAATGGGTATAGCACTCCCGCGGCAACCGGAATAAGAACAAGGTTGTAAAAAAAGGCCCAGAAGAGGTTTTGGCGGATGGTTCTCATGGTAGCCCTGCTCAGATCGATAATTCTGGGGATACCTGCCAGGCTGCCGCTAACAAGAATCACATCCCCGGACTCTATCGCAACATCGGTCCCAGTCCCGATCGCCATACCCACATCGGCCTGGGCCAGGGCCGGAGCGTCATTAATGCCATCCCCCACCATTCCCACCTTTTCCCCTTTATCCTGTAGATCTTTAACAATCCTGGATTTTTCTTCAGGTAGCACCTCTGCAATAATATTATCTATATATACTTCAGAGGCGATTGAAATGGCAGTCTGTTTGTTATCCCCTGTCAGCATGACCACCTTTAGCCCTTGCAGGTGAAGGTCTTTTACTGCCTGAGGGGATTCCTGTTTAATAATATCTGCGACTGAAATCAATCCCTTGAGACCTTGCTCCACGGCAACCAGCATCACTGTTTTTCCCTCTTTCTGAATGGTCCTGATCCTGGCGCTGACATTCTCCGTATTGATAGCCATATCTTCAAACCATGCCGGTTTGCCTATGAACACGAGACGGCCATCCACCCTGGCACGGACTCCCATTCCCCCGGAGGCCTTAAAGTCCTCAGGCTCAGAAAGGGGAAGGGCCTTCTCTTTTGCATGGGAAACAATGGCCCGTCCGATCGGATGTTCAGACCCCTTCTCCACGGAAGCGGCAAGCCTTAGGACCTCCTCTTCACTGGTTTCAGGCAGATTCAATGAAATGACATCCACCACGGAAGGTCTTCCGACGGTGATTGTCCCTGTCTTGTCCATAACAATAGTGTCCAGGTCCGCGGAAGACTCAAGTGCCTCACTGTTCTTAAACAGCACACCCCTTTCCGCACCTTTTCCCGTGCCGGCCATTATGGCCGTGGGAGTCGCCAGGCCAAGGGCACAGGGACAGGCGATCACAAGTACCGCCACCATTCGAATCATGGAAGGAACAAATTCTCCTCCGATTATCCACCATAGAATAAAGGTTAAAATCGCTATGCCGATAACGGCCGGGACAAAGACGGCTGCGACCCTGTCGGCAAGGGCCTGGATGGGGGCCCTGCTTCCCTGTGCCTCCTGGACAAGCCTGATAATGCCGGCAAGGGCCGTATCCCTACCAACCTTTTTTGCCTCGAACTTGAGCAAACCGTCTCCGTTTATGGTCCCACCTGTTATCTTGTCTCCTGGTGTCTTGTCAACAGGAAGGGGTTCTCCAGTGAGCATGGACTCGTCAACACCGGATTTCCCTTCAGTAATGATTCCATCAACCGGAATACTTTCGCCGGGACGGACAATAACAATGTCACCGACAGCAACCTGGGTAAGGGGAATCTCCTTTTCCTGCCCCTGTTTCAGGATGCGGGCCGTTTTTGGCCTGAGCCCCATGAGCTTCCGTATGGC
>JAFGDF010000253.1 GCA_016932235.1 Deltaproteobacteria bacterium | reverse complement strand
TCCTCGGTTGTTCAACCTTAATCTGGCCCTGACGACGACTGAGATGGTTTGCCGCCCGCCTCGTAAGGCAGTATGCGTCAAACTTGCTAGGAACGAGTTCGCTCGTAAAAGAGCTCCCCATACCGCGATCTTTAGAGATAACGCTGAATTTCATGCAGATATATATAAACTCATTTTCATGTTAAACACTCATGGTGATCAGGCCAGCTTCTGCAATAATGCCCTGGCCTTGTCCCTTACAGCCCTGATTGCCTTTTCGACAGGGCTTTTATGATAATATTTTCTCTTTTCTTCAAAACTTACCTTTTCCGGGCAATACTTGAGCCGAAGCTTGGTTATTGCGTTCAAGTCATCCTGAACAAATCGCCGGTATATATAATTCAGGGGGAAGATACGGAAGCCCTTTTCTGAAATGGATGCTGACCAGTCGACAATATAGGGTCTGCCGTTGTCACCCACAATAATGTTTGGCGCCCTTTTAAGATCGCAATGTGCTATCCCATGTTTATGAAAGTCCTCTACAACCTTTTTTAATTCTCTAAAAAAAAAATCGCCGGGCTTATTTTCAGCGCTGTAAATTTCAATGTCTTTTCCTTGTATATCTTCCAAAAGTAAAGCCTTGCCTTCAATCGAACGATAAAACTCCGGAATACCCTTGAGTCCTTTGAGCTTTTTGTAAGCCGTGCTTTCTCTCCAGATCAGGAAACGACCTATGGTGTTCCGGAAAAGGAGGCCGTTTGAGCTGAAATCCTTGATTATGGCATTTTTATTGTCTTTTTTTATTCGCCACAGGGCAGGCCTTGTACCGGTTGGTTTTCTCACAACTTCGGCTTGCAGTTTCCGGATATCTTTCAGCGTGAAGGATTGGAACACGGGATAACTCTGCTTTTTCTGATTATAATTCTCATATACATATAGTACAGATCCTTTGGGATCATTTGAAAAGTTTATAGGCAGAGGTTATTTTTTGTCAACCCAATAACAGATTATTATCAAATTTAAAACAAAAAGAACTTGACATAACATGCAATTTTAATTAGATAGACTAGCTTTATTTTATTAGATTGGAAACACTGTTATGAAAACATATGTCGCAAAAGAACATGAAATCGAAAAAAAATGGTATCTTGTCAACGCGGAAGGCCGGATACTTGGAAGGCTGGCAACTCAAATCGCTTTGCGGTTGCGGGGAAAACATAGACCTGTTTTTACCCCTCATGCTGATACAGGGGATTTTATCGTCGTTGTTAACGCGGAAAAGATCTCAATGACGGGGAAAAAATGGGACGAGAAAAAATATTATCGGCACAGCGGGTATCCGGGCGGATTAAAGACAATAACAGCAAAAAAACTTCTTGAGAAAAAACCTGAAGAGATCATACGGATGGCTGTAAAAAGGATGCTGCCCAAGAACAGCCTTGGAACACGTCAACTCAAAAAATTAAAGATATACGCGGGATCCAATCATCCGCATGAGGCACAGAACCCTGAAAATTTAGAGATCTAGGAGAATTAAATGGCCGGAGAGAGTTATCACGCCGTAGGTAAAAGAAAAACATCGATTGCCCGGGTCTGGATGAAACCCGGGAGTGGCAAAATTTCCATCAACCGCAGGCCTATTGATGAATATATCAAAGTGGAATCAGGCAGAAATCTTGTAATGCAACCCCTCATGATAACCGAAACAAGCGGGAAATATGATATTAAGGTTAATGTCAAGGGCGGAGGTGTAATAGGCCAGGCGGGAGCAATAAGGCATGGGATCAGCCGGGTCCTGGTGGAGATGAACCCGGAATTTCGCATTCCATTGAAAAAGGCCGAATTCCTCACACGGGATCCCAGGATGAAAGAAAGGAAAAAATACGGACAACCTGGTGCCCGGGCTCGTTTTCAATATTCAAAGCGTTAATGTTCGCTTATCAGAGCCGCTGTTTTTTGATTTTAAAATATAATTTTGCTTTAAGCGGGGAAGTCGTTTTGCGGCTTCCCCGTTTTTTTCGTCTGCAGCTTGGCGGTCGATTTTCAAAGCCTGCATCGCAGGGGCGCCAAAGACGCTAAGGGGTTAATTAAGCTTCTTTCATTTGACAGTCTTTCCCGGTTAAATAAAGGATACCCGCTCTTCGCGTGCTTCGCGCCGTGGCGGTTGCTTTATATGAAAAGATTGGATGGTAAGGCGGTGGGATATGGATGGCAGGAGGAACATAAAGCTCGTCCTGGCGTATGACGGGACAAATTATCACGGATGGCAGCGGCAATCCGGTGAAATCACGATTCAGGAATTAATTGAAGAGAAAATAAAAATTATCACCGGCGAATCGATTCGCCTGAGCGCTTCAGGTAGAACCGATTCAGGCGTACACGCCCTTCATCAGGTATGTAATTTCATCACAAAATCAGGAATTGACACCCTCTCTTTGCGAAGAGCTTTGAATTCCCTTCTCCCTGACGATGTCCACATAAAACATGCTGAAAACGTTCCCCTGGAATTTCATTCGAGATACAGCAGTAAAAGCAAGGTATATGAGTATAGGATATTAAACAGCAAGGAGCCTGATATCTTTATTCGAAATTATTGCTGGCATGTTACCAGGGAGCTTTCCATCCGGGATATGAAGGAATGCCTTGAACAGCTGGTTGGAAAGAGGGATTTCTCTTGCTTCAGATCTTCAGGGAGCTCGAACCTGAATCCGGTAAGAGAGATGATAAGGGCCGGATTGATATCCGGCGACAGAGGCGCCCTTCTTATTATTTTTGAGGCAGATGGCTTTTTACGACATATGGTACGAAACATTGTTGGCACCATCGTGGAAGCAGGCCTCGGCAGAATATCCCCTCATGAGTTCAGTGAAATTCTTTCGTCAAAAGACAGGCGCCGGGCCGGGATTAAAGCGCCTCCTCATGGGCTTTTTTTAAGGATGGTAAAATATTAGCCCCTCAATCCCACACGCCAGGGATCACCGTCCCGCAGTCCGGGCATTTATTGTCCATCACTCGGTTTATCCTGACTGAAAAGCCATAGCGGTCAATAAGGAGCGTTCCACAGTTATGGCAGAGTGTTTTTTCGCCTTCATCTCCCGGTATGTTACCGGTGTAAACATACTTCAAACCGAGCCCTGTTCCGATTTCCTTGGCTTTATGGATGCTGGCGACAGGAGTCGGGTCACTGTCCAACAGGTGATACGTTGGATGGAACCTGCTGATGTGCCAGGGGATGTAAGGATCCAGATCCACGAGAAACCGGGCAATGGACTTTAATTCTTCTTCGGAATCGTTAAGACCCGGAATTAGAAGAGTGGTAACCTCGACCCATATATCCATTTTCTTCATTGTTTCTATGCTTTTTAATACCGGCTTAAGCCTGGCCGAACATTGTTTTTTATAAAATCCATCATCAAAAGATTTGAGATCAATATTAGCACCATGCAGGTTCGGGAAAATGTCCTTCAGGCATTCTTCAGTCATATACCCGTTGGTCACAAATATATTTCTTAGACCTTCTGAAACAGCCGTCCTGGCTGTATCAAAGGCAAGTTCGTAAAATATCGTAGGTTCCGTGTATGTGTAAGAAATAGTCGATGAATGTGTTTTTAGGGCGTCATTAACGATTTCTTCAGGATTCATCCGCTCTCCCAGGATTTCCCGGCGTTCAGTGGGCATCTGGGATATCTCCGAATTCTGGCAAAAAACACACTTGAAGTTGCATCCCACGGTTGCGATACTGTAGGAGCGGCTGCCCGGCAGGAAATGGAACAGGGGTTTTTTTTCAATCGGATCCACATTTCTGGCAATTACTCTGCCATATACAAGGCTTGAAAGGATTCCGCCGGTATTTTCACGAACACCGCATAGGCCCCTTTCACCCTCTTTAATGAGGCAACGATGATTACACAGATAACATCGGACCATGTTATCTTTCAATTTTTCATAAAGGTAGGCTTCTTTCAAAGTTTATTCCCCCTATTACAGATTCACGGGTCTTGCCGATACTTACTTTTAAAGGCACGTTATTGGTCTTTACCGTGTACTTGATCGTGGCCGATATCCCTATTAAAGATCCCATCAGACAGCGATCGAGACTCATCTGCCGTAAGAATCTCCCAAATCCCGTTCCGGAATGGAATGGCCAGGTTCGGCTGCATTCCCATTCAATCGGCACATTGCCCAGCGCTGTCCTGATATATTTTTTTAGACCCCAGAGACTATATGGCCTGGCATGGTTCATGATGCTTTTACCTATCAGCCCGTGCATTTTCCCGGCTAAGCAACCGAATGACAGGCTATTTAGAGCAACGATAAAGATTTTTCTTTTTGTCACTCTCGCCGCTTCTCTTAATGCCTCTACCGGGTCGTCAATAAATTCGAGACTATTCACCAGCAAGGCGACATCAAACTCATTATCCTCGAACGGCAGATCCTCCGCCATCCCTGTCTTGAGAGAACAACGGTTTCCGAGTCGCTCTCTCGCCAGGCTGATCATATATGGCGAGGCATCTATACCATAGATATCAAGTGCCAGCTTGCTGAGGCATAAGAGCTGGTTCCCGGACCCGCAGCCAATATCAAGAACTTTTTCTCCCTGCCGTGGCTCCATCAGTGTCGGAACCAGACTTTCAAAAAAGGTATCCAGCAGCTTTCCTTTAGGGGATTTATACCATGACTCATAGAGCCTTGCCGCGCGGATATCAAAGATAAGTCCCATAGTCTTATCCCGGAATTTATTTCATCTGTGTTTTTAGGATTCGGTTATAAGCTGCTTCAAATTCATGCCAGAGTTGGAGCCCAATACGATTCTGCGTTCCTATTATCTCGTTAAGGACTGTGTTATCAGTAAGCGGATTTATCAGAACCGCCCTTAAAACAACGATGTTCTGCGGGCGATATATGGTGGATTCAATGGTAGTCCTTGAGACAAATGTCGTATCGTCCTTCCTGATTTCCCTGTGGAGCTTTACATTAAGGCTGTTGATGAGTTGATTTACCTTTCTTATCTTCTTTTCAGCATTCCTGGCCTTTTCTATGTCATCCGATCGTGTGGATGTCAGTTTCCATTGTGACAGCCGTTTACGTACGTTCCCCGGGATGAAACGATATATGAGAATAAATAGTTCAGGAGAGTTCAGAGATTCGAAATTATCGCATGAGTCAAGCTTTTTCTTCATATAATCCGTGGTTTTCAGGGCATGCCCCAGTAAAAGGCCATAACCCTTCCTGCTTATGATTTTCAGGGCTGCCCAGGGTTTCAGGCAGGCGAATGAGCGTGAACCCTCTATCGTGAACCGGCCCATATCCACTGAATTCTTCCTGATAATATAATTAGATGAGTGTCGTATAGTGTTCAGGTCCTTTTCGTTGTTAAAAAGGACAAGGCCCATGCTCATGGGACAGTAAAGCAGTTTATGAGCATCGATGGAGACCGAATCGGCTTTTTCGATTCCTTTGAACAGATGGCGGTATTCATCAACAAGCAGGGTAGGGCCACCCCAGCAGGCATCCACATGAAAATGTGCGCCTGCCCTTCTGGCAATCTCTCCTATTGATTCAAGATCATCAATATTGCCTGTTTCTGTAGTGCCTGCGATACCTATGATGGCGATAATTTTTGTTTTGGGGCGATAATTCCTGTCCTGAAGCTGAGCGACCTTTCGCTGTAATTTTTTGATGTCAATGTGATTCCCGTCATCCACAGGAATCGTTATCACGTTCTCTTCCCCTAAACCGAGCACATTGGCGGCTTTTCTTATGGAATAATGTCCTCTGGCGGATACCAGGATCACGGCCTTTGAATAGCCGTAATGATCCAAGGCCTCGTTGACCCCTGTAGCCCGCAGACCCTGAAAATCTCCGCCTGGCGGAAAGGCCTTCTCCCTGGCCACCATCAGGGCCGTCATGTTCGAGAGTGTCCCGTCGGCTGTGATATTACCCAGGGAAACATGTGGATTCTGTATGTTTTTTTTATAAAATCCGTTCTTTTTATTAAAGATCAGGCGATGAAACCAGGCCGTCAATTCTCTTTCCACAAAACTCGAGGCTTTTGCGGTTTCTATCTTTACCTGGTTCTGGTTCAGGGATGCGATAATCATCTCAAGGTGGATCATGAAATAAGGAATAGCGCTCGTCATGTGGCCTATGTAATATGGATTTCCAACCTTTACGGAATGGTCTATTATCTTTTTCTTTATCTCGGCAAGAACGTCTTTTATAAGATATGGATTATCAGGCAAAGCGGTTTGATCGAAGATCTTGCTGAGTTCAGGCAATGTGGATTTACTGTGGATTCCTCCCTTTTCCTGAAAAAAATCATGGATCATCTCAAGCAGGTCCTTGCCGAATTCAACGAATTTATCCGGTGAATCCGGCATGATGAACAACTTCCTCAGGTATTCAAGATTGGCTTTAATGACTTTCTGGGATTTTTTCATAAATATATATTAAAAAAGAGGTACAAGGTTTTACGGCAAAAGGTACAAGGTTCAAGGTATCTCCAGCATGCGGTCAACGGCCTTTTTTGCCTTCATCCGGACATCTTCAGGCACTTTGACCTCTGGTTCAAGCCTTTCGAGGGCTCTGATAATAGATTCCAATCCCGTCTTTTTCATATCATGGCAGACCATTTGCGGGGAGGCCGGAATAAATACCTTGCCGGGATTTGCCTTTTTTAGAGGATGAAGGATACCTGTTTCAGTGCCAATGATAAAAGTTTTCCTATCGGATCCGGTCGCGTAAGCAATTATACCTGACGTGCTTTTTATCTCATCCGCTTCGTCCAGCACTTCCGGCCTGCATTCAGGGTGAGCGAGGAAAATCGCAGCAGGATGTTCAGCTTTGGCCTTCCTGACCTGGTCCACGGTCAGATTATCATGGATAGGGCAATAGCCATTCCAGTATTGGATATCCATCCCTGAAGTTTTCTTTACATATTGTGCCAGATTTCTATCCGGTATCATCAATATCCCTGAATGATCATCAAGGGAATTCACAACCCGGACGGCATTGGCTGATGTGCAGCAGATATCGCTCTCGGCCTTGACTTCAGCGGTGGTATTTACATAAGTTATAACAATGGCCTCCGGCAATTCCTTCTTTTTACTTATCAGATCCTCTCTTAGGATCATATCCGCCATGGGACATCCGGCATCAGGAGACGGCAGCAGCACTTTTTTATCCGGGCATAGGATGGAAGCCGTTTCAGCCATAAAGTGGACACCGCAGAAAACGATAACCTCCGCCTCTGTTTGAGAAGCTTTTATTGATAATTCAAGGGAGTCACCACAGAGGTCCGCTATATCCTGAATCTCAGGCCGCTGGTAATTGTGCGCGAGGAGGATGGCATTTCTTTTTCTGAGAAGATCTTTTATCTTTTCGTGAAGATTTTTCATCTCTTTAAAGCCCTGGTTGGTTTCCATAATCAATGAGATCCTGGGAAAAATTTAATCAGAAGGTATAAGTATTATATATTATTAGTCAAGCGATTTGCTGTAAGTTTTGAAATAGATTCCTGATTTCCATGCCAGATGCCCTTATCCCGTCTTTCCCGGAGCCAGTATGGCTTTATCTCAACAGGCTTTTGTAAAAATTCAAGAAGCATTTTATTTTAAATAGTTATACTTTCAGGTCCCCGATCTGGGGTTTAAATCCTAAGCTTTTAGGCTAAGAAAGTCCTTAATTATCTCATAGCGATTTATATTTCTGTATCGAAATTTTTTTGTCATCCTGCGGCTTGACCGCAGGACCAAAATCCACCATCAAATCAAAGACAATATAGTACTGGTGCTGGATTTTGGCGTAACCCTGGCCACCAGCGAGGTGCCGGATGCAAGGCGCCAAGGAGCGACGACTGAGGCGTATAAG
>JAFGDF010000252.1 GCA_016932235.1 Deltaproteobacteria bacterium | reverse complement strand
GCGATGTCACCAGGCCGGATATCCTCCCTGCGTGATAAAAGATCTTGAACACCAACAGCAACAGCCTTTGCCTCATCGCTGTTATTCCTTACCGGCAGATTCCACGATTCGATCCAGCCTCCCATGGCCTTGTCTTTACGCTCATCAGGGATGTGAAGCATGACCCTGTCTTTACCCATCCAGTGAAACACCTCGGAAAACAGGGCATTCGTAAATTTTACCAGTGTTTCTCTGGATCGCCACGATTTATCCAGGGTCCGGGTATTTTTTAACAGTTTGGTGGCCTGATCCATCAGTTGAGGATCGGTACCACGGAAACCGTAGATTGCCTGCTTGGGATCACCCACCCAGACAGACCTTCCGGCCAGGGCGCTTATCTCCATAAAAAGGGCAAGCTGGATCGGGCTTGTATCCTGAAATTCATCCACCATCATCAGTTGCAGGCGATCCTGCATAGAGGCGTGAAAAGCTTCATTCTCACGGGCAAGATCAAGCACCTTAGTCTCTTGGTCCACAAAATCCATCAGGCCCTGCTTCTGCTTGAACATCTCATAATACTGAAGCGCCACACCCGCGCACTGGAATACGCCATGAATCATCTCTTTCACATCCGCCTGAAAATCCGGATGTCTCATTACCTCCCCTGCAATACGGTTGATAGCATCCAGCATCCCCTCCCCGTCCTTATTGGTCCCCAGCTTGGCAATGCGCACCCATTCCATCCATGGAATATCAATTCCTCGCAGCATATCCTGCTTGATTCTCTTCAACTCATCAAGAGAAGCCTGGGTGGACTTTTTCGGATTTTTGATCGTTTTCAGACCATGGAGCGCCTGGTTTACGGCATGTTCCAGATCTTCCCTTATTCCACTACCTCGTGGATTGCCAAACAGATCCTGAATGGATTCCCAGGAACTTTTAGAAAAGATCTTTAGATCATTACTGTTCATGTTATTGCTGCGGGCCATATCCACGATCCTCTTAACATCATCCCTCCAGTCAGGACGTTTCCCATGGCCGGAACCGCCACCGTCCATGCTCAATCTCCGGGCGACCGGCTCCATTGTCTCTGCATGGTCATTGATAACCCTTGCTATGGCGATCTGAAACAGCCGTGAACCGTCCTCCTCCGGCAATACATCAAGGGCGGGCGAAAGACCGGCATCCAGCGCGTATTCCTTTAGGAGACGGGCACAGATACTGTTTATCGTCCCCAGGAAACCGTCAAAGATATGTTGAGCTTGATCCGTTCTTTCATGCTTTAAAAGCCCCAGGCGGATGCGTTCCCGCAGCTCGGCGGCCGCCTTATTGGTAAAGGTAGTTGCCATGAGCGCTTCGGGCGCCATATCTCCCTTCAGTTCCTCAATAACCCGGCTGGTAAGGCTGTATGTCTTGCCTGATCCTGCGCTGGCATTGATCAGCTCAATATGTTTCACGAAGCAGCCCCTTTCATGCCGCAGAGCACGCCAAAATCACAGAAACCGCATTGAGGTCCCTGATAAAGCATCCCCTTCGCGATACATTCGCTTTTCAGATTCTCTTTAATCCTGTCTTCCTTTAACCCTTCCGACTCCTCGATGAGCCGCAGCTTTACCCCGCCGGCTTCAACTCGTCCACGCCGCAAGTCTTTCATACACTGGTTCCAGCTATTGACTCCCATTTCCCATATCTCTTCCTGAGTGTATTTTGAGGTCAATGCCTCATCCTGAAGCAGATCGCTGTCACTCAGCAGTTCTCCCTGGGCCAGCATGAAATAGGCGCTGTGCACCCGGGATCCAGGTTTGGCGGATTTCAGAAGCCATGAATAGGTGGCGAGCTGCAGCGCCTCTCCCTGTTCCACCTCTTCTTTCCTGTATCTGCTCGATCCTGACCACTTCATGTCCAGGACAAAGGGATTTCCGTTTTTATCACGGAGCAGAAGATCGGCATATCCTGTGAATGGAATTCCGTCCAGATTGCCTTCAAGTCTTTCTTCCGATCTCCCTACCGTCAAATCGAGCCTTGAAACGGCTGATACAAGCTCTCTGACAGCCGTCCTGATGGCGTGCCTGTAGCGCATATTCTCAAGCTCGTTTCCTTCAAGGAGCAGTTCAGTGGCCATGGAGCCGACAAGGGAATCATAAAGTTCGCCTGCCCTTGTCTCCGCTTTCTCCGGAGTCCAGGCCTTACCGGGTTCGGAATAGAGCTTCTGGACAATTCGATGGCAGAAGGTTCCGATCATCTGATTGCCTGAAGGAACTATCTGCATATTTGGCAGACTCAAGCCCGCATGATATTGCAGGATCCACTTCATGGGACACGCGATCATGGTACTCATCTGGCTGTATGAGATGGACGCAGACATGGAAATGCTATCTTCAGGGATCTCATAAGAGGCTGAAACAGTTTTCAATGCTCTGAATTTAACCTTTTGCAGTTTTATAGAGCGTCCTGCAAGTTTCCAGCGGCCTTTATCCTGAAGATCCTTGCATTCACGAGTCAGGCACGCGTCAATTGCGTCATCCTGCATGTCCGGTTGAACTTTGGCAGCGCCATTGCGGATCTCATCCCAGAACGGATGGTGATACACTGCCTCACCGTATATGCTCCCCGGATAAAACATCAGGAAATGATCTTCAGCATATTGAAATCCCCTCATCCATGCAACGGCTTCCCGGTTGCGAAAGGTTCGGGAATCCTCCAATTCAATACCCATTTTAAATAGAGCGTCCTGTTCCGATGTGTTCCAGTAAACAGAAGACCTGGCCAGGGGGTCAGTGAAATCCCACCAGATGACTGTCTTGCAGGATTTTGTCATCTGACCGGGATGCCTTACTACCTGCCATGGGGCCGCCTGCTCGAATCGGTCAGGGGCTGTACCTCCCACCCCGATTACCGAGTCCAACATGCGCTCGACGGCTACACGGGGAATATCTCCCTTGCCTTCGGCAAGCTTCTGCATCTCACGGCAATGGCTGACCGCCTCCGCGAGAAAAGGATCTTTATCAATGCGCCACGCAAGCCATTCAATCACCCACTGGCATCGTTCTTTAAGCTTCTCTTCAGGAATGCCCGAGTCATGGTAATAGCGATCTCTGGCGAGAAAAGAATCGAGTTCGCCTGCAAATTGAGCGGGAGTTTTTTTCCTGTCGGCACTTTTATTATATGCCCTTTTTTTATACTCATCCGCGATGGTTTCAAGGGCCTTGTTCCAGGCATCACCGCCCACGCCGGGCTCTTTGCTTAACGCCCGGAGCAGGTGACGGGCCGCGTACCCCGGAATCGGGGCTATGGGCGATGAAAGCAGTTCTACCAGCTTGTTGACATCAACTGGCTTCCACGCGTTGGCAAGCACCATGGGCAGGACCTGCAGGGATCCTCTCCATTGTGTGGACTGTGTATTTCCAGCTTGGGGAAGACCATGCCGCTCAAGGGTCTGGTCCATCACATCCGTATCAGAGCCGCAGATAATGATGACCTCCTGGTTATTGTTTTGTTCAGCCGCCAGCCACAGGGCCAGGGTTTCCGCCGCCTCCCATTCATTCGAAGCCTTGACCAGAAGCAGGGAATCGTCATTTTCTTTAATAGATGTTGTATTTGTATTATCTGAAAGTATCTTTTGGACAGACGCAAGATTGGAGGGAGACTTTTTCCGGTTCCGAATCGCGGGCAAAGGATGGATGGGGACACCAAAACCCTGCAATTGTTTAAACATTTTCTTCCAAACCGGGGGAAGAAGATCGAAATCCTCCTGTAAATAGATGAGGGAGAAGGAGATTGAGCTTATATCTTTTAAATGCCTTAGTACCTCGCGAAGGCGATCCTCTTGCCCCATGGCCAGGGGGAAATCGGTTTTTTCAAGCTCGGCCAGCGCCTGCAGACGGGGAGACATGGATTCATCAGTCTCTCCTCTCCAGCCGGCTGCTACCAGCCCGTCCCTCCATGCGAGCATCTGCTTTGCCGTTGACCAGGCATCCGCATTAAAGGAAGAATGGAACCATTTATCAGGGTGATCCTGTAATTCCATTCGATGCATGTACTGGTCAATCCGGACTGCGGGGTGTACTTCCGGACCGGTGAGCCCAAGTCGCGTTTCAAGAACACTAAGAAGACCAAGGGGACCGACCTGAATTTCGCCGGAAGAGGCCTCTTTTTCACTCCAGGGCACACCATCAAGGTACATGCCGAATGTAATCCGCATTTAATTCCCTTCTTCTATTTTATGCGAAAGCTAAATCCGCCAGAGTTCCTGTACCTTGACCTGATCCTTTCTGTCAGTTTTTCTCTAAAGGATCTTAATCAAACACCCCTTCCGCCATCAATTGAATAAATTCCTCATCAGGGATGCCGAGTATGTTTACATACACATGCTCGTTATGCTCGCCCAGGAGTGGAGGTCTGCTCCGCTCAAAAGGAGATTCCGAAAGCGTGAACCCGGGACGCAGGTAAATTCTCGTCTTTCCCGTATCAGGATGTTCAAGCTCCTCGATAGCATTATAATGCCTGAGATGCGGATCATCGTAGAGATCGCCTGAATTCGATGCAAGCCCTGCGGCAACACCTGCGGCCTGAAGAGTATTCATTACATTCTCCGCTGAATGCCGGATGGTCCATTCTTCTATCAACGTGTCCAGTTCATCCTCGTTCCTCTTTCTTTCCCGGAGTGTTCTAAACCTGGGGCTTTCCGTCAGAGCCGGGTTTTCGATAACCCGGCAGAATCGTTCCCACTCGTCATCCGTGAAAACGGCAATGGCACACCAGCGATCCTCCCCCTTACAGCGGTAAATACCATGAGGCGCCGCATATTCCACTCGATTTCCCCCTGCTTTGTATTCCCTGTGATTTACCGCAGCATCAAGCAAAAGAGGGCCTGCACAACGCAGTACTGATTCATGCTGCGACATATCGAGCATCTGTCCTCGACCTGTCCTTCGGCGATAATCAAGGGCGGCCATGAGGCAAAATGCGTTAAACAATGGCGCGACAAAGTCG
This sequence comes from Deltaproteobacteria bacterium, assembly GCA_016932235.1. The sequence goes on along the minus strand of JAFGDF010000252.1, from coordinate 5,253 downwards.
GTGAAAGCGAAATATTGACCTGATGGAGGGCGATCCGGCCAGCCGGTAAGCGGGGCGAGACCTGATATAGCCGTCAGCATGAATCCCAGTCCCGGTTGTCTGGCAAGAGGACCGGTTTGACCGTGCATGCAGGTCCTCATCATTATTATTTCCGGTTTTATTTTTTTCAGGTCCTCATATCCAAGTCCCATGTCTTCCATCGCTCCGGGGGTGAAGCTTTCAAAGACGACATCAGCCCATTTGATAAGTCTGACAGCGATAGCTTTTGCCTTGGGATTTTTCATATTGAGGGTTATATCCATGCTTTTTGTGGTATGGACATGATGAAAACCGTAACTGGTTTCCGCGCTTATCTTCCCTCCTTTATATGGTGTGCTGAACCTGAACGGATCCGGACGAAGGGCTGATTCCACCTTGATTGTTGTCGCCCCGTAGAAATTGAGGTAATTGACGCTCAAAGGGCCGGTTCCTATCCATGTAAAATCCAGGATGTTTATTCCTTCAAATGGTTTCATATTTTTTTACCCTCGATTTATTATGTCAAATAACGCCCGCCTGCTTTAACATCAGCAGATCATTCCTGGACAGCTTCAGTTCATTAAAAAATATATCTTCGTTATGTTCCCCTATCCTGGGGGCGCGGCGGCGGTATTTAGAGAATGCCTCGGATGTCTTAAAAAAAGATCCGGGATATATTATAGTTGTTTCCAGCTCCGGGTGTTCCACTTCAACCCAGTAGTTCCTTGATTTGAGCTGTTCAAGACCCATTATCTCTTTAGGGGTAAAAAACGGATACATCATGATACCCCTTTTCTGCGCCTCCTCAAATAATTCAGCCTTTGTCTTGGTCTTAAAAAAATTGCTGAAATCTGCTACTATTTCATCCATAACATCCTGGCTGACGGTTGCCCATTCGAATTTGAGCCAGTCTATTTTTTTCAGGGTTTCACCAGCCATTCCAAGACTTTCAATCCATTCAGAGAGCGCTCCGGTGCTCTTATAAAAACTTGGCCCCGCCATAATCGTAAAGTTGATATCACCATCCTTGCATTGATAAACATTTGGAGCGCCGACCAGGGATGTCTTATTATTCTCACCTATCTGTGAGCGATACCACATTCTGCCCTGACGCTTTATAATTTCTTTTTGCTCCAGCCATGGGCCCAGAGGTTCGGAGGAAACAGACCACAAGAGCGAAAGCAAAGCAGAGGCATCCACGAGTTGACCCTGACCGGTACAATGGCGATGATAAAGTGCTACCATAGTGCCGACAGCCGCCTGAAGCGCGCCTGAAAAGATATAGGACATGGGGAAACTGGGCATAAGCGGAGCCCGGTCAGGATCGCCTGTTAGAAAGGCATTACCTGACAAGGCCCAGAGCACAATATCTGCATCCTTATAATCGCGATAGGGCCCTTCCTGTCCGAAACCCGTGATAGACGTCATTATAATCCGGGGATTTATCTTTTTTAGCACTGGATAATTCAAGCCAAGCTTCTCCATATAGCCGGGCGAAAATGATTCAATAACGATATCCGCGGAACTTATGAGTTCTTTAAACAACTCCCTGCCGTCTTCGGTTTCTATATCAAGAGTGATACCCCTCTTGTTTGTATTGAAGGCAAACCAGAACAGGCTGTTTTCAGGGTCAGGAATATCATGAAAAAATGGGCCTATATTCCTGGCTCGGTCTCCCCCCGGTCTTTCAATCTTTATTACATCCGCTCCCATCTCGCTTAAAAGCTGGCCGCAAATAAGCCCGCGTTCATTTGTTAGATCCAGAACTCTGTATGGGCTGAGCATCCCTTCATTACTAACATTATGATTCATATATTACACTCCATGAATAAGTGAACAACCCTCGTCTATCAGGCAAGGGGTTCTAAAACCGGCTGATCGAAATCAACTGTGTGTCATACTGCGACTTGATCGCAGTATCCATGTTTTTTTTATTAACCCTCCCGGATCCGTGGCCTGCCCTGGACCCGATCCAGGGTCAAGCCACAGAATGACAGAAAGCAATGTTCTTGAATACAAGTCGCTAATCGACAATCAAGAATTTGCTTCGCCTAAAGGCGAGGGGTTTCAACCATCCCCGAGCGGAAAACTAATTGCAAAGCTGAATATAGATTTAGACAGCAATGAAAATCAATACTTTTTTCGCCATAAAATTTGTCTCGATCTTCATTTCGTCTCTCCTTGGAAACGGGAAATTGCACCTGAAAGATCAATGTTTTTCAATACGTAAATTTTACCCAATCACACTTCCATGGAGAAATTGATGATGTATTTCCTCAAGAAGTGATTGCCTATCTGCCCTAAAAGCATTAGAGAGCAAACTGGCAGAGGTGCAGGGCAAAATGCGAGAAGCGGAAACTTCGTATGGCATCTATTTTTCCGGTAGTCTTCTATCTTGACATAATGAACACATAGAGCAGGATGACAGTCCTGAATGCAAGTTCGTATTGAAATACAAAGGGGGCCTTTCGGACAAACCTATTTTAGAATTTTGCGCAAAACACTTCTCTCATGAGAAATGCCCGGAGTGTTTGGGTCTTGAGTAAAACAGCGTCTACTATATCTGGGAAACGGAAACCTGAATGGCATGAACCTCCTGAGCGCATTGATCCAGCAGTCGCTGCAACTCGTCTTTGGGCGCGCGTTTCTTGAGTCGTTTCCCTAGATACAGAAGATTGCCCCGGGCTGCCTCAATCCGGTTAAGGATATCGTTTCTTTCCACGGTCCTGGCCTTTTCCTCACAGGAGTCGAGGCGGTATCCCAGTGTGTCGATATGCCGCCGGGTAGTCAGGGGGCTTCCCACGTTAAATTCATCAGGATTGCATCCGCCGTCACCTTGCGGGCCCTGCATGCCCATGTCTCTGGCAAAAGCCGCCTGCATCTCCTCCTTGGACATACCTTCATAGGGGTTGTGTCCCTGTTCGGGACGTTCATCAGCCTCGGTAAGACCTCCCCCTGTGTCTTCAGCGCCCACATTGGAATAGTCCACGTTGGGCGGCGGTGCGCCGACCTGATCGATGTGCTGCGCGCCTTCGCCGGGAGGCAGCTGACGCTGGCGGGAATATCCGGCCTGCGAGTCGGCCACCCTCGGAAGGACAACGTCAACGGAACGCGTGGAACCTTGAGTGTCCTTGCTGCTGCCTTCTGCCTGTTGTTCCGGAGTCTGGGGAGGCTGTGGCAGTTGGTTCCCCTGCATCACCCCCATGACTTCCTGAATTCGTGCCATAGCGGCAGCCTGCGCGGCGGCAGCCTGGGCTTCAGCTACGGATTCCATCTGATCTGCCATAGACTGCATGTCCTGCGGGCTTTGTGCGGCAGTCTGCGGCATGGGTTCGCGTGTGGTCTGCTCTGGCAGATTCTTGGGTGTCATCGATACCGTCGATTTTGTGGCATCAAAGCGGGCGTCCTCACCGAGGCTCATCTTGATGACCTTGGTTGAACAATTGAGCGTCAGACTGTTTTCCTGGCCTTGGGAAAGGTCGAATGGAAGGGACCGTAAGCGAGATTCGTCCGGGCATTCCACATCGACTATATACTTGCCGGGCGGTACCTCGAAGAATCGCATGGTGGATCGAGAGTCAGCCTCATCCTCATAAACATCGAGAGGAACATTGACGATTCGTATATAGCCGGTTATCGGCTGGTTGTCCGCACCAAGGACAAGGACGCCTATCTTTGCGTTGGCACACGTGCCTGTCACGTTTTTACTTTCACCCGCATGAAGGGTGAACTGCTCGCTCTTGACCCTTTTACCGGTATTCGAGCATTCCATGTCCACCTGATAATCACCCGGCGACACGGTAAAAGCAGAAGTCTCTCCATCATGGTCTCCTTCCTCTGCGTACTGGCCGGTCTTCATGTCCACGATTCGGATATATCCCGGTATGTTCTCGCCTGATCCATCCTTCAGGGTTACAATTATACGGGATTTGGCGAAAACCACTTTACGGTGAGTAACCTGATCGCCGGTTATGGTGATGTCTTGGAAGGTCTTGGTCTCTGTCATGGTTTCCGGTTTGACCGTGATCGTGTAGGTGCCGGGAGCGAGACCGAAGCTTACGCGCCTGCCTCCATCAGAATCGATAATTTTGCCGGACTGGTCCATGACATTGACCCAGGCCGAAACAGGTGTATTATTTTCGGCGAATGCTTCAATGACAAGGTTCTTGGCCACGGTCTTTTTAATCACCATATCCAGTGCGTTCTTTAATTTGTCAGCATCTTTGGCCGGGAAGTATTCACCGCCGCCCTCCCTGGCCATACACTTGAGCTGGGCCTCGGTCTGGCCGCCCACGTCAAAGCCGACCACGTGCAGCACGAATTTGATGCCGAGCCTTTCAAGCCCTGCCACAAAACCGCAGGGGTCAGGGTCGCAGGTCTCCTCACCGTCAGACACGAGCAGTATGGTGGTCTCGTCCTCCAGGTGCTTGATAGCGTCGGCAGTCTTACGGATAGACCGGACCATGGGCGTCTTTCCCTTGGGATTAAGCGAGTTAACCTTGGCAAGGAAGGTCTCGGAATCAAGCGGGCCGAGCGGAATCAGGATTTCCACATCGTCGCAGTCGCCTTTACGCCGATGGCCATAGGCCACCAGGCCGATATTGATGTCGTCGGGCAGGTCATTCACGATCAGGTCCATAGCTTCCTTCGCAATGGTGATCTTGGCCTTACCGTCGATTTGTCCCCACATTGAGCCCGACGTATCAAAAATGAGCATGAGATTGGTCTTTCCGGCCGCATGCCCGGTTACAGGAATAGTTATGAAGCTCAAAAGTAAAGTCATTATTGCCAGTTGAAAAAAATTACGCATTGTCTTTCCTTCCTTTTCTTTTAATTACAACACATTAATATTCTATATACTCGATTTTGTCAAATATCTCAAGTGCCATGAATATTGAGTGGCACTATATTCAGCATGATTGCCCCTATCTTATTTTCTTTGCGCATTAATGAGATAATTCAGCACTCTTTTTGCATATCGGTATTTTGCAAGCAGTTTTTTCTGATTCGCTATTTTTTGAGAACAAGGTTAATCTGGTCAGGCTTAAAAGGTTTCAGGAGATATTTGTTGAATCCGGTAAAGGCTTCGACGTGGACTCAACCGAACGGCAACACAGCAAAACCGCCCCTGCGAAGGCAGTAATTACATCTTGATGGTGGATTTGGGTGAGGCCCCGATTCACCATCAAAAAAAAGAAAAACCTCGTTGCGCTTGATAGATCAAGCGGATAGAAT
>JAFGDF010000251.1 GCA_016932235.1 Deltaproteobacteria bacterium | reverse complement strand
TGAGCGGATTTCTGGTTGAGGTGGAGAAGGTGACGGAAGAGGAGATGGCGGGATGGAGAAGGGATTATCCTGAGGCGTTTGAGAGGAACTATGACGCGGATACGGGCGTGTCTCTTTCGGGCTGGCTTATGGAGGAATAAGGAGGAAAAGAGGAGATGGCGAAAGCATTTGTTATAGATATCGGTAGATGCAGCGGCTGTTACAATTGCCAGCTGGCATGCAAGGATGAGCATGTTGGTAACGACTGGACGCCCTATGCCGGACCTCAGCCTGAGACGGGGCAATTCTGGCTGAAGATCCAGGAGAACGTGTGCGGGACCGTTCCCAAGGTAAAGATACATTACATTCCCATGCTGTGCAATCACTGTGAAAAGGCGGCGTGTATTGAAGCGTGTAAGGCCGGTGCGATCTTAAGGAGAGAAGACGGTCTGGTGCTTATTGATCCGGAGAAGTGTGAAGGAAGCGGAGGCTGTAGAGATTGTATTGCAGCCTGTCCGTATGATGTTATTTACTTCAACGACGAGCTGGGCCTGGCGCAGAAATGCACGGGCTGTGCTCATCTTTTAGACAGCGGAAGCAAGCTGCCGCGGTGTGTGGAGGTATGCCCGACGGATGCCATGAGATTCGGAGAGGAAGAGGATCTGAAGGATTTTATTGAAGGCGCGGGCGTGCTCAAACCTGAGACCGGGTGCCGGCCGAGGGTGTATTACCGGAACATTCCAGGGAAGTTTATTGCCGGGACGGTCTTTGACCCGGTTGAGAGGGAGGTTGTGACAGGTGCGCGCTGTCTGCTGACGTCGGGCGGGAAGGTGGTTGAGACCTTCACGGATGTTTACGGTGATTTCTGGTTCAGGGATCTTGCGGCAGGCAATTACAATGTCAGGATTGAGGCCGGGGGGTTTAAGGCAAAGTATTTCCAGGATCTAAATACCTCAAAAGACGTCAATCTTGGCGATATTCCGCTCGAAAAGTAAATCAGATGGCTTTACTGGAAGGGAGAAAGGGAAAAGATCAACGAACGCTCTTTTTAAATTTAATTTTCACCGGCGTAGCCGGTGGATTACCTAGGATTCAGTTTTCCATAGGCGAAAATGTCTTTAGCGGATATATCCTACTTTATAAATTGATGCATATTAATAAAAGACAAACTTTATAAAAAACCACACGGCCGAGTAGGCAGGGCATTTTGTAGTGCTCTTAAGACTGCATTAGGGTATCTTTGATTGAAGAGGTAAAAAGGCATGGAAGAAAAAATAGTCTATTTTGAGAAACCAGGCAAGGTAAATACGGCAGAAGTCATTAAGTTGGTTAAAGAGAGAGCTCAAGCAAGAGGAATAAATAGGTTTGTTGTTGCATCTACCCGAGGAGCTACAGCAAGGGATTTCCTGAAAGCTTTTACCGGAACCGATTTTCGTTTGGTCATTGTTCCATGGCAATTCGGTTTCAAAGGAGAAGACCAGCCCTTTCCACCGGAACTGGTAGATGAGCTTCGTGCAAAGAACCACCAGGTCCATTATGGGACGATGTTATTTCACACAGCAGACTTTTATGGTACAAATGCGCCCCAGGCCATGGCTAATCTTCTCCGCACGTTTGGGCAGGGAAGCAAGGTTTGCCTTGAGATCATTTTAATGGCCTGTAATGGAGGATTTGTCAGTATTGGAGAAAAAATCATTGCGGTAGCAGGTACTCGTTCAGGTGCTGATACAGCTCTTGTTGCCACTGCCGCGCCTACTACCAGCTTAAACTCACTCCGCATCCATGAAATAATCTGCAAACCTTTTATGTGATAATAGGGGGGTATCAGCATTTTATATCCCCCAAAAATACTTTTCATTTTAAAATGTCTGGATCCTTGCGAGACTGTCGAAAAAGCCCGCTTGCCCACTTTTTGAAAAATCCGCATACAATAAATGCGTTATAGGCCGATATCAGTGTTCGACTCACCACTATTCGTTTCATTATCAATGGCCTATCAAGACTCCAACCTAAAGGGACTTGAAGCTCAAGGAATCTTCCCCTCCTTTCTTTCGAAAGCCGGCGCAAAACAATTTTATACAGAATCAATGAATTCTGAATGAGTGGATTGGCGTTATATGAACATGTGAAAGGATAGTAGGACTGGTTTATGATTTTGATGTATTACTGATTGATCATGAGGATTATATTTCTATGTTAGAGGATGGTGTAAAGTCGGTCGAAGGTTGTGGGAAACCGTTCAAGATACTACTCATTCATGGTCGAAAGTTAAATTGAAACGTTTATGTAAAATTACTTAATGCGTTTGTATTAGTTAGCGGGACTATCATGGCGCGAAACTTGAGCGTAGTTGCACACCCCAATGGCCTTCCTGCATGGTCACAACGTAAAGCGTTTCAAAAGAAGAGATCTTCTCTCCAGCAGCGTTAAACCGACTAAATGTAATCGTTACATGAACCTTCTCGCTCGACGACTGAACAACATTTCGGGTATCTTCTTGACTGTGATGCCAATCAGGTTCCAGCGGGATACCCCCAATATCTCTAGCTCGCAGGAACTCTTCGGTATCATGCCAGATTGCCATAGTTGCGCCAGCGAGTCGAACATGAGGAAAGTTACACGTTTTGGCCATCCGTTCGACATCACGCGCATGGAAGGCGTTGCCAAATTCGTCGATCGCTCGCAATGCAGCATCAAGCACGCTTGTTCCCATAAAGTCCCTCCTCTGCCTAATAGATCAGACGGAAAATATTCTCTTATCACAATGTTGAGCCAGGTAGTGATCTATGGAAAATATCACAATTCAGGAGTTATTTGAATATTTATCGTCATCCACAAGTTATTAACTTGATCGCAGGATCCATTATAATTCAAAGTAAACACCTGGTATAGCCACAGAATGACAGAAAATAAAGTGCTATAATGAACCACATGTCGCTATGCAACAATTAAGCACTTCTTTCGCCTAAAGGCGAGAGATTTCAACAATCCCCAAGCGGGACATTAACATGTTGGCTCCGGATACGGATAAGTCTGATAATTAACTGAAGTTTTTTCTATATCACATCAGTAAGCTTCAATGAAGCTTTGAGTTAAATTCAATTAAAAGTCACAAAGCTAAAAAAAAGCTTTTCTTGCAGTATAATTTACTGTATAATTTGTAGAGTTTAATGAATATTTTAACAATAGGTGCCCAGGCATGACCGATATTTCTCCTGTTTATCGTTCACGAAGGCCAGAGACTTCTCAGTATTCCTACACCATTGAAATCCAATACATTGAAAAGATCATGACAAATCTATGCGAGAGGTATATGGTATTAATCAAAAAAGAAAATGTAACACTTGATTAACATCGGTTCCTGGCCGGAACCATTGGAACCCCCTGCCCGGAATCGTTGGCACCGACTGCCCGGACAGGGTGGCTTCTTTAACCGGTATATCCATAAGCAAAATACTATGAGGCAGCCATGATAACACCACAAATTGCCAATATGGAGCGATTGTTATCAACGTTGTCAGCCCAGTTCATTTCTATGAAAGCAGGACACGTAACTTTTGAAATTGAAAAGGGGTTAGCAATTATAGGCAAGTATTTGGGCGCTGAGCGCTGCTCCTTCTTTGAGTGGTCCGATGAACAAAATACTTTTCTAACGTATTCATGGGCTATTTCCTGCGACAAGCGATTTCCCTCAGAAACCATGGGAAGCGATAGATTTCCTTGGTCAGTAAATAAATTGTTGAAAGGAGAGATTATCTACGCTCAGGATCTGGAGGACTACCCTCCCGAGGCCGTCACGGATAAGAAGTATTTAAGAAAATCGGGGATTATGAGCACAGTTGTCATTCCTATCATCGGAAACGGCAAAGTTGTGGCAGCCATCACGACCGCCACGCTTAGCAGGCAAGGCTATTGGAGCGATGAAGCTATTTCATATCTGCGGTTTGCAGGGGAAATCTTTACTAATGCTATTATTCGCAAGAATTATGAAGAGTCTTTGCAGAATCAAATAAAGGAACTTTCTCTTCTGAAAAAAAAGTTGGAACTTGATAATCTTATCTTACGAAAGGAAATTGACGACCAAGTCATCTCACTGGATGTGACCAGCAAAGACAGCGCCTTAAAGCCTGTTTTGGAAAAGATCACTCAAGTTGCCCCTACCGAAACTCCGGTGTTTATACTGGGGGAAACCGGCGTGGGAAAGGCTCTGATTGCCCGGGCCGTGCACAACGCCAGCTTACGCAGAAATCGACCCATGGTTACGGTGAATTGCGCTTCCTTGCAGGAAAATCTCATTGAGAGCGAATTCTTCGGGCATGAAAGAGGTGCGTTCACTAATGCGATCATAACTCGGATCGGGCGATTTGAATTGGCGAAAGGCGGAACTCTGTTTTTAGACGAAATAGGTGAATTGCCCCTAACGGTGCAGGGAAAACTTCTGCGAGTTTTACAGGACAACGAATACGAACGGGTGGGTAGTTCAAAAACCAAAGTAGCTGAAGTTCGTATTATTGCCGCCACCAACAGAGACGTGGAAAAGGAAATGGCCGAAGGCAATTTTCGCAGTGACTTATATTACCGTCTAAATGTTTTCCCCCTGCATGTTCCACCCCTACGAGAACGGCCTCAAGATATTGAAGCTCTCGTGGAATATTTTTTGCGTCATTTCAACAAGAAAATTGGGCGTTCAGTTTACAAAGTAGATAAAAGGACTATGGCAGCCTTCCGCCAGTACCCATGGCCCGGCAATATACGAGAGCTGCGTAACATAATTGAGAGAGGCGTTATCGCTGCCACAGGCAACACTCTGGCAGTGGAACTGCCTCAGACGAAGCAAAAGCTTCACCAGATCAAGACTCTGGAATATATGGAGCGAAAACATATCCTCAATATTCTGGAAGACAGCGCTGGCAGAATTGAGGGTGAATATGGTGCTGCCGTAATGCTGGGGATAAAAGCCAGCACTCTTCGCTCCAAGATGCAAAAGCTGGGTATAAGTCGAAAAAAATGAGATTTTCCTACACCAGTATAGTGCATATGATCGGAAAGATTATACATATTACAATGCTTAGGATTAAGGCCAATACAAAAGGTATAGCTGCTTTGTACATGCGTGCTAGTGGTATATCGGCAATTCCTTTCATCACAAAAAGACTAATGCCGAAAGGAGGGGTAATAGAGGCTAGGTTGAAGACTAATGTCATAAGCACGCCGAACCAGATAAGATCCCATTGGTAGAACTTGGCAAGTGGAAGGAAAATGGGGATGCAAATCAGCAACAACGGAATATTGGGGAAAAAACAGCCCATTACGCACATGGACAGGATAATCGCAATGAGTATGAGCATGGGCCATGTATTGAGCGAAGCAATAGAATTGGAGATGAGATATGGAATGCGACTAATGGAAAGCAAATAGCCGATGACAATTGATCCACCTATGATCGTGAAGGTCATCGAGATGAAATTTGCAGATTCATGAAGGGCACGGCGTAATTCCTTCATCCTTATACGCCCCATGATCAAACCCAGAATCAGTGTGCCTATGACACCTATGCTGCCGCCTTCATTGGCCGTGAAAGCGCCAGTATAAATGCCGCCAATTACTAGGATGAATATGCTCAGAATGGGTAAGCACTTCACGAGTGACTTACTTATTTCAGCGTTCTTGTCTTTGATGAGCCGTGGCGCCAACTCGGGTTTGAAATATACCCTCATCCAGATGCTAAGAATAAAGAGAGAGGCGCAGATTATGCCCGGCACTATTCCTGCTATGAAAAGCGAAGCGATGGATTGTTCCGATAGTACCCCATATATGATTAACACCACGCTGGGGGGGATAAGGGTGCCTATAGTACCGGAGCAGGCCAGCGTACCTACAGAGAGATCGTCCATGTAGCCGGCCTTGCGCATTTCAGGCAAGGCAATTGCAGCCATGGCCACACTACCGGCCAAGACGTCACCCACCACAGCACCAAACAATGAGCAGGCGCAAACAGTGGCGATTGCCAATCCACCGCGCTTATGACCGAGCCACAATCGCGCGGTGGTGTAAAGATCCTCGCCAAATCGAGCGTAAAAGCACAAAAAACCCATAAACATGAAAGAGACTAGTGGCGACCAGGAATAGCTTGCCACAGTGTCGTACCAAGTACTGCCGAGCATGATGGTCGAAGGGAAAATGCCTCGCAGGTTAGCCACAAAAACAAAGCCGGTGCCCATAAGTGCGAAGGGAATAGGCATACCAAGGAAAAACAGCAAGAACATCGCCGTAAGCCCTGTCAGGCCGACAACTGCCGAACTCATGCCCACAAGCCTGTGGCTTGCCAGCCAATAGCCTGCCAGAATAGGCAAGGCACTCGACGTCACAATGAAAGCGTAATATTTTCTTCTAACTCGAGAAAGGAGAACCATTGCGTCGTATAGCAGGGTCAGCCATAGCAGAGATACGCCAAGAATCGCAAAAAAGATGAATGGGTTCAGGGGAATGCCGAGGATAGAAGTTACCTTAGTGGTACTCCAACCATATGGAAACATAGCATAAATGGTGTAGCCGATAATTGCCAGTGACCATATCGTTGTGGAAAGATCCAAAATGTCTCGCTTATCCGGACGAAGTTTGGCTGTGATAATATCCATGGTCACGTGATTCTTCTTCCATTGCGTATAAGATACAGAAGAAAAAACGATGACCGCCATCATAATCTCAGTTAATTCCACAGTTCCGTTAAAAGGCCTATGAAAAAGATAACGCAGAAACACATCAGCGAAGGTCATGGCCGAGGCGATGATAAAAAAGATCATTCCAAACGAGCTAAGTTGCTCCGAAAGCTTCTCTAAGGGTCTAAGAATGTTTATGCAGTAATAGAGGAACGGATGCCTGCATTCGATAATCGTCTTATCACTCATAATTTTAGCCTACCTCGGCAGCAAAAGTGTATGATACGCTGGTAGCGATTCAAAAAAGCTGAGCTGAATAGAAATTAAAGCTGGACCGAGCCTTAGAAGCAAAGGATTGGCTATGAATCCCACACTAGAAAAACCACATGCTTCTGCATAGTGCATCCGAATTGGGCTTTTCATAGATGGCTCGTAGATAAAGCTCTATGTTTTGGTCGTATCAAATCTACAGAAACGAACGAGAAAATTCTTGCCAGGAGACGGAATACTTAGATTCAAGATCCCGTATAGTTTTCAACAAACCCTTTCCATCATAGCCATGTTTGCCCATCCTTTCAACAAAAAGCTTTTCCACGGTGCCCATAGCTGCGTCAGCCTTGGCATAGTCGTCATCACTCAGCAGGACCCACTTACCCCCCATGGTTTCCATCCACTTCTTGGTGTTACCAACCTGAGCATTCTCCCAATATTTTTCAAAGAGATTGTCTGCAAATTCACCGGAAACCTCGTCTATAACCTTTCGAAGCTCAGGAGGCAGTCGGTCATAAACCTGCTGGTTCATGGCAAATCCGAAAATGGAACCACCAGTTGTCAGCAGGATAAGTGAACTTAGATACTTGCCCCATCCGCGTGAAACAAGTATTTCTGGACCGAGAATGGTTCCGTCAATAACTCCCTGCTGCAGGGCCATAAGCACATCAGCCATAGGCATAGACACAGTGTTAATGCCTATTCCCTGGAGTCGTTGAGCAGCCAAAGCACCGCCCATAATGTTTATTTTCATGCCACTTAGTCCGTTTAACGATTGGATGGGTTTCTTAGTGGCCAATACCTGCCCAATGATAGGTGTGTGTATGAATAGAAGTTTGGCTCCTTGAAGTTCATTTCGGGCTTTGGGAATTGTAGTCAGAGCCTTTTGTAGCATGGGGCCGGGCTTGCTCAGGACTAGGCTGGGCTTGGCTATCATGAAAAATTCATCAAAAAAAGGAAAGGAACCCATAGAAGTAGTGAATAGCGTTTCAGAGATATCCGCCAAACCTGTTTTCACACTCTGGTAGGTATCGGCCATTTTACTCAGGGCTTCTGCAAAATATGGTTCAACTTTCAGTCTGCCGCCACTTCTCTTTTCGATTTCATCCACCCAAGGCTTTATGGCCTCCACATACCTGGTGTGGATAGGCGGCACAAAAAGATTGAGTGACAGGGTATATTCTGGACCTTTGGCCATGGACTGCCCTGAAAGAGAAAGGGCGAGTACAATATTTATAAAGAATAAACTGAGCACTTGAGACTTTTTCATTATTTCCCCTCCTGGTAAAAGGTTTGATCTAGGTTGACCATCATTATGCAAATCTCATAAAGCAAATATAATGCCAAAAAAATATTACTTTGAATACATATTAATTTCAGCCTATTGCTCCATCCGGAAGACGTGCAGTGAACATATTCCCGCGAAATATCGTGGGTTGCAAGCATTTTCGTGGGTTTTTTTGCAAAATATAATGGTCGTTCTTCAATAGCTGTTAGGTATTGGTTCCACCATCAATTAGGCAAAACCCAATGACTCTGTAAGGGGTTCCTTGTATGTAAAATCACAATCAGGGTCAGAGGTAGTATATTTGGCATAAATTTTGAATGTTAGATTTGACCAGAAGCCGGTGTTCGGCACGAAGTCGAGAACCCGTTCCGATAGAACGGTAGTCTCCATGCGGAGTACATCTTCAAGGGGACTGGAGTACGATTCTTAAACTTCTGCTGTCTAGTCGATTCGAACGGCCCCATCTATTATTTCAACCGTAACCAAATACGAAAGGAGCTACTATGCGATACAAATCAAAGAAAGAAGCAAAAGAATGGTCTATGAAGGAGTTTCGTGGCAAAATTTGTACGACTATACCAACTTTTTTTAAGAATGACGAAAGGAAATCTATTGATGAAGATTCCATACGAAAAATGTGTAAACATGCAGTGGCACTAAAGCCAGGCGGCATGCTGGCTCTTGGAAATGTAGGTGAATTCTTTTCTTTGACTATACAAGAGAGAAAACAGGTTGCTGAAATAGTGGTTGATGAAATCAAGGGGCGTATTCCCGTCTTTATTCAAACAGCCACAACATGTGCTGAGGATTGCATAGAGCTTTCGCTACATGCGCAAAACATAGGAGCTGACGTAGTTTGCTTGCTTGCCCCATATTTCCAAGCCAAGTCTGAACGAGCGGTATCTGAGTGGTTTCAATATGTAACCGGCAAGTTCGATATAGCAGCTGTGCTGTACAACAGCCCCTTAAGTTATCCTCTTTCACACATGTTCATGGCAAAAATATGCGATGAGATTGATAACTTTATCGGCATAAAGAACGGCGTTACCGATTTGATGGAATGCCGTGAAGTGGAAAAACTGAACAACCGCATCTGGGTGAGCGATCCGGAAGAAGCGCACTGGTTTGATGAATACCAAGTCATGGAAAATCCGGTGCTTTTCTGTAGCTGGGTCGTTTATTTTTATCAGACTTTAGAATACCGGCCGATTCAAGATTACACTGATCTTCTCTTGGCAGGTAAAGTAAAGGAAGCAAAGGCTATATCCGACAAGCTGGATCCACATCGAGCTTTCATGTTTCAGTTATTTAAGATATCTTATAACAAAGGGATATATCCTATCAGTCTCTTCAAACATTGGCTGAGATTCTATGGATTGCCAGGAGGACCGGTTAGGACACCCCTTACAGAAGCATCTCCGGAAGAAGTGCAGTGGCTCAAGTCGGAATTGATTCGGATTGGTCTAATGCAGTAGTTCGGCCGCTGGTTCGCTGTCTCGGATTGGCGCTCAAATCTGAATTCCCACAGTGCTAAGCGCGGCGGCATACACCGGCAGGCAATTCCACGAGGGTCGCCTACCAACCGAAGTCCCTGGAGATTGCAAACGCCTTGGCCAAGGTAGCGGGAATCCCTACCGCCTGCCCACCGGGGCACAGGATCGAGGGTTCATTTGCCGGGATGGAAAAGACGTGAATGCCGTACTCGCGCAGTTTATCGAGGCGATCGCAACACCGGCATTTTGAGCGCGATACCGATCCCCCCATGTTGTAAGGCAGGGGACATCTTTAAATTTCAGATTACTGAAGATAAGTGGCCCTCTTGAGAGGGCCACTTATTTCCCATGGAAATCCATTCGCTTATTGGTTTATCTCCAGTAAGGGTGTATCCAAGGGACGTTTTTTCAATGTTGCGTTGTTTTTGGCCCAATAAGGCGTGATATTTCATTGGCTGCTGCAAGCAACCGGGCATCATTGATAACCCTGAAGACATAAGAAACAATGAAAAGATTAATGAAATTTATATGGGCGCTAGTACCTTGTAACAGTTATCATTTCGGATAGAGCCTTTTTAATTTTATTCGTGCATCGGCGGATGTAAATTGCCAGTCAATTTTTCGCATACGGTTATTTCGATTTTTTTCCCATGCAGCAATCTCTATCTGTATGGTTGCCATATCTCACAGTAAAAAAAGGGGGTTTTTCCATAATGCTTGTGGAACAGAATCTCTATATTGCCCTTGACCTTTCTGATTACGTTTATCTGATAAGCAAGGGCATTATCAGTTATGAATCCACGCCTGACGAATTCGACCGGGATGAAGAGGCAAAAGCCAAGTACCTCGGAATTATGGATAAGTGAAAATGTTTTTTTCTTAATATGGAAGAACTTATCTTTTAAACGATCAAAGAACATTTGCTGGCCGGAAAAGTATTGATCTACGGCTAAAACATATTGAGGGTTGAACTCAATCTAATAAAGAGATTGTCTTTTGTTTCTTAGAAACATTTTGTTTTATGCAACACATGAAAAAGGTATTTCTAATGTTATATTAATTTTTTACCATGGTTAACACTCTGATATTATGTAAGAAAACATTTTTAATGCCCTTGGCATATCAATTGCAAAAAATTGTCAGAGGCGAAAAGCAACCAAGAATTGACGATAGAAACTTAGGTTTTAGTAAAGAGGCCCATTTGGATGACATACAACGGTTTATTGTTTGAACAGCCTATGGTGTTAAAGGAAAGGAGAAAATACTATGAGAATTATTGATCCTCATCTGCATACCGACAGGATGAAGGGGAAAGACATTGAGACATTATCAATTGCAGGGGTCGAAGGGGCCATTCTCCCCACGCCGCACCTTCTTCCCTGGCTTGTTTCGGCGGACACCATGTTCAGGATGTGGGACAATTTCCTGGAATTTCAGGTAAGGCACCAGGCATCACTTGGCATACACGTGAGGGTTACGGTAAGTATTCCTTTCTACGGGCTCGAAACGGAAGCAGTGGATGAATGCCTTAAGAGGCTTCCGGAGTATTTACGGCATGAGAACGCAGTGGGGCTGGGCGAAATAGGCATGGACGCAGGCCTTGAGAGCGAAGAGAGGTTATTTCGTGCCCACCTTAATCTGGCAAAAGAAAATAATATGCCCGTTATCATTCACACGCCTACTCCGCTGGAACCACAAGCTGTTAAGGTTTTAGATAGAATAGTAGAGGTTATCAACCAGGAAAAATTTCCCATCGAAAGGGCAATTCTCGATCATACAGGAAGAAATACCTTGTCCAGGCGCCTGGATTCCGGGGCAATGGTGGGTCTCAGCCTTTGCTACGACAAGCTCAGACCGGAAGATGCGGCCGAGATTGTTGCGGAAAATCAGGATAAACTTGACAGGCTGGTTATAAATTCGGAATTCGGGTATGCGGCTGAAGGTTATTTTTCAGTGCCCAGGGCGGTGCTATCAATGAGAAGGCTTGGGTTAAAGCGGGATGTGATAGAAAAGGTTACATGGGACAACCCGAGGGAGTTTTTCGGTCTTAATATTGATTAAGGAGCTGATTTGCCGTAAGTATCGTAATATACGGTTAATTATACTTGCTTAAGGGATTAAGAGAAAGGAGCTCGCTGTGAATAATAGAGTTGGTGTGGATTGCGGAGGAACTTTCACCGACCTTGTTTATATGGATGAGACAGGAGGCATGAAGGTTGTAAAAACTTCCTCAACGCCCCGTGATCCTTCCCTGGCTATAGAGGAAGGCATAAAAAAATCAGGCATAGACCTTGGTACTGTTTCTTTTTTTTCACATGGTGCAACTGTAGGAATCAACACGGTAATCCAGAATAAAGGAGTGCGAACCGCCATAGTCACCACCAAAGGTTTCAGGGATATCATTGAATTGCGAAGGGGACAAAGGGTTATTGACAGGCCCATAGACATGTACAATCTGCAGATGGATATTCCCCAGGATTATGTGGGGGGATATTCGCCTCTTGTGGAGAGGCCGTATCGTTTTGAAATACCTGAAAGGATCGATTATAAGGGAGATGTTGTTATTGAGCTTGACGAAGATGCGGTGAGAAAAGTTGCTGAGGAGCTGAGAAGAAGGGATGTGGAGGCGGTAGCCGTTTGTTACTATTTTTCTTTTGTTAACCCGGAGCACGAACAAAGATCAAAGAAAATATTAGAGGCGATGCTTCCGGATGTAAGGATTTCCCTGTCCAGCGAAATCCTTCCTGTAATAAGAGAGTATGAGCGTTTGAGCACCACAACCATAAACGCTTATATCATGCCCATAATGAAGGCATATCTTATGAATCTGCGCAACAAATTAACGGAGCTGGGGTTTAAGAAAGAATATTATATCATGCAATCCGGCGGCGGCATAATGTCCTCTGAACTCGCAGGAGACAGGCCGGTTTATACCATAGATTCCGGACCTGCTGCAGGGGTTTCAGCGGCAGCGGAACTGGGCATGAAGCTCGGATTTCCCGACATAATATCTTTTGATATGGGGGGGACAACCGCAAAGGTTTGCGTGGTGGTAGGCGGAAAGCCTCAGATAACAAACAATTTCTGGATCGATGGGAAATACTTTATCGGGGCTCCGGTGATGGATATGGTGGAGATAGGCGCAGGAGGCGGCAGTATGGCATGGATCGATTCCGCTGGCGCGGTTCATGTTGGGCCGCAGAGTGCGGGAGCCGATCCTGGTCCTGTATGCTATAAACGAGGCGGTACCGAGCCCACGGTTACAGACGCCGATCTTGTCCTGGGTTATATTAATGCCGATTACTTTCTGGGTGGTGACATGACAGTAGATGTTGATGCATCCAGGGCTGCAATCAAGGAGAAAATTGCCGACAGGCTGGGAATGGGTGTTGCGGAAGCCGCAAATGGAATCTACCGCATGATCAATGCCAACATGCTTGGCGCCATGAGAATTGTGACGGTTCAAAGAGGCTATGACCCCAGGGACTTCAGCCTTTTGCTGTCCGGAGGGACAGCGGCGATACATGCTGTTCGGATGGCACAGGATTTGCGGATTCCACGGGTTATTATCCCCCTTGCTCCCGGCACGTTCTCAGCATACGGCCTTATCACGGCTGATGCCAGATATGACGCTTACAGATCATATGTTTCCCGGACATCAAATGCGGATCCTGTTATTATTCAGGGGATATATCGCGATTTAAAAGAAGAAGGTACGAGCCGGATAAAAGAACTTGGGTTCAGTGATAATGACATCCTGGTAAATTACTCCATCGATATGCGATATTCCGGACAGGCGCACGAAGTGGCGCTGGAAATCCCTGCTGAGATGATTGAAAACAGGACGGATAAAAACAGCATAGAAAAGCTCGAAGAAATGTTTCATCAGAGGCATAAATATCTTTTCGGCCATTCTTCCCCAGGAGCGGCCGTGGAGCTTATTACCCTTTCAGTTACGGCCATTGGACCGACTGAGAAAGGCGAGATGCCTGAGATAGATGAAGGCCCGGAAAATCCGGATGCGGCTTATAAAGGGTTAAGAAAGGTCTTTTTCGAAGACTATGCAGATTATAAGGAGTGCAGGACATATGACCGCTACCGGCTCAAAGCAAATAACCATATTCAAGGTCCGGCCATTATTGAGCAGATGGATACGACGATTGTTATTCCGCCGGACCAGGATGCAAAGGTCGATAAATTCGGAAATATCATCATTAATATAATTTCATGATCAGTGATGCTGACGGAGAGGGGTATTTTATGGAAGCCCGGGAGAAAACAAACGACGTATTTACACTCGGTGTATTGAACAGCTTAATGGAAGCAATACCATCGGAGATGGCAGAAGTCCTTAAAAGGACATCTTACCACCCGATTTTCAATGAGGTGCTTGATTTTTCCACAGCCGTGCTTAACGGAACGGGTGAGCTTATTGCTTCATCCATGGGGGTTACAGTGCATCTCGGCGCCCTTGAACTCTGCGCGAAGGCGGTTATCAATCATTTCGGCCTGGATAATTTGAATCCAGGGGATGTTTTAATCCACAATAATCCTTTTCCAGGGGGCACACATCTTCCCGACGTGGATATTCTTGTCCCGGTTTTTTATGAAAACAGGATAGTCTCGTTTACGGTTGCAAGGGGGCACCATGGGGATATAGGAGGCATGCACCCGGGGAGCTTCGCCGGCGATACAACCAGCATTTTTCAGGAGGGGGTGAGGATACCGCCTGTCAAGCTCTATGATAAAGGTAACCTCAACCAGGGTTTTATCGACCTGCTCCTGGCAAACGTCAGGGTGCCTTCATTTACATGGGGTGATCTGCAGGCTCAGGTGGCCGGCTGCCGTGTGGGTGAGAAAAGGATAATCGAGATGTTTGACAAGTATGGTGTCAATACTATTAATGAGGTTATGGAGTGGTCTATTAATTATTCCGAACAACTTATGAGGGAAGAGATAAGGAAAATACCGGACGGCGTTTACAGCTTTGCGGATTACCTGGATAACGATGGTATTGATAAGGAAAAAGAGGTAAAGATTCAAGTTAATATTACTGTAGATGGGGATCAAATTACATTTGATTACAGCGGGTCGGATAATCAGGTAAAGGGACCTGCAAACTGTGTTTTCGGGGTTGTAAGCTCGGCCACATACTGCGCCCTGTTTAACTTGACTGATCCTGCCATTCCCAAGAACCACGGATGCTATCGGCCTGTCAAGATTATCGCGCCTGAAGGAAAGGTGGTTAACGCGAAATTCCCCTCGCCTGTTGTCAGTGGAAACACTGAGACATCTTCAAGGATTATTGATACTGTTACAGGGGCTCTTGCAAGGGCGATACCCTCAAGGGTTACTGCGTCGGATTCAGGAACAGCCACGGCTCATATTGCAGGAGGCTTTGATCCGAGAACAGGTGAATATTATGCCTGGTATCTGGGGGCCGATCCCTGTGCCTGGGGGGCAAGGGCTACAAAGGACGGTTTTGAGTGCGCCGGGGGACCAAGGATAGGCGGGCATGTTGCACAAATCCCCATGGAGGTGTTTGAGACAAGGTATCCTTACTTTGTTGAGGAGTATTCCTTTGTAACGGATTCAGGAGGGCCGGGAAAATTCAGGGGAGGCCTTTCCGGTAAAACAATTATCCGCCCTGTTGATCATGACTGTGAAATCGGGGGTGCCAACGACAGGTGTGTCATTCCGCCCTACGGTATATTCGGAGGTATGCCGGGTCTTCATGGTGAGAATAAGATAATACACAAAGATGGATCCGAAACGCCTGTGGACAGGGCAGGAGGAGAAACGGCCCTGGCTGGTGAAACCCTTTATTTCAGGGCGCCGGGCGGCGGGGGTTATGGAGATCCACTTGACAGGGAAATCGAACACCTTCAGCATGATGTAACTAATGAGTACGTTTCGATTGAGAGCGCAAGACGCGATTATGGAGCGGTGATTGATGAAATTACGCTGCAAATCGACAGGAAAGCCACTGAGGAAAACAGGAAAAGGCTCAAAAAGAAATTCAACAGGGATAAAATCTTTATTGATCAGAAAACAAGGCCTTTTGCAAGAAGGGAATTCAGAATCGTTAATATGGATGAGGAGGTAAGATGATGAGCAGCAAAAAAAAGACGTACCTTTTGGAATATGCGGGTAAAAAACAGAGATTTGCGCGTTCCGTTGTAGCGGGGGATTTTGTGTTTCTCTCAGGGTCAAGCGGAAGAACCATAGCAACCGGTGAGGTGTCCTCCAATGATGCGGGGGACCAGACTAAGGTTGCCCTTGAAAAGGTTAAGCACGCCCTTGAGGAGGCAGGTAGCTCCATGGAAAATATCATAAAGGTTCAGATACTTTTCAAGGATATGAAGGACTATGAAAAAGTGAAACAAGCTGAATTTGATTTCTATAAAAAGCATGCCCCGGCCCTTGCGGAAGAGCCGGCTGCAAGCACAGTATGGCAGGTTGTATCGCTATCCAAGCCTGACATGCTTGTTGAATTTGATATAATTGCTCTTCGGGGTGACCTATAATATCCAGCAAAGGATGTTGCAATGAAAATAGATATTTTTTGCCATATATTTCCATTAACCCAAATCCACCATCAAATCTTAAAACAATGCAGGTAGTTCACTTTAATGATCGTTTAAAGACTCACTCTCGTGTAAAAAATTGTGATCTATTCTGATAAATCATATTTTGCACAGCTTAACGATATAAGAGGGGTTAGTTATAATAATGGAAATTGATGCGATTATAATTAACTGTTTTGAATCACTCCTCAAACCCTAATAAGGTTATTACCGATATGTTCTATGAAGGCCAGGGTATCAGCCTACTTGAAAACCTGAAATATGTCTGACTGATCACGATAATCAAGCAGTAAAAAATCTTAAATAAAAGACTACAAATGGTATTATTGATAGATAATGGCTAGCTGGGATTTAAGAATAGGATAATAATACTTGAATTTCGAGAAACTTCAGGATTCTAGTTGTAAGGCTTTACTGCGGGCCACGGTTTTTACTTTCACTTGTGAACGAAACATTGAGTATCTCCAGCGTGGCGATTTATAGCAAAAAACCTTACTTTATAACAGTTCGCATTACTTGCGAACAGGGTGTTAGCCTCCCGAATCAACTGCGTGAGGTTGTCGGCTCGCTTCATCGTGTGGTGCATTGACCTCAAGCAGACTGAAGATTGATTCGATCTCTTCATCATCCTCAGATTCGCCTATACTCGATAAACTTGATGAAAAATTGATATCTTCGTCGGTCCGTCCGCTTTCATCCTCTAATTCATTCGCTCGCTCTCGAATTTCGTCAATATTACTTGCTATATCAACCCCAACATCACTCGATAACGACTCCAAAGACTCGGCTTCCTCACGCAGGCCATCTGCATCTAGGTCCCATTCACCTAAAGCGACACTCTTGGCGACAGAGCGAATAGCGTTTTGAACACGCTCAAGTGCGCCCTCTGGCTGTGTTTTTGGATTCTCTACTGCTAACCGACAGAGAGGGCGCAAATCGTATGATAATCCCGGATCTACGAGGAGTGCCTCCCACGAGTCTTTTATGAACTTTCGCACCCATTCAAAGCCGTTTATCATATCGGTATCCAGGGCCTTTACAATATCTGCTAGGCCATACCGGTCGAACCGTCTGTTCCGCATTCTGTCCTCAAGATCCTGTATTGTTTCTCGAACAATATCAAGAAGGGGGGTACAGCATTCTATGCCAATCTCAGTAAAAACTGCGATTCTTTCTTCGAGTGGATGCGGCCAGTGTTCTCTTCGCGTCTTGCCAGCACGTGTAATGCTAATTAAGCGGCATGGAGGAGCCGTCATTATTTTGCGCATTAAATTCCTGCCCCAAACGGTATCTCCTCGAAAAGCCTGAATGACTGCACTTCGCCCTCCCCCATCCTGCTTCCAAAGCCACATTGAGCTTAGTTGTTCGAAGAAGACAACTGAATCCATTAGCAAAGCCATCTCTGTCCTAGCCTTTGTGAGATACTGTTTCACGAAGTCCCGCACAGATGGATTTTTGTACCGAACCAATATATTCTCTCCATCTCGATCATATTCCAGGAAGTCCCCCTCCAGCTCCCTCAATGCACTGCGGAAATCCTGAGGCCCCATCGTTGATGCAAAGTGCTTTGAATACGAAAGATTAAAAGCTTGGTATGCGCTTTCCGCATCACTCACAAACGTTCGATACGGCATAGTTATTAAAGCAAGAAGTAGGTTACGAGCAGCCTGCGACAGATGATTTTCAAAGGCATGCTTCCAGATGGTGAGTGGATTGTCCATACTTTTGATAAAGAGGTTCATGTATTCAGAAGGAGGCACATTATATAAGCGGGAATGGTCTGTCAGCAGCTGCACTATACGTGGACTATAGTTCGGGTGATCAATAATATTGAAATATCTCTTATCATGAAGGATATGATTACGATACTTTGATGGCAATGCCGAGAAGTATACATGATTAAACAATATCTTTGCTCTATTCATGCGTGTGTATTTAGCAAGATCGATGATACATTTCTCGGCTCTAAAATTTTCCCTGTCCAGCTTTTCGTATTGTTGGTATGCTTGCTGCAAGATATATTCACGCGTCGTTAGAATGAGTTTTACACCAGTGGACTTTCGAACCGTGTGGATAAAGTCAATAATGCGTTGGTCCTCATTCTTATTCAGTTTTTCCAAAGGTGAAGCCTGTCCAAGAAAATCGTCATAGTAAAATATCCGTCTTGTATGAGGCTGTACAAATTTCCAGGCGTCAGCAATGTCTTCGCTCACCTTTATGACCTCATAGCCTGCCCGGTTGTAGTGAAGAATTAGCATCTCTGCAAGGATTGTCTTTCCGATGCCAGGAATCCCGGCGATTATGCAAAAATTATGCTTATCCAAAATTTGGGTAGCTTCATCAAAGCTCTCATTCTGAACATAGAGTAGAGCATTTTGTTTGATGCGCATGAGTTCTTCTCTGGACATATTATAGATACCCGCATGGAGCACTTCCTCTAGGATTGGAAGGCCGTTCAACCAAAGCTTTATTGTTTGCCTCTCAATATGTGAGAACTTGCCCAGCATGTTGTTAAGATCATCTTTCCCGAACACATCATTAGGGCTGTGCACATATGGCGAAAGCGCATTTATGATAGCATCCTTCTGAACTGGATTCAACCCGACTGAAGTGGCAACAATGTATCGTGATGGGTTGAGTAAATTAATTTTGCTAAGTTCTTTAGAAACAAGAACATAAAGCAAAGCATCAAAGCCTGACTCGACATAGTGCTTACACTGAACGACCAATGTGTTGTCCTTGTCAGTAGTGAACCGAAAGTCAATTCCAAAATCCTTTCCAGGTTTGAACGACTCAAGCGATAGAACTAACTCTTCCTGTAAGAGATCGCGAACAAGGATCTCGAAGTCTATCGGCGATAGGGATCTGAAGTCGTAATTTGGCATATGATTTCCTATTAGGCTAACTGTGCTTCTTACCAGTGATGGTCACTATTTGCTTCCGATCTAGTGAAGAAGCTTATTATCTGAAAAACACTAGCGTAGTTTTCCAATGTTTATTATAATTTTAAGAAAGATTATTGTATCAAATTAACAAGCTCATGTGCATAGGAATAGTGTCTTCTGATCCGCTCCCTGTTGGGAGAATAATCCACAGGCGCATGATGGGCGTCGTCCGTACTAATGAAGGATTGTGAGATTTGATTAACCAGTCTAGTTTCTACACCTGATTCAAGCAATAATTTCCTCACTTTTTCAGCATTCAATTTATCAGCCTTCTTCTGCACACCTTTCTTTTTAAAATAAATATCACAAGTAGCTTCGGAACAAACAATCCTGATATCTTCTTCAGCATATTGGAGTTGCACATCTGTTGCTTCAGGGTTTTTCAGGATTGCATCTATTTCAGACAACCTTTCTTGATGTGTAGCCCAAGATACTTCCTTTATATGCGGTCCGTCTTTGGTATATCCTGTAAATTCATAATATTTTCCGTTCAAAGAGCGACAACCTGCTCTCACCATCCTAATCCATTTTTTATTATGCGACATCAGCAATACTTGCCTGCCTTGCTCGATAAGTTTCCGGATCAGATCTATGAACTGGGCTTCATGATCAGCATCCCAAGATTGAATAGGATCGTCTATAATCAAGAATGAGAAGGGTCCTTTCTCTTTCATATTTTTTGAAATATTGACGCATAGGCCAAGTGCATTCAGTTTCGATTCGCTAAGAGTTGAAACGGCACTTACGAGCTCTTTTCCATATGATTTTGCCTTAACCTTAACACGCCTAGATTTCACTTTACCTGTTCTTGTCTTTTCTAAATCAAAACCAGAAAAATGCACATCAGGATCACCAGTCGTTTTGATATGTTCATACCAGTCCATTACGTCTGATGTCAGCTCCTCCGAAATCGCATCGACTATCCGGCTTGCAACATACTCATCTACAGTGGTCCGAAGGCCTTTCAATTCATTAAGCATCTGTTTGATTTCGAAGCCTTTCTTTATTTTTGAACGATTCTCTAATAGATCTATGAGGATACTAATATCCTCAGTCCCTGCTATCTCATCAAGCTCGTGCTGCAAGACTTTCTCTGCTTCATCCATTGATTTCGTATTATTGGAAACGGTCTTGGAATAACCGATTGCATGAGAAACGTATCTGATCAGGCTAATTGAGAGGACCTTGAGATAAGACAGCTCTTCCTTATCATCATTGATTGATTGAATTGCATTAGCGACGGAGTTAACAACAATTTCATAATCGTTTGCGAGGATCTCCCTCTCCGTCATTATAGCTGATATTGCAGATTTAACATTATCAAAGTGAGTTTGATGCTTCGGAACCAGTATCTTTTTTAGTTCCTTTGTTGATTCCTCAAGGTTGATCAGATCGCTGGTCTTTGAAAGTTGTATCGATTGAAATGATTGGAGTTTGGATTTCAAGCCTGAGAGTTCACCTTTTAGGCTATCCCTCTGTTCTAGAAGCTTATCATTACTGCTTTGCTCTTCAAGGAGTGTTTTATGATGCTTTTTGATATGCTTTTCAAGCTTCCCATCAACAGGACGCTTACAGAAGGGGCATTTACCCGGTTTTTTCTCGAAAATGGCAATACCAAGACCGTAGAATTTGATCTGCTCAAAGATATCCTTTGAAGCCGCTATTGCCAGAAGCTCAGCATATTTTTTACAGAACTCTGTATCGACAAAATTAACAAATGCCTTTTCTGTTTCAGTTTTTGTTCGCTTTTCCTGTTCAGTATAATCCGGCAATACGATGTTGCCCTTGAAAATTTTTCTTATGGCGTCTTCACGCGTTTGTAAGAGTTGGGGAAGAATCGATTCTGGCTTTGTATCTGGCGGAACTCGCTTTTTACATTCCTTATCGATCTCGACAAAAGTTTGATTCAACCCGCGAGCGCCTTTTTTGTAACCCTTGTAGATGTGTGATAGTTTTGACTGGTTAGCGAGACGGGTTTCGATTGCTAATACATCGCTGAGCAATTTGGTCGCTTCTTCTGGGAAACAGGCCTCAGGTTTTGTGCATAGGGATTGAATATTCCTTTGAAAGCTTTCAAGACTTTCCAATCCGAGGAGGTGTGCAAAACCTTTAAACCTGTCGTCCGGTTTTGCAAGAAGAAGGTACTTTAGAGCATGCTGCAGGATGAAAGGCTGAGGCGCTTGAGAGAGGTCATAATCTATCGGCCAGGTATCAACCTGCTTCTCATCAACAAGCTTTATGAGGGAATCTCCTTCACCAAGTATTCCCATGTATGTGGCCTCCTCACCATTGTTTTTTAAAAACACCACATTCACAAATGAAGGTTCGGATTCATTGAGATGCAGATTTCTGTAAGAACCTTTATATTCTTCTGTAGACAGGGCTTTCTCAACTTTGGACGTAATTCCGTAGAGAAGCCACTCCAATGCTTCTGAGATGCTTGTTTTGCCATAACTGTTAGGTGCGTACAGGAGAGTTAGCTGATCATGCAGGTCTATTATCTGCTTTTTATTGAACCCCCTAAATCCCTGTATGGTAATGCTTTTAATCTTCACTGTTCACTATCGCCATGACTATTTCGCCCAATTTGGATTCCATTGAACCGACTGGATCCTCGCCCTTATACGCCTTTATGATTTTTTTATGGGTTTCGTTGGAGAGTTTCTGGAGAACGCCGTTAATGTATTCTGATTCAGATGCCTTTTCGATTGTTGGTTTGTCGGGCATTTTAGGCTCCTGAGTGCTGTTTTCGGCCTTTGTCAATATACGTAACAGCTCGCACAAAAGGTTGAACGAGAGAAGCGATCATTTTATTACGACTGGCATCACAATACTTGAAAATTGGTCAATTCATTATTTCAAAAATGAATCCTCACCTTTCATAATAACAGGAATTTTCAAGTTTACTTGCATCATATTTGAATAAGCAGTAATTCAACGATTCTTCAGATATTCTGTACTATAGACCAGCTCAGATGATCTTTCACTTTAAAGCACATGACATCATATTTTATATTATTCCTGAAAGCCAATCCGGATTCGAAAACCCCCTCTATTACAAAGCTAAGCTCGATCTTTACCATTCATCTTATATCTCAGCACCGACGAGCACTGGAATGTGACTACTCTTCTGGCATCCAGGATCAAATCATCGCCCGTGGCAGGATTTCTCCCCCTCCTGGCGCCTTTGTCTTTCACACAAAATTTCCCGAAACCTGTAATCAGCACATCTTCCCCTGATACGAGGCTCTTCTTAATCAATTCCAGGACACTCTCAAAATGTTCCGATGATATCTTCCTTGAGACACCGCAGTTAGCGCAAATATTATCTATGATATGATCTTTGGTGAGTGACATTTCACTTCCTGAGATGACAATGTCAGTATAATATGGCGGGAACCCCCTTAATTATTAGAGTACTTCCATGTATTTATCCTGTCAAGAAATAAATATTTATTTTGATCCGGTCATAAAAAAGCCCCACATAAAAGCAGGGCTTATGCTTCCCGGATTATCTCAGTGATTAACTTGTCTCCACAAACCTCCTTATATCCTCCACATGCTCAAGTATTGCCTTAGCCTTAGTCATCCCGAACGAGAAGCCCTTTCCGTTCATTGGGATCGTTATAATTGCATGGCCCTTATATTCTCCTATTGCGGGAGATTCAATTTTTGTTCCTGATCCGGATACGGATGACTCTTTTTTGACAATCCCGGTATCCGGTATCTGATAACCTCCATCTTTACCAGCTGTCTCATATATCTCATCCATTCCCCAGGAAAGGCCCCGCTTATTGATCTTCCACCCTGTATTATACCTGAATCCGTCCTTGAGATAGTATCCGCCTCCCATACTCCATTTTTCCCTGTGCTCCGCTTCTTTTGGTGCATCCGCCAGGGACCGGACTTCTGGGACATCACAGTTAAGGGCCGCCTTCCTCATCTCCGGAAACAGATCCCTCGTGTGCCTGCTCCATGCAAGCAGGATACTCCTGTCATGCCTGGACCCAAAATAATCCGTCATGGGGTCGCTCTCATCCACCTCATGGATTGCCATTATCACCGCCTTAGCCCAATCCGGTTTTTTAGCCTCTATCAGGGCCTTGCCTTTCTCCCTGAACTGCTTTCTTTGCTCCTCTTTGCTTTTCCTTTCTTCAAACCTCCTGTTCTTCGCTTCCTCCGCCTTCAGTTTAAGATCCTCGATTTCTTCTTTAGTTGCCATACCCTGCTCAAGCCTCCATCCTCCGGGGCCTTCTATGTCAGCTTTATTGACATCGCTTTCATGATAATCCTCTACAAATATACACCTCTGCCCGTACCGGTATTTGCCCACTTCTTCCGAAACCACAACCGCTTCCTGTCTCGGATTGGCCATATCCCCATAACTTACCCTCGTGCCAACAGGTAATAAGGGGTTCTTTCTCACATCTCCCAATTTAATTATAATTCCCGGCATTTCCAAACCTCCTTATCTCCCCGGCGCTCTCCGACCGGAGCATTGCCATTTTGATCTTTTTAAGATTATCCATGATCATGTCTATCTTCTGTATATTCACCTGCAGGGAGGAGCTGACAACCCTTTCAAGCACTGTCAGGTCTTCCTTATCAAATGATTTCTGTATGAAGCTGACCAGGCCGTCCAGCATCCGGTCATACTTCCTCTTTGCCTGTATTTCCTCTTTAGTCGGTGTCTGTATGAATGAATCCTGCTCCCCGTGCTCTTCCTTGTAGATAATGGCATTCGCAAGCGCTCTCAGCTTATTGTAGGTGTCCGCCTTTCCATCCTTGATCTGTTTGAAAAGGATCCTCTGTCCCTGAATAGACAGCCTGCTGAGCTCCTGGGCCTGTGAAGGGGATATTATGTTTTTAAGAGTGCATTCCTGATAAATAGGATCCAGCTTGAGGAGATTCAGCCTCTCCTGTATCCTCCATACCTGCTTGAAGCCCATCGCGTTTGCCACCTCCTCCATGGTCATCCCGAACTCCATGAGCTCCTTATAGGCATTTGCCTCCTCCAGGATATTCAGGTCCTCCCTCTGAAGGTTCTCAAGGAGCGCCAGTTCCGCCACTTTCCTTTCATCCGCCTCGATTATCCTTACAGGGATATCCGTTAATCCGGCAATTACACATGCCCTGTACCTCCTCTCGCCGGCTACGATCATGAAGCCTGTTTCCCTCCTTGTCACGATAATGGGCTCCATCAGGCCGTGCCTTAGAATGGAATCCGCAAGCTCCCGGAGCCTGTCTTCGTTAAATACCTTTCTAGGCTGGTCCGGATTGGGAAAAATCATGTCGAAATTTATGGTTGATTTTTCATCGTATACTGTTGTAATATTCATATAATTACCCTTCTCTCTGAGGGTCAAAGGCAAAGGTCCCTTGATACTCCCCAATATCAACGACCTTTGCCTTTTCCTTTTTCTTTCTTTTCATATGCTCCTCCATTTTTTATTCTCCTTTGATGTGGTTGACTGTTACCCCGTACTTTTCCAATCGTTTTGCGATTTCATAATATCTGTGACACTGTTTGTAATCCGCCTCCATGCAAAGCATGCAGGCGATTTTATCCTCCTGCCACTTTGCAAGTGAGATAATTTCTCCCTCTGATATTTGTGAAAACCCTCCCAGGACATCACCCTTCCATCGGTAGATGATATTTTCCCTTTCAAGTATCCTTACCAGGGGTCCGCGGGAAAATCCGACCTTTCTGCTGACAGGTTTTGATCTCACGTCAACCAGGTAGTTGATATCCCTCCGGCTGAGTTCCGTAATAAATCGTTCTATACTTAATTTCTGGTAGCCTATTGAATAAAGCATTTCAGTTCCTTAGTAGTTTAAGATTTCTTCCGGTACCTTGCCCTTCAGATCGACTCCCGATTCCAGGAAAACCCTCTTGAGTTCCGCTTTCTTGCATGACTGAAAACTCCCCCTCTTTTTAAGCAATGTTTCATAAAGGAATGTCTGGGCCTTCTTATCCTTGAATATCTCAAGATCCTCTCCCATTTTGAGCATTTCCTTTATGGTCTTTTTATTGAGGTATTCCTCAGTGATCGCCCATTCTTTCTTGATGTCAACCCCTACATGCTCCGCGACAAGCATTCTGCCTCTTGCTCCGAACCGTGACTGCCTGATTACCATGAGAGACGCCTCCTTCAGCTCCTTCCGGACATCCTCGATATCCATTTTGAAGATTATCTCCGCCACTTCTTCGGGAGAGATACGAAACCATGAAAGCTCTTCAGGGGATTTTTCAGCCTTCTCCTTCGCGTCCCTTATATTGTGCCCGACCGCAAACCATCCGTGCAGATCGCTGTTTGAATCAAGCAATGCCATTAGGCTGAACCGGGCGGCTTTAACATCGTCATGGCCTATTTCCTGGAACCTCACGGGCAGCTGCTCCTCCAGGAATCTTTCCCTGAAGTGCTCCCCGTGCCATGCCACCCTGGGGCCGGTTTTTTCCTCACCTTTTACCTTTTTCTCCGGCTCCGGCCTGGTTGCCTTATTAAAACATGCCGGATCCTTTCCGACACACGCCCTTTCCCTGTGGATGTCTCCGGAGAGGTCTATTATGGTGACAAACTTTTCACAGTCCGAGCATTGTTTCGGTTTGCTGCTCCAGAACGATTCAAACTGATAGCCCGTATCCTCATAAAACCTGAATCCGTTCGTGCCGAACCGCTTCCGGTATTTCGTCTTCTTCCAGTTTTTAATAAGCCAGTTATTCTGTCTTTGCTTAAAGCATTTCGGGTCCTGGCACCTCGCCTTTTCCATGTCATAACCGAACAGGCTTTTCTGAACGGTAGAGTTCATATTGCATTTATCGCACTCATCCGTGCTGAACATGGCCGCCTTCAGGGAAGGGGATATATTGTCTATCCTTTCCCTGAGCCACTTCACGGGCTGTGCTGTCCCGTCCGTGTACTGAAACAGGGATTGATAAAACCCCATAATATCTTTACCCTTCAGCCTGCAGAGCTGTTCAAGATGGCCGTATGTGACCTTTCCGCTGCTCCATGACTTAAGAATTTTATCAGGCAGTGAAAGAACGGAAACCCTTCTCCTTATGTACTGCTGTTTTATCCCTGTCCTTTCAGACAGATCCGCTATTGATTCCTCTCCCTTCCTGTCGAGATATGCCTTGAAGCTCCTTGCCTCCTCCAGCTCAGTGAGATCCTCACGCTGGAGGTTTTCGATTGTCATCAGGTCAAATGCCTCATCATCCGTTAATTCCCTTACTATGGCAGGTATCTTGTGGTTTTCAATCCCGCCGTTTGATTCAGACACCTTTTTCAGGGCCGTAAACCTTCGCTCACCGGCTACAAGTTCAAAGCATTCTCCTGTCGGCCTTACAACGATCGGCTGTATCACTCCTTTTTCCTTTATTGATTTTACTAACTCGTCAAATTTCACCCCCTCGAATCTCTCCCGGGGATTGTGAGGGTTCGGGGTTATTCTGGTTAGCTCGATTTCCTGATAGTTCATGGTTTTTTCTCCTTTCTTTTTTGTGATTACGTTTTGATCAAAAAATCTAAATAATGGGCCTCATATCCGCACGCCGTACACCTCGCGTCCTCGCAATCGTCGTCAATATTGATATCGACCGCCCTTATGTTTATCCCGTCCCTGGTTACCCCTCCTCCCCAGATTGCGGTATTGACCTCATCATGACCGCATTCAGGGCACTCGATTTCCTGTGTTCCATAACCTCCTTTCCGTTTTAATGATTCTTCAAGATCCCGTTTAAGATCAAAGATCCTCGTATCCCTGAACTGCCCGTAAAACATCTCCCAGTCCCGCAGTTCATCAAGGGCGCTGATAATGGATATGATCTTTTCGCCATCCATTTTTTCCATGTCGATTCTCCAATCTTTCAGGCTTGCCATCCCATCACCTCCTTATTATCCAACCTGGACTATCCTCTTTGTCTCCGGATCAAACCACCCGTGACGCCTCGTGATCCCTTCAGATCCGATACAGGTAAAATCAAAAGGCCTGATATGATCCTCCGGCACCTCCGTTTTTACCCAGTAGGGCAACACATAATTATATGACTCTCCCAGGTAGCAGCTCCCGAATATACAGCCGCACTTCGGGCACTCATTAACAAGATTCCTGATCACCCTGATTCCCTTTTTCCTTGAACATGACGGGCATTCCATAAACTCACCTCCTTTCAATTTAACTTATTTCCATTATGTTAATCTTAGTTAAATATACTCTAAATGTCAAGTAAAATAGCATATAAATAACAAATAAATACTCTTGAAAATAACTTTAAATACACAATCAAAACATCCTGTTTGGCATGGATTTTGACAGATAGGCACGGTCAAGGGTAGGTATTAAAGTAAGGGTATGATCCTGAAATGCTCATACCGTTAAGATACGCAATTCATTATTCTTAATGATATTATCATGTTACGCTTTATCGGCATATATATTGAGTTAAATTAAGCTTAATTTTATGGCATGGTTTTTGTTTTGATCTAAAAGCTCTAATTTAGATCAGGATCGCTTTATTTATTCAACTCCTTCAGGGATCTCAGTCACCGAATAGGCAGTAAAATCCTTAAACCAGTCATCTATATTATCCTTATGAGCCCAGAAGCATCCCTTCTCCATCCTCACCGGCATGCCAAGGGACACAAAATGATAGAACATGGCCCTTGACATGTCATAGGCCTCCATGATCGCCTGGGCGGTCCTGAACACCTTTCTGTCCCTGGGTATCTTTTCCATATCAGCTCATGAACTTCGATTTTACGGTCTTCACGATGCCCGCCCCTTCAGCGTCCTTTATTGCCGTATTTTTCCAGAATCTCACCCCCAGGATATCGGCGGCGAGTATCCTGAGAACACTGCAGTCCCACCCGTGGTTCGGCCTTCCTTCCGGGCACTCCCACATACCCCTTTCATTGATGAACTCCGCGCATAGATGCCTTGCCCATTCTTCCGTGGTCTCTCTGTGAAGATGCCAGGTGCCGGGATCATCAGGGTGTATCTCAAGCTTGCCGGCCAGGATGTTCTTGTAATAGTTTACATCAAACCTTAAGAGCTTCACACCACCGGGTATGGGCTTGTTTGTGCCCGGATAGAACTCCTGGTTGCTCCATTTGTGAGGCTGGGTCATCCTGTAGGTGTCCACTCCCTGGGAAGGGATGACAATCCCCCTGTGCCTTCTGGTAAAATCATACACCTCAGAGGTCCTGTGGCCCATGGCGTCCTGTATAACCAGGTGAACCACGTACCTGTTTTCGTCCGCATCCATGTATACATCTTCAAAAAGCACCTTCTCAAGGGCGCTGAAGGTGGTGACATACCCCTCCCTTACCTGCCATGACTCAAGATCCATCCCCCAGCCGAAGGCGCCTATCTCGTACCAGAACCCGTCATCCTGAGTGTCCACTCCGGCAAGGAGGCATGATACAATCCCTCCTCCGGGCACAATCCCCCTCGGCCTGTCGTCCCTAAGAAGCAATATCCGGTTTTCCTCCCTCTCCTGCGTGTAATCCTTCCAGGGTTCCGCCTTGTGGCTGTTCAGGAAATCCTTCAGCTTGTTTTTGTCCGCAAGCCCTTTCAGGAATGCCGCCGCGACTTCGGAGATGCCCACAAACCTGCTCACCCAGGAGGGGAGGTGGAACCCTATCTTCTTGGGCCTGTGTCTGTTCAGGTACCTGAAAAGCCCTGTTTTGTCATCCCTGGACACCCATTCCCCCATCTTAACCGCGGCGTCCCTTTTCAGGTCCGACCAGACAGATCCGCAATGAGGGCACACATAGTATGCCAAGTTCTCATACTCCACCTTCTCAGGATCCCTTTCACCCTCCGGCCACTTTATATTCTCAAACTCCATTGACTGCATATTTTTGCATTCAGGGCAGCACACATGGTAATCGAATATTACCTGGCAGGAGTTCAGCTCCGACCATATAGGCCCTTTTTCCACTGTGGGCGTGCTCACCTTCCATACCTTTCTTCCGTACCTGTACGTCCTCCCCCTTTTCTCCCCCTTTGATATGGGGTCCGCCTCCCTCTTGCCCGCTGTCTCCGGGTATTTGTCCGTCTCATCGAATACGGTGTACCTGATGGATTTATTCGCGAGTTTTATTGCCGAGTGCGCCCACGCCATGTATATCTGCATATGCGCAAGCTTTATCCTGTTTACGGCCATGTCATCCGTATTTCCGGTCATATAGCTCCTTAATCTCGGGCTTTTTGTTATCATGGTCTGTATCCTGTCCCGGGAGTTCTCTCCGGCCGTGTCTTCATTGGGATACACATAAAGACATGGGCCTGAGTCCCTGTCTATGGCGTATCCTATGCACGTATCCACGATAAAGCTCTTTCCCACCTGGTCCGCGGCGCATATGACTATCTCCTGCACCGAAGGAAAGAAGCTCGCGTCCATTATGCCCGCGGTATAGGGGACTGTTTCCTTTTTATACCGCGATCCCTCAAGTGGCCCCATTGTGACTATCCTGTGCCTCTCGGCCCAACTGCTCACCGGTATCCTCTTCCTCCTCCTGTATGTCCTCCTTTCAGGTTCGGAATGGACAAAGGATATCTTATAGTCTCCGGAAAAATCCCTTATGAACCCGGGGACCCAGGGGAGGCTTTTATTGATCCTGATGGTTTCAGTTGTCTTCATCTTCTTCAAATATTATATGGAACTCTTTTAATGTCGCGAACTCGTTCATCATCTCCTCATGGCGCTCCATATCGAACTTTATGAGGTCCCCGACCTTTTCAGGGTCCCCGTTCACAAGCGAAACCCTTTCTCCCGCCTCGGCCTGTATGGAGAATTTTCTCTTCGCGTCAAACGCCGCCCCACGGGCGACTATCTCGGCCAGTCAGTCGCTCCTGAAGATATAGAGCTTTTTCTCATGCATCAGCTTCAGGAACTCCCTCTCGTTCTGTATCTTTTTGAGCCTGATCTCCTCCTTGAGCTTGTTCCTCTGGAGCTCTTCGTCTTTCAGGGACTGGGTGGTGTCTTTTTTATGCAGAAAGGACTCCGCGTAGAACCTGACATCCTTTAGGGTGTACTTGTGCCGGTGATCGGGCTTTATCCTGCCCTCCCTGGCGTGCTTGTAAACGGTTGCCTGTGATACCTTCCATCCGTTCTCATCAAGATACTTGTACACATGGGTGAGGTTTGCGAATACCCTGTCAGGAGCGGAGGACTCCTCTTCGTTCTCCTTGCTCTGTTTAAGCTCCGCCTCGTAATCCTCTATGAGCCTCAGCTGTGAGGAAGAGAGTTCTTTCCCTTCTCTCAGGTCCTCCAGGGCCTGCCTGAGCTGGACCTTCTTTGCAGTGCCAAGCACGTTTAGGAGGTCGTCAAGTTTGTTTGATTTCCCGTTTTCTTCGTCCATCAGGTTTTACTCATTTGCAGCAGTATCCATCCTGCTTTCAGCGAGATCCAGCATACGGCTGAAAGCGGCGGCGGAGTTCTTGAGATTGCAGTCAGTCTTGATCCCGGATATCAGCTCAAAGAACTTCTCCCACTTCTCAAGGGAGACGATATGGACATCCTCCTTCCCGAAGAGGTTATTGATCCTTTCAAAGACTTCCTCAGCCTTTTCTATCTCCTCCGGGAGAAACAGAAACGACACGGACCTGTACTCAAGCCTCTGCTCCGTGATCGCCTCGAAACTGATCTTATCGAGCTGCTCTAATGTGACTGAATCAAGACCGGCGTATATCCTGAGATCTATATCCTCTATCTGCTCCCATATCTCCTTGAGGATAGCGAGGTCATCCTCCCCTTCTATGGCGTTATGGCTCAACTGTATGCCGAGCTGTTTATCTCTGGTAATGTCCTCGCTATACAGGATCAGCACCTTTTCCACCCCGGCTTCTATTGCCGCCTGTATCCTGTGATTGCCGGAGAGGATATGATAAACCCCTTCCGAGTCCTTAAAGCAGAAGGGCAGGGATGACAGATTACCGTCCTCCCTGATATTGCCCACAAGCCTCCTGAATGTCTCCGACTTCATGTACCTCGCGTTCTTCTGTGCTGTCTTCAGTATCTTCGGGTCCACAAGATCCAGCCTGTAGGGCATGCCCTCAAGCTCTTTGTTCAGCTTCTCAAGAATGGATCCTATGCTTTCTTCTTTTCGTACTTTTTGAGCCATAAGGGTATTACCTCCTCCAGTTTAATGGCGCCGGCTTCACCAATGTAATTAAGCCTGTTCTCCTTCCTGCTGTGCAGCTTATAGATCCCCCTGTACTTCATGGAAACAGGCTTGTCCGTGAATACGGTGGTGAGGATCGTGGATATTTTCTTTAGGTATTTACGTTCAAGATGCTCCCTGATCCGGTCGCTCAGGGATACCAGCAAAAGGAGCTTTGATAGCCGTTTATATCTTGATATCGTGATTACAAAGTCCGATAGGAGATATATATCAGACGTGTTGAACCTGTTCAGGCTGAATATGAGAAATCCGAACAGCTTCTTATCCACAAACACCAGGAAGCATGTATCTCCGTTCACGTACTCGATGCCTTTCTTCAGGTACAGGTTCCGGAAATAGTTTATTATGTTATTTGTGGTCGGTTTAATAAGGAGCCTGGATTTTTCCGTTATCTCGTGAGAGTCATTGAGCCTCTCAAAACTGCTCCTCTCAAATCCTGTCTTATTCCGTATAAATGCCTTTTTCCCAAACTCCATATTGCTGTATATATAGACGGACCTGAATCCCCTTTTCTCTATTACGGCGGCAACGGGCATGTCCTCAATCCTTGTGTCGTCTATATAGAGGTACTGGAAACTCCTGAGCGATCCAATGATATCCATCTTTCTTTCATCGTCTATCAGCTCATACCGGGGCTTATCCCAGAGAAAAAGCTCCTCCATCCTTTTGTACAGCTTCTCGTATCCGCCCGCGTAGGTTGGAAGAAACGCTATTACCGCTGAATCGGGAGGAATCTCTTTCAGGAGATCCCCGATATCCTTTGAGGTATATCTGTCAAGCCTGATGTTTTCTTTATACCGGTGAAGCTTCTCAATTGTCTTCTTATGGAGTGATCCGAAATTATTGCGGTAATGGTTCCACATCCGTGTCTGATATGGGTTTTTCTCCTTCTCATAACCGAGGGCCTCGCTTAAGAGAAGTATCGTGGCCGCCCTGTCCTCTGTGGATTGAACACAATCCCTCACAAAACATATCCTCTCATCCCTGATATCAAGATAAAACTCATCTCCTGTAAGGAACGCGCCCAGGGCCGAGGTGTAAAGGCTAACGTCGTTTCCCCATATATGTGAAGGTTCGGAGTACCTGGTGATTATCTGCTCGCATGTGAAATTGCCTGAGCAGCCGATAACTATTTTCTTATCCGTGAAAACTTTGGCCACGTTCCCCAGCCACCTCCTTGTCTCAGCGTTTATGGCCCCCGTGAATGACATAGAATCACCCCTTTTCTTTCCCGGTTACGGATATTCTTTTCTTATTTCTTAAATACTCCGGCACCCCCGCCATTACCCATTCATGGATATCAAGCCCGTTTTTCCATGCCTCGCCGATATCCTTCCCGTATTCTTTAGGCACGGGCCAGTGTATCGCGTACCCGAATTCCTCAAGCCAGTAATCCACCGCGTTCCTTGCTCCGGGATAATCCGTATCCAGGGAAACAAGAAGAACCTCCGCCCCCCTGATCAGCCTCATCACCTCCGGATCACATGGTCTTTTCGCCGCCCCCCCGCCGGCAGCCACACCCAGGGAACCATCGCATAACTGATAGGTAACCACCGCGTCCCTCTCAGTCTCGATCACAGCCACAATCTTCGGGTTAAATCTCTTCCTTGCGTAGCAGTGAAATCTCCAGTTCTCCCCTCCCTGCACCTCCTGGTACTTCCTCTTCTCACCCCAGCCGGTCTCCTCAACACTCCTCCGGATCTTGATCTTCCTGACCTCGAACTCATCTCCCACAAGGCAGGGAATCACAAGTCCCTTCGGGAGCCATATCTTCTTTTCCTTCCCCTCTTTCTCCTCATAGGGTAATCCCCAGGATGTGACAGGCACCCATTTGTCCCTGTCATTCATGCCTATGCCCCAGTCAAGGACCGTGTCCTTGCGTATGCCCCATCTCCTCTCAAGCTCCTCAAGAGCCCTGTCAGATCCCATCAGCCTTTCAAAACTGTGCATCACAAAAGATCCAGCCCTTTCGACCCACTTCGCCGGGGCCTCCGGCATATCCCTTGTCTTCTCCTTTTTCCTGACATTAATGTCCTTTTCCATCTTCGGAGGCCTGACAAATGATGCGTCTTTTGCGTAGCTCCTCTTAAACTCAATAAATCCCTCCTTTTCAGGATATGAGTTGCATGCGCACCACACCGATATAAGGTCCCCGGATTCCCCGCATGAGTGGCATTTGGCTAAATCCTTCCTGTAGTTATATGAGAACGCGTTCCCGGGTGTCTTTTCCATATGCCATGGGCAGTGCGCCCATATCTCCCCGTTACGCTCCCTTGCGCCCTCCAGGGTCTCAAGGGCAAGCGCCCTGCATCCTTCAATACCCATCCATTCAAGCGCCATTCCCATATGCGACCTTCAGCGACCTTTTTAAAAAATCATCGCAAGTTGTAACATCCCGTTAATACTTCCCTTTCTCTTTGTTATTCACCCTTGCGACCTTTTGTTACTAAATAAAGAGAATAATAGAATATATAAGAGAGAAACCTACGGATAATTCACATAAGGGTGCAATGGTCGCAATGACCATCTTTTTTAATATTATTTCAGGGGGTTATCCCCTGCGACCTTTTCAATCAAACCCTCGCCAAAGGTCGCAAAAGGTCGCGGACCTTCACTTCCAGTCGTCAGGGGGTATCCACTCCTTCTTAATCTCAATGCCCGCGTAAACAACCGTCCTGCCTTCTATCCTCTCTATGTGAGGCTGAGCCCTCAGATCAGCCGCTATTGACTTCTGGCTGGGTGTCTGCTTTATGGATAACCCCAGCTCCTCCCTGCAGAAATAGCAGAAGCTACGGTATATATCCTTCGCCTGCTCTTCGGAGTGTGGCTCCTTATCGGTGCACTGCCTGAGATACCTTCCCACCAGGTCCTCTTCGTCACGGAATGCCTTTGTCTCCTTTAATACGATATCAGGGGCAGGAGGCATGTCTCCCAGCTCAAGGGCCTTGCGGGCGCACCTGACAAGGAAGGATAACAGCTCACAGTCATGCTCCTTCAGAAGGCTGTCTATCTCAGCCCTGGGGATCAGTTTATAGACATGGTTCCTCTCATCCACCTCTTCATTATTCCTGACAAAGCGGGCTCTGAAGGGCAAAAGCTTCAGCCTGTTGTAAAAGGGGCTCTGATGGCCTGTCACCCTGGGGATCTCGTTGCCGTGCATGACAAGGGTATGGGTGGGCCAGAAAGATACAAGCTCCTTCTCATTTAAATTACGCCCCCCTATCTTATCAGTGCCGCTTGTAAGGTACTTTACCTTTGCGGGAGATAGTCTTTTATTGCTCTCCGGTTCCGACATGATGGCAAGTCTGAGACCCCTTAACCTGAGGATCTGGGGGCTTGGTTTATCAGGATCCCGGCCGAAGCGGTCCTCGTATATCATCTCAACCGGTATGGCAGCCGCGAAACCTCCAAGCACACGGCTCACCCAGTCAAACAGAACGGATTTGCCGTTATCTCCAAGGGGGCCGTAGGCGACAAAGAAATCCTTTGTCTGGATGCCTGTGCATCCGAAGCCGAAGAGGTATTCCATGTAATCAGACAATGTCTCGTTGCCGCAGAGGAGTTTTCCGAAAAAATCGGGCACGAACTCACCGTTATAGTGATATCCCTTATACTCTATCGGGCTTCCGTGGGAGAACCAGTCGCTGTAATGGCCTTTCCTTAACTTCCCGGTCTCAAGGTCTATGACACCGTTCGCGACAGGCAGAAGACGGTAATCGGGGTTCCATCCCTCTCCGCTTGTGCCCAGAGAGCCCTCGCCGGCTGTGGCGAGGTTTAATACGTTCCTCATCCTGCTGTTACCCCTCAATGCCTTTGCCCTCGCGTTGAAATTACCCTGCCATCTGTTCTGATGCTTTTCTTCAGCTTTGTCTTTCTCCTTCTCTGCCTCTTTTGCACGGACAGTGCACTTCACTGCCTCCCTGCTGTATACTTCAGCCACCTCCCGGAACTCCGCCTCTTGCTCCCTGTTAAGGCACCGATGCCATCTGTGGTCAATAAAGCGGAAGAAATCCCCTGTTGAGTTGTCCCTTACAAACCTGTTCTTGAAAAGGGTTACTGCTATGTCGGCGTCTCCGTACTCGTTCAGGTAATAGGCCCTCTTAAGGTCCTCAAAGGTGAACTCCGGATAGCTTTTATCATCCGCAGGATCTTTTTTATCTTTTGCCCTGACCTCTGACTCGAGATCCTTCGCGGTCTCCTCCACCATCCCGCGGATATCCCGCTCATGGTCCCCGGTTGATACGGGTTGATTATCCCTGGGATCTTCGCTCATAGGGGATCACCAGGGGAAAGAGGAAATTTCTATTTTTATTAAGAAATATAAAACTCATAAGCGGGGGAGGCCCGGGGTGCGGGAAACCGTGTGGGAAAAAGCCCGGCGAAGGACCCGCTCTCAAGGAGACGTTAATAGACCTTTGGTCCGTATCCATTATCCGGGGAAGGGCGGGATCGGAGATGAAAAAAACAACTCCCGTGCTGTCCGGGATAGATAGATGATGTGGAATCATTTAAAGGTAGTCTCCAGTCGGTTATATGGTGCATTTTCGGTGCTGGAGTTTTTAAGGCATGTTTTTTGTAGTTAATTCGGTAGGTTAGAAGCCGAAGGCGAGTTCAAGTCCCGCCTTCGGCACCATATTTAACGAATTTAGATTAATTTAAAGCTATGTTAACCCAGTATAGCTTTATTTTTTTCTGGCCTAAAGTTTATCACTTGTTTATCACCTTTATTCTTTTTTCTGATCTCATTCCTCTTTTCATGTATCTTTAATTCATATTCAAATTCATCCTGAAAGTGTCTTTCAAAAGAACTGTTTGATATTATCCCTGTTCCCTTCTTTATTTCATCCGGCCTGAAATATTGCCCCCGATTCACCATCAAAAAAAAGAAAAACCTCGTTGCGCTTGATAGATCAAGCGGATAGAAT
>JAFGDF010000250.1 GCA_016932235.1 Deltaproteobacteria bacterium | reverse complement strand
GTGACTTCCGACAGGGTTAAAAGTTCTATATTTATATGCCGGCCGACCTCGACCAGTTTCGGTGAGATAATTCACATTGCACAGTCATTGGTGGGAAAGGTCTTGTCCAGCTGAGACATCATTCCCCCGATGGAACTTGATCTTTCGACCAGGTACACGTAGTAACCGGAGTCCGCAAGATCCAATGCCGCCTGCATTCCAGTTATTCCGCCTCCTACCACCATCACTGCGCCTATTTTCTCTTTTGACACGTTCTACACCTCTTTTTTCAAATAGGATCGAACAGTTCCTATATCGATCCGATTCATATGAATTCCCAATTTTTCATCATCTATACCCATGCTCAAACCCAGGAGCTGTGGATAAAGAATGGAAGCCAGTCGATCCTGGCCGACCTTTCCTGAAACAACCATCTGCTGTGTGATGTCAAACTGCATCTGACAGTAGGGACATGCGGTGCATATATAGTCCGCACCCGCATCCTTTGCGCTTTCAAGTTTCTTCTTCATAAGGGATATGGACAGGTCATTATTTATTCCCATGGCCGGGGCTCCGCAACATTCCAGCTTTTGCGTCCAGTCAGGGCTTCGCGCGCCGGTTATCTCGACCATCTCGTCGAATATCCTCGGCTCAACCGGATCATCGAACATGGTGACCTTGCTGGGCCTTAATGCGTGGCACCCGTAATGGGCGGCGATTTTGAGATCTCCGTTAAAAGGCCTTTCTATTTCTTCTTTGAGTCTCTTGATGCCGACATCATGATAAAGAACAGAAAGGAGGTGATAGACCTCGACCCTGCCGGTATATGAAAGTCGCTCTTTTTTCAGGATCTCATTAACCTTATCCTGGAGAGCGCCCTTTTCCTGCATAATGTTTGCGGCCTTTTTCAGACTGCCGAAACAGCACTGACAAAGGACCATCATTTTATCACCGGATCTCTCAGCCAGGGCCAGATTCCTGACTGACGACAGGAGAAAGGCCAGGGGGTCCCTGTTTCGCATCGGATAACCACAGCAGTTAAACCGGCGGTTATCAATGAGATCAACATTTAACTTATTAAATACGGCCCTGACGGCCCTCTCGTATTGAGGGACCCTGGCAGGTATCTGACAACCAATAAAAATGGAGTATTTCATCTTCATCACATTTCCTTATTCGCCTGTTGCGAAATGTTTTTCCATATTCCCGACAGCCTTATTTTTCAGATCATAGAGGATATCGGTCACCTTTACCTCTTGCGGGCAATGTTCCTGACATTGATAACAGGTGACACACTCCCAGATCATACCGGGACCAGAGGCCATTACATCAAGGCCGAGACCGAGACAGCACATAATCTGATGGGGAAGAAGGCCTAAGGCCGCCTGAGGTTCTTCATACCGGCCCACTACGGGACAGACAGTCGTGCAGTTTTGACAACCAAAACAGTGTGAAAAGGTTTTATCCCGAACCTCGTAACCCGAAACGTGCCCATCCGTCACAGGAAGGGAAATCGCTTTTTTTGCATCCATCAATGAAGCAAAGGAGCCGGAAACACTGCTCCTTGCCTTTTCAATCGGGCCTGCATACACTTTCTCTGAAAAGTCTTTTTGATTAAGCCCTCTTACAAAAGAAAGCGGCGACAGGATAAGGGGCTCGGGAATTCCTCTCTGTATAAGGTTCTCTCTCACGCTTACCCAGAGTTCTTTTAAATTAATACCTGAAGGGCATACCACCGTACACCTGTCACAATTGGTGCAAAGATACACGCCCTCCTGGATGGCCCTGATACTCTCCCTATCCAACTCCCTGCCGGCCGCCATTTTCTTCAAAAAACTCATCTTCTCCGAAGGGAGGATATAATCATTTCCAATGGACTCATAGGCCATTATAGCGGAACAGTAACGGCTGCACGTCCCGCAGTGAGTACAGGCATCCACCTCGATCATCTGCTTTGTCGCAATATTTGACGGGTTCGCTGTTTTTCCGTCCATAACCGCGTTTACAAGGAGACAAACGGGTGTGGAGATGATGTGAAACATCTTGCTGAAAGGGAGATAGGCAAGACCGAAAAAACATGCCAGGACATGGAGAATGTACAGTATCCCCACAAATTTCGACCGATCCATAGCCAAAGCCACCGGTCTTATCAGTCTGGCAGTCCCGTACCCGGCAAAGGCCCACACGGCTGATGAATGACAGCCCAGGCAATTCATCTCATGGACTTCCACGCCCCGCTTCAGTAATTCCTCGTCAAAAGGACCTGACATATCCCGCGGGGAGACAAGACCGAATTCTTTTACCCACAGGTTTTCGAGCGCCTTCAGGTCTTCCTCATTATCCACATCGGAATATTCCTCGACCATCCGTGTAAAATCGGAGTGAGAAGTGATCTTTAGTCCTTCCAGAAGGATCCCGGAAGCCAGGATCAAAGCCACTATTATAATAGCATATATATCCATCCCGTTTGTCTTGAAACGGGGTGCCTTAATTATCCACCGGCGGAAGATTGCGATCACTATGCCGGTAATGGTAATGATCCCGAAAAGGTCTCTTAAGAAAAAGAAGGGATTGAGAGTTGAATAGTAGTCACTGAATAGGGAGGCACTGACAATCTCTCCAAGGGCATGCATCAAAAGGAGCATTAAAAATCCCATGTAGATGCACATGTGCATAATCCATCGGACATAATCCTCTTTCAGGATTTTCCACTGGAAAATAACATCGACCAGAAAAACCCTCAAGAGGGTTAGAATCCGCGGACTGAAAATGACCCTAAAGGAGCTTTTTACAAAG
The DNA here is from genome assembly GCA_016932235.1 of Deltaproteobacteria bacterium. The sequence continues at coordinate 7,504 of JAFGDF010000250.1, read as the reverse complement.
TGGGACAGCCTGCCGGATGGAGTGATTTCATCTGAGAAAAAACCAATGGATCTTGTCAACCATCCATTTATTCGATATATCAGACCGAATATGAAAAATGCAATGGCAATATAAAGCAATACCCTGAAGACCATAGAAAACACCCCTCTCTACTTTAATGAAAGAACCGTGATACCGGACTGGATTTTGGAAAAAAATAACAGGCTATGCAATAGGTCTTTACAGGTTATGAGTTAATATCCCTTTGCAAATGTTTTGTCAAAATTTTTTTCAAAATTAATCCATTCATTTAAAAAAAAGATGGATTTTCTATTAATAATTATCACTCTTGGTATTGACATAAAAATATTACAATGATATTGTGACGCATTTCACAAGGTTTGAAGTTCAGTTTACGATAAATATTGCGTTTATGTAAGTTATTTACCCGCCTTGGGATAGGAATTTTCTCGGAGAGGCGAAAACCATATCTGATTCATCAATAATCTCCGATAGTTCTGCTTTATTCAAATCCTACGGCATGTTAGATACAGGTTTTGTTACGGCGTTGTAATAGGTCTACCGCCTTTATTAGCGGGAAGGTTAATATCGTAATTAGTGCTCATCCATAAACTTACCATTTTGGATTCGTGCTATCAGATTTCAGCAAACACTATATCAGCTGAAGACTTAAAATATAAGGTTTAGCTTACGGCTGATGGCTGACTGGTAAAAGCTCAATCCAGAAACCGGGACACGCACTGAAGTTTTGGGACTGAGCGCAGCTTGTCTGCCGAAGAAATCGACCGTTTCCGGATAGATAGTGGACGGATTTCCGGCAAACCTGAAGGGAAAGTGACTATATGGGATTAAATGAAAAGTTGGCTTCGGGCGAATTTATTGTTCTGGCTGAGATGAATACACCCAAGGGTGTTGATATCTCGGAGATGATGACAAATGCCCGGAAAGTTAAGGACAGGATAGACGGGGCCCTGGTCCCTGATATGGACAACGGGGTAATGAGGATGAGCGCCCTTGGCGCCGCCGCCTTGATGCAGAGAGAGGGAATAGATCCCGTTATCAATGTTTACGGTCGTGACAGAAACAGGATGGCAATTCAGGGTGATCTCCTGACCGCCTATGTCCTGGGGGTCCAGACGATAATTGTCGTCAAGGGAATCGAGATGGCCTCAGGTGACCATGTTAAGGCAAAGACAGTTGACGATATCGATGAAACAGGGATTATTACTGCCGCTAAATTACTCCAGAGCGGTGTTGATATGGCGGGATTTGAGCTTAAGGGAAGTCCCCGGTTCAATATCGGCTGTACCCTCGGACCTTACAGGGATAATGAAGGCATGGAAAAAGAACTGGTCCTCGCCCAGGAAAAAATCAAGGCGGGCGCCTCCTTTTTAATCACCCCTCCTGTATTTGACCTGGATCATTTCCTTTCATTTATGGAAAAGGCCAAGGGCCTTAACATTCCAATTATCCCGACCGTCTTTCTTCTTAAAACCGTCGGGATAGCGAGGTACATGGCTACCTATGAGCCCGGTGTTTTCATCTCTGAACAGATGATCAGGCGTATCCGCCAGGCTGCGGACAGAGAACAGGAATGCCTCAAGATCGCGGGTGAGACCATCAGAGCCATCAAGGAAATTGCTCAGGGCGCACTAATCGTAACACTTGGGTGGGAATACAGGCTGCCGGCTATACTGGAATATGCCGGTCTATGAAATTAAGCGGCCTTACCTTTGTGGGCCTTACCTTTGAGGGGCATCTCACTGTATCCCCTTTTAGTAATGTTTAGCCTAAAAATCTCCCGGAAAATAAAAAAGTACATAAAGGAGTAAGGATAAGTTTCTATGGAGGAAATGGATAAAAAAAGATTTGCTAACCGTGTAATCGTTATCGGCGCCGGAATCGGCGGCATCAAGGCATCTCTGGACCTGGCCGAAGCCGGAAGGGATGTTGTGCTTATTGACAAGGCCCATTCCATAGGTGGTTTGATGACACAATTGGATCGTACTTTCCCGACCAACAATTGTGATCTTTGTACCCTTTCCCCCCATCTTGCCGAAAGCAGCCGAGAGCAACATATACAGGTCCTATCAAGGACGGAGCTATTCGAATTATCCGGAGATGCGGGCCGATTTAAAGCAACCTTAAAAACACATCCAAGCTTCATTGACCTTGATAAATGCACCGCATGCGGCGAGTGTCTGAAACATTTTCCCGAATGTGTTCGTTTCACACCGGGCCTGGACCACCGAGCCCCTACGTGTATGCGTTATCCCCAGGCCACACCCTATGCCTTTTCAATCGATATCGAGAAATGCGATGATATTGAGAAAGTTGCCGAGGTTTGCGGGGCCGGGGCCATAGTACCCGACGACAGAGAGCGAATAATGGAAATTGAGGCGGGTGCTATCATCCTTTCACCCGGAGCGGAACTCTTTGATCCGTCTCTATTGACCAATTATGGTTACGGCGAATATCCGAATGTCGTCACAGGACTTGAATATGAGAGGATACTGTCCGCTTCCGGTCCCACAGGAGGAATCCTGGCCAGGCCTTCGGACGGGAAGCATCCAAACAGGATCGCCTGGATACAATGCGCCGGTTCAAGGAGCAACAACGAACCCGGGATGCCATACTGCTCCAGTGTATGCTGCATGTATGCCATGAAGGAAGCCATTGTTACAAGGGAACGATTCCAAGAGAGTATTGAGACCGTAATATTCTATATGGATATCAGAGCTTCAGGCAAGGATTACGAGCTGTATTATGAAAGGGCCAAAAATGATTTCGGCATCCGTTTCGAACGAAACCGGCCTCACTCCGTGGGGCCTCTGGAAACGGACGACCTTTCAATTACTTATATGGATGAAGCCTCCGGGATGCCGAGAACCGAAATTTTCGACATGGTCGTTCTATCCACGGGCTTCAAAGTCCAGGATGAATTAATAGAGCTCGCGAAGAGACTGAAGATCGACCTTAACCAGTATAACTTTGCAGAAACAGACTATTTTCACCCTGTGGAGACATCGAGAAAGGGTATTTACGTATGCGGTATCTTTGAAGAGCCGAAGGACATCCCGGAAACCATTGTCCAGGCCAGCGCCACCGCATGCCTTGCCTCGGCGAACCTGATCAACATGACGGGGATTGAAGAAAAAGAGGAGGATTATCCGCCCGAGAAGGATGTAGAGGGAGAGGAACCGAGATTGGGCGTTTTCATATGCGACTGCGGCGACAACATAGGGGGAGTCATCAACGTGGATAAACTTGTGGAATACGCGGAGAGACTGCCACAGGTTGTCCTGTCCATGAAGGTGGGATACGGCTGCAGCAAAGATTCACTTGACAGGATAAGAAGCCTTATTGAAGAAAGAAATCTCAATCGAGTCGTTATAGGAGGATGCTCGCCGAGAACCCATGAAAACCTGTTTCAGGACATGGTCCGCAGGGCCGGTTTAAACCGCTATCTGATCGAAATCGCCAATATAAGAGATCAGGTCACATGGGTACACGGCAACCGACCTTCAGAGGCGATGAACAAGGCCAAGGATCTCCTCCGAATGGCCTCCGCGAGCGTGGTCCTGGCACATCCTTTAAAGGATCACACGCTGCCCATCAACAGGGATATACTCGTTGTCGGAGGCGGCATTACCGGAATGAACGCAGCCCTGATCCTTGCCGACCAGGGTTTCAAAGTCTTCCTCCTGGAAAGATCGGACCACCTGGGCGGGATGGCCATGAATATCAGAAAGACCCTGGAGGGAAAAGACGTCAGGGAATATGTTTTTCAGCTCATTGAGAGGACGCTTCAACATGAACGCATCGAGGTCCTGACACGTTCCATTATAGTGGATCATTACGGCGTGCCCGGTCTTTTTACCACGGGTGTTCAGATAGCTCCAAGGATGTATTACCGCCAGATCAAGCACGGCACCACGATTATCTGCACGGGCGCCCTTGCCAACAGGCCTAAAGAATATCTCCTGGATGAACACGAGGCCGTGATGAATCAGATGGACCTTGACTCCTTTATCGAGGATCAGCCTGACAGGGTTAAGGAATGGAAGCGTATCGTCATGATTCAATGTGTAGGATCCAGGACCCGGGAAAACCCGAATTGCTCCAGAATATGCTGTCAATCGGCCGTTAAAAACGCCCTGAGGATACTTGATCTGAATCCTGACGTCAGGATCTATGTGCTGTTCCGGGACATGCGGACCTATGGCTTTCAGGAAGACTATTTTCGAAAGGCCAGGGAACGGGGAGTTATCTTTATCAGATATGATGAAGATACCAAGCCCTCGGTGCGATCCGAGGGAAACAGGGTGATTATATCTTTTCATGATCCGGTTGTCTCAAGAGATATGGAAGTCCTTGCCGACTGCCTCGCCCTGAGCACAGGTTTTATTTCCGACGATGAAACAACCGAGGATCTCGCGACCCTCTTTCACCTCTCACGCACCTCAGACGGATATTTTTTAGAGGACCATGTCAAATTACGTCCCGTAGACATGTCGGTCCCAGGATTCTTTGTAGCGGGCACCGCACATTCACCTAAATCCATAAAAGAGAGTATCTGCCAGGCACAGGCGGCGGCAGGCCGTTTAATGACCATGCTGGCAAAAGAGATTATTCAACTATCCTCTTCTGTCGCCAGGGTGGACAGTCAAAAATGCGCCGCGTGCCTGATATGTGTCAGGGCATGTCCCTTTGAAGTTCCCTTTATAAATGCCGACGGCTATTCGGAGATAGACCCGGCGAAATGTCAGGGCTGTGGAGTATGCGCCGCGGAATGCCCGGCCAAGGCCATCCAGATCATGCGTTTTGAAGACGACCAGGTAATGGCCAAACTCAACGGGCTTTTTGAAGAGGTAATATAATGAAAGAATTCGAACCTGTAATCGTGGCTTTTTGCTGTCATTACTGCGCCTATACAGCAGCCGACATGGCGGGCAGCATGAGACTCGAATATCCCCATAACATAAAGATCATAAGGGTGCCCTGTTCAGGAAAGGTTGATACGATTCACATTATGAAGGCATTTGAGAAAGGGGCCGATGGAGTATATGTGGCAGGATGCCTGGAAGGAGACTGTCACTTTAAAAACGGCAATGTTACAGCGTTGCGACGAACGGCATATATCAAGAAGCTGCTCGATGAAATAGGCATTGGCCGGGAAAGACTTGAAATGATAATGATGTCCGCCGGCATGGGTGAACGATTCGCCCGGACTGCCGGGGAATTTACTGAAAAGATAAGGCAATTGGGCCCGAGTCCGATCAGAGAAGGTTTAAATCGCCTGAAAAAGGCGGTTTAGATAAAAAAAGGAGCATCGATAAAAATGATTACGGCAGAACGAAAACCAATGGAGGAGATCATTGCATACGTTAAACCCTATAAGCGTATACTCCTGGTCGGGTGTAACGAATGTGTGACAGTCTGCGCCGCCGGAGGGCGGAAAGAGGTGGGAATCCTATCTTCAGCCCTGCAGATGGCCTTTATGAAAAACGGGAAGATACTTGAAGTAGTTGAAAAGGTCCTCGAAAGACAGTGCGACCCTGAATATGTGGAAGAGCTTTCCCAGAATATTAATCAGGTGGACGCGGTCCTTTCCATGGCCTGCGGTTGCGGCGTGCAGGAAATCGCGAAGCGTTACAGGGATATCCCGGTATTCCCCGCCGTTAATACCAAATTCATGGGGGCGTCGGAACGTCAGGGGGTATGGGCGGAGAGGTGCCAGGGATGCGGCGACTGCCTGCTGGGCCTCACCGGAGGAATATGCCCGATCGCGAGATGTTCCAAACGTCTTCTCAACGGGCCATGTGGAGGTTCAACCGGAGGGAAGTGTGAAATAAATCCTGATGTGGATTGCGCCTGGCAGCTGATATGGGATCGTCTCAAGTCCCTCGGGCTTGAGAAAAACTATGAAGACATCATCCCTGCCAAAGACTGGCGCACAAGCCGGGATGGGGGTCCCCGTAAGATAATCAGAGAGGATTTGGCATCATGAAAACTGAAAGTGTTCTTGAGAAAATATTGGAATCAGGGCATATGGCGGTTACATCCGAATGCGGCCCTCCCAGGGGGTCAGCGCCGGAGAAGATAAAGGATAAGATTGAGTTACTAAGAGGTTATGTTGACGGGATCAATGTTACTGACAATCAAACAGCCGTGGTAAGGATGTCCAGCCTTGCGGCATGCATATTCATCAGGCAGGCCGGACTGAACCCGATACTGCAGATGGTAACAAGGGATCGCAATCGTCTGGCGATGCAGAGCGACATCCTCGGGGCCTATGCCCATGGCATCAACACCATGTTATGTCTTTCCGGAGACCATCCGGTTTTCGGAGATCACCCGACGGCCGCAAATGTCTATGACCTCGATTCCATACAGTTCGTTCAGATGGTAAGGAAGATGCGTGATGAAGGAAAATTCCAGGGTGGAGACGAAATTGAGAATCCTCCGAAGATGTTCATAGGGGCCGCGGCCAATCCCTTTGCAGACCCCTTTGAACTTCGCGTGGCTCGACTCGCAAAAAAGGTGAAGGCGGGTGTGGATTTTATTCAAACACAGTGCATCTACAACGTTGACAAATTTGAAAAATGGATGGAAGGTGTTCGTGAGCGCGGACTGCATGAAAAGATCCATATCCTGGCCGGGATAACTCCTCTAAAGTCCGCTGGCATGGCAAAATATATGAAAAACAGGGTCCCCGGCATGGATGTCCCTGAAGAACTGGTCAAGCGGATATCCGGGGTCCCAAAAGAAAAACAGGCGGCCGAGGGAATAAAGATCTGCCTGGAAACCATTGATCGCCTGAAAAAGGTGGAAGGAGTGAGAGGATTTCATATAATGGCCATTGAATGGGAGCATAAAGTCCCTGAAATTGTTGAAAAATCGGGGCTTTTTCCCCGTCCCGAACTATAATTAGATCATGAAGTTTTGGTTTATGGATGATCACAAAATAATGACCGACATCCTGGAGGAGGTATAAGAGTAATGAGTGAAAAGAAATTGATACTGGTCGTTGATGACGATCCGGATCTGGTGGAAGCGGTTTCCATGAAACTGGAAAGCGAAAACTACCGTGTTGCCAAGGCCTACGACGGGGTTGAGGCATGGCAGAAGATCAAGGAGGAAAGACCCGCCTTAATAGTCCTTGACGTCATGATGCCTGAAAAAAACGGCTATGTCCTTTGTAAAGAGCTGAAAGAAGATCCCAAATACGAAGATATAGTAGTAGTGCTTCTGACCGCGGTCGGAGAAGCTATCCCTTCGACCAATTATACACATATGGATGGGAAGACGGCCCTTGCCGATGAGTTTATCCCGAAACCTATCGATATGGACGAGCTGATGGAAATCATCGGGCATTACATGAGTTGAGGGGCTACAGGCCATAAATATCAAGGGCCTGGGAATATGGGGAAGATAAGGATAGATGGATTTAAACGGAGCATTGAACTTGTTCAATTGAGATTTTTTAATGTTCCTGAACCCG
>JAFGDF010000249.1 GCA_016932235.1 Deltaproteobacteria bacterium | reverse complement strand
TGCGGTCCCTGGCCCGGACCGTAACAAACGGTTTGATTAAAGCCCTTGCTCAATACATAACCGTACAATTGCTATGTACCTCTTTAGTTCGCGCCAGGGCGGGCATGCCGCAGAATGACAAAATCTTTCTTTTCACCTGTCATTCCCCGGCTCGAACGGGGAATCCACATTAAATAAAGGTCTGTAGGCCCTTCGTGAATGATGAAGTTTCCTTATCGTTCAATCCGGGCTTTTTTTTCGCCCGGCGGCGTCGCTTGTATCTGACACCTCGCTGGTGGCCGGGCTTAGGACAAAATCCAGCAACAGTACTAATTTTATTCAAGTTAATGGTGAATGTGGGAATGGCTTTTGTCATTGTTAAAATGCTGATTTTGTAATAATGTGGATTTCCGATTTTCTAATGATTAGAGGAGATTAATGCGAACCAGATATTTCTATGGCTATAATATTGTAGCGGTGAGTTTTTTAATACAGGCAATCTGTATTGGTGCCTTTGTTACATATGGTGTTTTCTTCAAGGAGTTCCAGGATGAGTTCGGATGGTCAAGGGCCATGATATCAGGAGCCTCGTCCGTCGCTATTCTTATGTTGGGGGCTATGACTATCCTTGCCGGACGTCTAAACGATATGATCGGGCCTAGATCTCTCACTTTATCGGCAGGTATTTTTCTGGGGATGGGCTATTTTTTAATGTCCTTCATACAGAAACCGTGTCAGCTTTTTTTGCTTTATGGCGTTGTAATCGGAGCAGGATTCAGCCCCGTTGAAATTGTAACCCTCTCAACAATAGCGCGATGGTTCACCAGGCGTCGCGGCATGATGTCCGGAATCGTTAAAGTAGGAACCGGCTTCGGACAGCTTTTCATACCACTTATAGCCACGTCACTTATCGCCGTTTATGGATGGCGCCACTCGTACATGATTATGGGTGTAGCTCTGTTGATTATACTGCTGATTTTTTCCGGGGTGCTGAAGCGCGACCCCCACGGGATGGGTCTCATGCCGGATAATGAGACTGATAAGATTAACGGATCGATACTGGTTCCACCGGATCTAGGGGTTACGCTGAAGACGGCTGTTCGCACTAAACAGCTCTGGCTTCTGTGCATGTCATGGTTTGCTATTTTATTCTCTCTCATGACGATTCTTGTACATATCGTGCCGCATGCACTGGACCTCGGCATGACAAATACCACGGCAGCCGGAGTGCTTTCTACGATCGGCGGGATAAGCATGGTCGGCAGGTTTTGTATGGGCACATTGAGCGATAAGATAGGAAGCAAACGAGCGGCAATTATTTCGGCATTCCTGCTTCTATCAGCCTTTATATGGCTCCAGGTGGCCCGGAACGCATGGATGCTTTTCTTTTTTGCCGCGGCTAATGGCTTCGCACACGGGGCATTATATACATTAAACTCTCTTCTTATAGCGGACCTGTTCGGCACAAGATCACACGGTGTTCTTTTCGGCATAGTCTGGTTCAGCGGGCATGCGGGAGGGGCCATAGGACCGCTCCTGGCCGGGCAAGTGTTCGACGTGACGGGAAGTTACCGGATTACCTTCCTGATACTCGCCGCGGCTGTTGGTCTTGGGTTACTATTGATTCTCATGCTTAAACCTTTAAAGGTGAATCCCGGAGTTAGCGCATGAAGCTTTTATAAAACTTATATGTCGGTGATAAACCTGGGTGAAATATATTACAATACATATCGGGAACGAGGGCGGGAAAAAGCGGACGAGGCCGTCTCCATGATAGAGCAATTGCCCGTTACAATCGTGAGCGCCGATATGGCGATCACGATCGAGGCATCCGCGCTGGAAGGCGCCTTCTCAGTGGCATTTGCGGATTGTTTTGCCGCGGCGCCGGCAATCAGGAAGATGGCAAAAGTGATGACGGGGGATTATCGTATGGAACATCGTCATATAAATATAAAGCAGGGCCAGTGGAATTCGGCTGTAATACATTCCATCTGGGAACGTGGCTCGGAAGAAGATATCTGCGCGCTTATCAATGAAGTCAGGAAAAATCCCGCTGCTGCGCATGCAGTGCGAAAGGCCATACCTCATTCAAGGGTATATGGCTGGCCCAGATTTTTCAGGATGTATCTGGAGAAGGTTTATGGCGCAGACCGATAATATATATTGGGAGAGGTGGGAAAGGCTCCTGGATGCAGCAGCAAACTTTCAGGGTCTCTTCCCTGGAAGCGTAATGATAGGCGGCAGCGCCGCTGCCATACATCTCGGGCATCGCTATTCATTTAATGAGGAATTTAAATGGCAAAAAATTCATGGGTTCAGGATCACCGGCGTGTGCACCGGCGGACAGGCATGATAAAGGGTAAAAAATAATCTGGAGATATATTGATACATCAATATTGATGTTGACTTAATATGGAATTTGAAATAGAATTTTATGAAACCATTTCTGGGCGGTGCCCTTTGCAGGAGTTTCTTAATGGTCTTAAGGAATCTGATCCTGACGACTTTGCTGTGCACTCATTGCAGGTCTTGCCAGACTTCGAAGCCGGCAATATCACAGACCTCCACTATCAAAGCCTGTTGGGGACGATCTCTTCGAGTTGAGACATGTTGGAAAACTCAATACAAGAGTGCTTTATTTTTTTATGAGCGGCCGGAGGATTATAGCTGTTCATGCAATTAGAAATAAGGCAATGAAGATGTCCCTAAAGGATCGCAAGATTGCCCTGGAAAGAAAGCGTGATTGGTTGGAGAGGAATCTATGATGAAAAAGAAAACAAATTTTGACAGGTATCTTGAAGACCAGTTGAGAGATCCGGATTTTGCAATGCGATTTAAAAAGGCAGGTGAAGCATGGGATATCGCCTTGCAGCTCGCTGCTTTAAGAAAGGAATACGGTTTGTCTCAAAAAGAGCTGGCAAAACTGGTAGGAACATCTCAACAGCAGATCAGCAGGCTGGAATCACCCTCTTATGAGGGGCATTCTCTTAGCATGTTGCGCCGTGTGTCGGAGGTTCTTGGCGCGACGATCCAGGTGCAAATTAAACGCAAAGGTCATCCGCAACAGGCTATGGTTGCTGAAGAGAAAACCAGTTACGGAAAAAGTGGTTGAGGAGTGAAAATGGCAAAGAAAGACTCAAAGGTTCGGGATTACAGGCATGCCTGTAAGCAGTCAGGCTTGATGAAAAGCGGAAGAACAATCCCTTATCTTCCAAGTTTCTTTTCAGTGAGAACATCCGGCTCGGCACAAAGCGAGTGAATGTTACTCCGGTGACAAATTTTGAAGGCGTGAACGAAAATGAAATCAATATCTGCTTTACCACTATTCAGAAGCTGCATTCCGACCTGACAACGGAAAAGGAAAATGCTGTTACCTATGAGGATTTTAAGGACAAGAAGATCGTGCTGCTTGCTGATGAAGCCCACCATATAAACAATCAAACAAAAGCCCAGAGGGAGATGTTTGAAAGCTGGGAAAAGACGGTCGAGAGGATTTTCCATCAAAATGAAGATAATCTGCTTTTAGAATTTACCGCCACTCTGGATTACACGCATAATAACATTGTGGATAAATACAAAAACAAAGTCCTTTACCGTTATGAACTCCGCCAGTACCGCAATGACGGTTACTCTAAAGATGTTTATATCCTCCAGGCGGATTTCGAGGAAAAGGACAGAATTTTGCAGGCCCTTATCCTGAGCCAATACAAGCAGGAGGTTGCGGCAAAACATCGCATTAATCTAAAACCGGTCATATTATTTAAAGCTCAAAAAACAATTTCCCAATCAGAAGAGAACAAGGCTCAATTTCACAAGATAATTGAACAGTTGTCAGATGATAACATTGAAGATATCCGAAACAAATCTGATATTCCTCTTGTTCAGAGGGCATTCAAGTTTTTTGATGATAATCATATCAATTCAAGACAGTTATCAGAAAGGCTACGCAAAGAGCTTGACCAAAGCCGCTGTATCTCGGTCAACGAGGAAAAAGAAAAAGAAAACCAGCAGATCCTTATTAATACGCTTGAGGATAGAGATAACCGCATTCGGGCGATATTTGCGGTGCGGAAGCTGAATGAGGGATGGGATGTTCTTAACCTGTTTGATATTGTCCGTTGTTATGCAACCCGAGATTCAAAAGCCGGTCAACCCGGTAAAACAACTATAGCCGAAGCACAGCTTATCGGGCGCGGGGCGCGTTATTTCCCATTTGTGACCGATGGAAATAATGGCCGTTTTCGCCGGAAATATGACAATGATCTTACGGACGAGATGCGGGTTCTTGAAGAGCTTCATTATCACAGCATAAATGATTCCCGATATATTTCCGAGCTTCGCACCGCTTTAATTGAAGAAGGCATGCTGGATGAACGGGAGATAAACAAGGAACTGAAGCTGAAGGATTCTTTCAAGGAGACGGATTTTTATAAACAGGGGCTCATCTATCTCAATGAGCGGATCGAGAATAATTATGAATATGTCCGGTCATTTTCAGATTTAGGGATTACAAAGAAGAACTATGAATATACGCTTGCAAGCGGACGGGGGGCAATGGACGCCATCTTAAGCGGTAATGGCGGTGTCGGGCAGGTTGCTGAATCAGGCAGGAAGGATGTCAGGGTTAAGGATATTTCAAAACATATCGTTCGCAATGCGATATCAAGACATCCATTTTTTACTTTCAAGGCAATAAATACCTATTTCCCTCATATTAAGTCAGTGCGACAATTCATCGAATCGTCCGAATATCTCGGAGGATTGGAAATAACATTTCAGGGTGATTCTTCAGCGTTGCATAGTTTATCAAATAAAGCTCAGCTTGACGCTGTTACAGGGGCACTTAACCAGGTTGAATCTGAACTGCGCAAGAATATTTCGGAATACAGGGGCACTAAAGATTTTAGACCGAATAACGTTTCTTCCGTCTTTTCAGATAAGGTTCTCAAACTGATTGAAGGCAGTGAAAAAGCCAAAGGTGATGAACAGTTTGTGGCTGATAAGGGTTGGTATGTTTTTAACGCAAATTACGGCACAAGTGAAGAAAAGGCATTTGTCAGAATGCTGGATCGCCAGATCGATGCGCTAAAAATAAAATATGACGGAATATATCTTGTGCGCAATGAGAGGCATTTTAAAATTTATAGCTTTTCAGATGGACAGGCATTTGAGCCTGACTTTGTCCTGTTTCTGAGGGAGAAAAATGGGGATATGCTTACCTATCAGATATTTATCGAACCCAAAGGGAAACATTTGAAAGAATACGACAAATGGAAACAGGAGTTTTTAAAAGAAATAACTAAAAGATTTGAGGGGGAAATACTTGAATTTAAAACGCAGTACAAGACACATAAATATAGGATTGTAGGTGTCCCCTTCTATGATAACAAAGATGAAAATAAGTTTAAGCAAAGTTTGTATGAGGTTATAGGAAATTAAAAGGGGGCGGTGTTAAGTTTTTCAATCTTTCATGATATGCGATCGCGAAACCAGTGACCTATATTAGCTGGGCCTGAATAAGCAGATCGACTCCACCGAAGAGATTTTTTACTGGAGGGCCACGCTCTGTCGTGGCCGGAAAAGCGGATGCGACGAAGCGCGCGCCTCCATTTTTCGTTTGATTTTTCCTGTTATTATGTCTATCCTTTTGATTCTATAAATAAATCCCTTATAAGCAAATAATCTTTTCTTGCCGAAATCTTATGGATCCAAAGCCAGATATGCGGGGAAAAAAACAACCGGGCCTTGCAGCAGAAGAGCTTATCGCCTGCCACGAATGTGATCTGTTACATGTTAAAAAACCGATTCCCGGCGGAAGCAATGCGTGTTGCGTGCGCTGTGGCGCATTTCTTTATAAAAATGTTCATAATACCATTGATAAAGCCCTTGCACTAAATTTAAGTGCGTTCATTCTCTTTGTGATGGTAAATTTGTTTCCATTCCTGTCCCTTGAGATTGGCGGATGCGTTGAAGAGAATCTGTTTGTCTCCGGGGCGCTGACCTTATACCGTCTGGGAATGGGTGAACTTGGTTTACTGGTATTTCTCACAAGTTTTCTCTTCCCTTTTATAAATATTTCAGGGATGCTGTATATACTTTTTCCATTGAAACTAGGATACAGACCATGGAAAGTGGGTCAAGTTTATAGACTGCTCAACGCTCTAATGCCCTGGACGCTTACGGCCGTGTTTATGCTCGGAGTTCTTATATCCGTTGTCAAGCTGCTAGATCTTGCATCAGTTATACCTGGTATCTCGTTTTATGCATTCGTGGGATTAATGTTTTTATCCGCTGCTTCACATTCGAATATGGACCCGTCGGTCATATGGCCACCTGTTAAAGGTTTTTCAAATGAAAGCATTGGCACAGGAGCCACCGCTTCTGAGCGAAAACTGATTAGCTGCCGCACATGCAACCTTCTTGTACACATGGACAGACTTGATATATATGGTCACGGCCACTGTCCACGCTGCGGGAGTCCTTTACACCAGCGCAAGCGCAACAGTATGAACAGGGTGTGGGCACTGATCTTAACCGCTTTAATCCTTTATATCCCAGCCAACGTTTATCCTGTAATGACCGTAATCCGCTTTGGCCGGGGGGACCCGAACACAATTCTCAGCGGGGTTATTCATTTGATCGAAGGTGGCATGTGGGCCCTCGCACTTATTATTTTTTTCGCGAGCATCGTTGTTCCGGTCCTTAAGCTGGTGGTGCTCTCTTTTCTGCTTATATCAATTAGGATAAAGTCTGCCTGGCGACCCAGGGACCGGACGTTTTTATTTCGAATCACCGAGGGTGTCGGAGCATGGTCTATGGTGGATATCTATGTTGTAGCAATTCTAACAGGCTTGGTCGATCTCGGCGCACTGTCTACCATAAAACCAGGTATAGGGGCTTCATTCTTCGGCACTGTAGTAGTTATTACAATGTTCGCAGCGCAATGTTTTGATCCAAGGTTGATCTGGGATCATTCTGAAAGGTCAAAATGAAAGATACTAACAATGATACTAAGGTGACCTCAACCACTCCCCAACCGGTTATAAAGAAAAGAACCGGACTTTCAATGGTGTGGCTTATACCGCTTGTCACCGCTATAATCGGAGGATGGCTGATCTATAAAACGCTTTCTGAAAAAGGACCGCAGATCACGATAACATTCAGGACAGCGGAAGGAATTGAGGCTGGAAAGACCAAAATAAAATACAAGGATATCGAAATCGGGGTGGTGGATTCAGTTTATTTCAGCGATGATTTTTCGCGGGTAATTGTTAATGCCAGTATGGGAAAAGAGTCTGACCCTTTTCTTCGGCGTGAGACTCAGTTCTGGGTTGTCAGACCGAGGCTCAGTTTACGCGGAGCATCGGGACTCGGCACTTTATTGTCGGGAGCCTATATAGAAATCCAGCCCGGGCAGGGAGGAGCTCACAGGAATTTTATAGGGCTTGATCAACAACCCGGAATCAAAGCTGATGTGGCGGGAATAAAAATCACACTTCTTTCATATAACCTGGGGTCCCTGGATACCGGATCACCGGTATGTTATCAGGGGATAAACGTGGGCGAGGTTCTCGGGTGGGATCTGGGGAGCGACCGTAAAAGTATTTTCATCTATTCATTTATCAAATCACCTTATGATAGGCTTATTCAAAGCAACACCAAATTCTGGAATGTCAGCGGGATCGATCTTTCGGTGGGCGCAGAAGGTTTGAGTTTGAAAACAGCTTCTCTTCAATCTTTGTTATACGGTGGTATCGCATTTGAAACACCCGAGACACTTGAACCCGCCAAAGGAAATGTTGAAGAAATGGTCTTCACACTATATGACGATTACAGATCCATCGAAGAAAAGGCGTTCACCAAGAAGGCAAACTTTATCCTCTTTTTTGACGGGTCGGTTCGTGGTCTTAATGTGGGGGCCCCTGTGGAATTCAAGGGAATCAAAGTCGGCACCGTAAAGGATATCAGACTTGAGTTTGACAGTCAGGATTCCACTTTCCGGATACCGGTATTAATCGAGATCGAACCTGAACGCATAATAGAGCGTGGCATGAGTGAAAACACTTCGACGTTTCAAACCCTTCAGGGGCTTGTCGAAAGAGGATTGCGCGCGCAACTGCGCACCGGCAATCTTCTTACAGGGCAACTTTTTGTGGATCTTGATATGCATCCAAAGACAGAGATCAGACTTGCACATCTGGACACCCCTTATCCTGAGTTACCCACCATTCCGGCCAGTATGGAGCAGATCACATCATCGGTTCATAGTATATTATCAAAACTGGAAAATATAGATCTTGAGCAAATCGGTTCGGAACTTCTGGAAACATTTCAGGGCGCCAACCGTTTTGCTAAAAGCGCGAGTGAACTGGTTGATAAGCCGGAAGTGCAAGGCTCCGTGGAAGATTTCAAGGCCTCTTTGCAGTCATTAAGAAGCATTCTATCGAGACTGGACAGGCGTGTTGAGCCTATAACAGTCAGCCTTGAAGACGCAATTGTTAAAGCGCGTAACGCGCTGGAAAATGTTCAAGGTACGATGACTCTGATGAACCAAGTTTTGAGATATGATTCACCATTTCAATATAAGTTTATCGAACTTGCTGATGAGCTGAGTGAAATGGCCCGTTCCATCCGTATTCTCGTTGATTTGTTAGAAAGAAATCCCAACTCTCTCATATTTGGCAAGAAGATTAGAGGAGAGGAATAATGTTGACTTTAAAAACTGCCAGAGTTCTGCTGGTGTCGCTCTTTTTTTTATATGAATCAATGATATACGGCTGCGCATCCGGCGGTCAAAATACCAGGTTCTATGTCCTCGATCCAGTATCCATGGAGATTCCCCTTGTGAATATGGTTAATCAGGGCGATCATCTCTCGATAGAGATCATGTCTCTCCGTTTGCCGCGATATCTGGAAAGGCCACAAATAGTCACCAGGGATGAAGAAAACCGGATTAAACTTGCCGAATTTCACCGGTGGGGCGGGAATCTTCAGAAAAATATCGTCAGGGTGCTTGCTAAAAACCTGTCATTTTTACTCCAGACACCGGATGTCTCTAGTTATACCCGGAACCCCCAGTCTCCTCCTGACTTTCGCATTGAAATGGCAGTAATGAAGTTTGAGAAGGATCCGGATGAAAGAGTTCGTCTATCCGCCCAGTGGACTCTTTCTCGCGGTAAAGATAACTCATTGCTGACAGTAAAGATTACTGATCTTGAAAGTTCAATCCTGCAACCCGGTTCGGACATGGACAAAACCGTGTCGGCGATGAATATACTCATAGGTGATTTGAGCCGAATTATAGGTAAAGAGATAATCAGACACAGGTGAAACGGTCTTCTCTGTCAGAAGGGGTACTCCTTAAACTGGATTGCTGTTTGGATAAAAATCCCTGCGCTTGAAGATAAGTATCACTGGGTATAGGATACTCTCATGTTGAAACTTTTTAATATCCTGGTTTTATCTGTTTCCCTGTTGATTCCGCTAACCGCACAAGGTCAGCAGGAATGGTCAGGGGAGCGCATTATGGAAGAAGTTTCCAAGCGACATGAAATATTCCCTTATGTCTTTGAAGAGCAGACCATTATTCGCATAGATTCGCGTGGAAAACGTGATGTACAGATGGCGCGCAGATTCTCAAGAATAGAAAAGGAAGATTCCGCCAAATTTCTTCTGGTTTTTGATAATCCCGCTGAGATCCGTGGTGTTGCACTACTTGCCATTTATTCCGGGACAGGACCATGGGAGAGCAGGGTTTATCTCCCTGCCTTCGGCAAGAAGATGGTATCGATTACGGGTGAAGAAAGGAAAAATCTATTATTGGGGACTGATTTTTCCATAGAGGACCTTATGGCGGAGCAGCCATCCAATTTTATCTATACTCGGTCTGAAGACTATAAAATCGACAACACCAATTATTTCGTGATTGAAGCCCGCCCCAAAAGTGATGAAGTTCGCAAGGTCAGCAGTTATAAATTTCGCCGTCACTTTATAAGGGATGATATTTTTTTCATATCCAGAACAGATTATTATGACAAGCAGGGCCGTTTTTATAAAAGACAGACCAATCACGATTTGAAAAGAGTGGGGAAGGAGATGTGGCGTGCTAACACTATTATTATGGAGAATATTCGGGTGCGGCACAGTAGCTTAATTAAGATTAACAACAGGATCTTCTCACAGGATTATGTATCCCCAGTGATCTTTACGCCTGATTGGCTTCTTGCGAACCGCCATATAAAAATGATGGAAGAGCCATCTTTCAGGGATACCTCTCTTCCGGACGAAAGCGTGACGGATTTCAAAAATTGATTTATTGTTTATCCAGTAAACACAAATCGGAAAAGCGAAAATGTTGAATAAATTTCTTCTTTTTGGAATGAATCGCCGCCTTGCGGTATTTCTGCTTCTCTCCTTAGTTACCTTTATCACCGGAGCAGGCCTTAAAAGGCTCACGATTGACACTGGCTTTAGCGGCTTGATCGCGGATTCGGATCCGAATATGCCATTCTATGATCAAATAGCTCAGGAATTCGGCTCGGATAACAGGACTGTTATTTATATTCGCGACAGTAAGTTATGGTCTCCGGAAAAGCTGGCTGTCCTTGAGAAACTACACTATACGCTGGCATCCCTCAAATTTGTCAGTCGCGTTGATGATATATTCACTCTAAGGGTTATACGGGGTAAAGACGATAAGATAGAGTCCAGAGTTATTCTTTCCGAAGCTCCCACCAATCAGGAGGTTAGCAATCAGGCACTGTCAGACGCGATTTACAACCCTCTCATCGCAGGTAACTTCGTATCAGGAGACGGATTTGCCACCGCGATTATGATCTCGGTTCAAGAGGAGAACAACAACGGAGATTTTGATCTTCATATCAGCAGGACCATTGACAGAGTTCTTTCGCCTGTCCGGAAAACCTTTCAAGAGGTATTCCAGGTAGGACCGACAAGAATAAACACAGATCTTAAGAAGGTTCTGTTCCATGATCTAAGGATTCTTGGGCCACTTTCCGCTTTGGTTCTTGTGGCGGGTATACTTTTTTTCCTTCGAAGCTGGTTCGCGGCCTTAGTCCCACTGATTACATCCGCTCTAAGCCTTTCTTGGACCTTCGGCATGATGGGCTGGACGGGTATACCCATAAATATCCTATGCGCGATGTTGCCTTCCATGGTGGTTGTTATAGGTTCCACGGAAGATATACATATGATTGCTTCCTATTTCCACGGCATCTCACTGTCACAAGAAGATCATCGCAGGTTTGCAACCAGCTTTATGATAAAGCATATGGGAATGCCTCTTTTCCTGACGATCCTGACAACGGCGATGGGATTTGCAAGTAATATTTTCAGCGGAATCGGCATTATCCGGGATTTCGCGATAGCCTCGACTTTTGCCATTCTGGCAAACGGTATAATAACGATCCTATTCGTACCGATGATATTATCCCTGATCGGTCCTCAGGGAACTCGTCTTTTTTTGGAAAAAGACAGGGTTACGGGGTTTCCCGGGCTTATTGTGCGCACTTTCGGTCTTACGAAACAGCATTTTCCTCGTTTGATCCTTGTGATTACGGCAATTCTGTGCGGATTTTTCCTGTACCACCTATCCAGATTGCAAGTGACCAATGATCCAATGTCATATTTCCCCACCGACTATCCCCTGGTCCGGGATATAAATCGATTACATGCTGACCTTTCGGGGGTGAAGTTCTTTTTTATTACTCTTGAATCCGAGGAGGATAAGGCATTTCAGGATCCTGAAAATATAGAAAAGCTGGTGACGATCCAGGATTTTCTTGATAAACAGGGTATATTCGATCGCAGTATATCAATCGCGGATCATCTTTCACTAATAAATCGGGAGTTTAACAACGGTGATCCTGAATATTACAAGCCACCGAAAAAGCGTGAGCTCATTGCCCAGTATCTGCTTTTCTTCCACCGCCGGGATTTGGAGAGCTATGTGAGCTATGATTTCCAGCGTGCAAACATCGTTGTGCGTCACAACGTTACTGATTCCAACGTACTGAACCGGCATATAAGAGAACTTCGGGATTTTGTCACAAAAACGGCAGGTCAGGATATGAAAAGCCACGTGGTGGGAGAAAACCTTATGGTAAACGCAGCTGCCGAAAACCTTATAACCGCGCAGATTAAATCTCTTATAATACTACTGTGCGTCATCTTCATTATCATGTCGGCTATGTTCACATCATTCAAAGGAGGAATCATTTCGCTTATCCCCAATCTGATCCCTATAATTATTATGTTTGGAATAATGGGCATCTTGAACATCGCGTTAAATCCCGGAACGGCAATGGTAGCGGTTATCTCGATAGGGATTGCCATTGATGGGACAATACATCTTTTTTCTCGCTACAATGAACTTTGCAGACGAACTCCGGATTACGAAGAGGCCGTTGATATAACGATCAGGGAGGAGGCTACTCCAATGGTGGCAACTTATCTGGCGCTCGCCCTGGGGTTTGGGATACTTTTATTTTCAGATTTTACATTAATTGCCCAGTTCGGTGCTCTGTCCGCCGCCACCATGCTGCTCGCGCTATTTTCGAATCTTCTGGTCACCCCTATTATCATGCTCAGGACACGTCTGATAGGTCTTTACCAGATTCTGTCATTATCCATGCATAAGGAAGTCCTTCAAAAGAGCCCTCTGTTCCGCGGCATGACCTCCTATCAGATCAGGAAGGCAATCCTGATCTCAGAAATAAACGAATTTGAGGAAGGCGAGTTGCTTCTGAAACAAGGAACCTTCGGAAGGAGTATGTATCTCATCCTTACAGGTCAAGTGGAGATAATAAGGCGAGACGATAGCAGATCCAGGCATATTACATTTTTAGGGCCAGGGCAGATCTTTGGTGAGGTGGGCTTCATCAAAGAAATTCAAAGGACAGCGGATGTCCGCGCATCGACCCACATTGAAGCCCTGCGGTTTGACTATGAGAGGATAAGAAAAGACTTGAAATTCTTCCCCCACATCATTGCCAAGATAAACTTCAATATCAGTTGTGTCCTGGGAGAACGCCTAGCAGATACGATGAATGCAATCTCGAAAGAAAATACGGCATCTGTGGTGGAGGCATTGAATCATACTGAGGGTATATGAGACATCGCGCTGTTGGAATAATCATCGCCGGGTTTTTTACCCTGTTCGCCGCGTTCGGCATCAGATACGCCTATGGAATAATCCTGCCTTACATGCTTTCTTCCCTTTCTATTTCAAAAACCAGCGCGGGTATCATTTATTCATCCTATTTTATCACCTATACCATTTTTTCTCCGGTTCTGGGGTTGCTCGGAGACAGGTCAAACACAAAGATCCTTGTAACCGTCTTTGTGTCCATTCTTGCAGCGGGGGCTTATCTGATGTCGTTTTCAGCAACGGTTTTACAGGCCAGCATTTTTTTCGGCCTGGCCGGCATCGGACATTCCGCCTGCTGGGCTCCTGTCGTTGCGCTGGTGATGCGATGGGTCGATGAAAATAGGAGGGGAATGGCCGTTTCTATTGTTGATCTTGGGAGCGCTGCCGGTATCGCAGTGTGGAGCGCCATTATACCGTTAATTATAGTTGCCTCCGGCTGGAGGATGGTCTGGATAAGCCTGGGGATGTTTACCTTCCTCATAGCGGTAATGAATCTTGTTCTCATGAAAAGCCACCCACCACCAGAAACTGATTTCCAGAAACCGGCAACAATCCCAGCGGTCAGGATACCGATAAAACTCGGCTATATGGCGATTTTCAAGGATATTAAATTTTACCTCATCGGTTTTTCATATCTTCTAATCAGCTTCTCCATCCTTATCCCTTTTACATTTCTTATAACCTATGCATCGCAGGAATTGATGATTCCATATAAAACCGCTACAGGTCTTGTGGTCGTCATAGCGATATCAGGCGCTGTCTGCAAACTGATCCTGGGGCATTATTCCGATGTCGTGGGCAGGGTCAGGGTAATGATGTTGTGCGGTGTCCTTGCCGGAACGGGTTGCCTGGGAATGGCTTATGTGAACGATTATTCAATCCTCCTGCTTTTTTCGATTATTTTCGGAGCCGGATATGGCACCATCTGGCCTGTTTACGCCGCCTCGGCACGCGACCTGTTTTCCAGGGATTACGCGGGGAGCGTCATAGGTCTCTGGACGTGTTATCATGGCATAGGATCGGTCCTTTCACCGGTGATCGCCGGATGGCTGATAGACATAACAGGAAACTATTTCTGGACCTTTATCCTGGGCGTGATGACTTCGGCCCTTTCCTTAATCCTGCTGTTGCCGGTTGAGGTGGCGGTTCACAAGAAAGGGGCCGGCGCTTGAGTCTGAACAAAACACAAATCACTTATCCTGATTATCCAGACGTGCAAGGGCCTTCAATATCTCTAAAGGGGTTCCCGTGAGAGACATCCTCTGGATCTCTTCCATCCTGCTTTTGTTAGATTCAAATTTCTTTTTAAGCCTGGTCTCATAGGCATCGCGAATAATGTCAACGAGTTTTTCAAAATTATATGGCTTTTCCAGATATTTAAAGGCTCCAAGTCTCGCGCATTCCACTGCTGAGTCAATGGTAGCATGGCCGGTCAGAATGATAATTTCGAGATACCTGTGTTTTTCCTTTAAAATCTTTAATAATTCAGCACCATTCATCCCGGGCATCTGAAGATCCACTATCGCCACATCGAAAAGGCCATTTTCGGCTGCCTCTATGGCTTCCTTGCCGCTTGACGCACCGATGACATCGAAATCTTTCAATTCAAATCTTTTTGAAATCAATTGTAAAAATTCCTCCTCATCATCAACAAGGAGCACTTTTATCCTGTTTATGTTTTCCATGGCTTCCTCCTCTCCCCATGATATTACTATACTGAGCGCATTAAATAACTGCTGATTCTCTTAAAAACAACAAAGCTTTATAGAATGTCATCCTGCGATTCTATGGCAGGATCTTCATGGTCAAAAAGACCGGATTCTGTGGCATGCCATGGACCTGATCCAGGGTCAAGCCGGAACGACAACGATAATGAGCGATAATATAGGACGTCGGGCATAATACGGAATCCTGGGAGACTGTCGGATTTTGGATTTTATACGACAGTCTCCCAGATGCCCTATAAAAGCCTTGGAGGAAGAACGAGGGCAAGCATCTTTCCATCGGGATCCATCTTCAGTCGCGCTTCCAGCAGGCTCATAAGCAATCGCTCCTTCTCTTCCGGAAAAATAAGGCCGTGTTCCGGGCCAAGGTTTTCAATGCCCATGAATCGAATCGAAATGCCGGGCTCCTTTTCCTCAGGTGTCAGAATCAGGGCCCTGGACAGTCCGGCATGCTCCATGGCGAATTCGAGAACCAGCCAGATCAAATTGTGAAGAAAAAAGGGCTTTGTAATAACCCTAACCGGTTGTGCCTGGTGTTGGACCGTCGCAGCGATCTCTTTGGCGGTCATCAACCTGCGGGAAACGGCCAGGATGAATTCCAGAAAGTCCACTAATTCGATCTCCTTGAGCGGCTCGTCCACAGAATGTGAAAACCGGTTCATGTTTCGAATGATTTGGTCAGCCCGCTGGACCTGCCGCTTAACACTCGATCCAAGGCCTCTCACCCGCGATGCATCAAGGGCTTTACCATTTTCGGCCAGCATGGCCAGATCCTCAAGCAAACCGGCACTTTCATTCATGATGCTCAGGCTATTCTTAAGTTCATGGGAAATGGAAGCCGATATGCGGCCGAAAAATTGCAAACCCTCCGCAGAGGCTTTATCCAGTAAGGAATCCATACCGTTTCTCCTTCCATGTCCAGGTTCTCTTCCATTATTTTACGCGAAGCGTCTCCTATCAGGCAATCTCCCGGATTTTATCAACCAGGGTCTCAATGTCGACCGGCTTCAGCAAATAATAGGGACTCCCAGCTTCAGCGGTGCCTTTAACGAAATCTTTCTCCGAACCGTGACCTGTCATGAAAATAAACTTCATCCCCGGAGCGATTGATTCCATTTTCTTTTTAAGCTCCAAGCCGCTCATGCGAGGCAATTTGACATCCAGCACAGCCACGAGAAATTGCTTGTAGTTGAGCATTTCGAGAGCTCCTTCACCACTCGTCACCCATTCGGCCTCGATTTCCCTCAGCGATAACCTTTCCGCTAGGGTAGCGACCAGGTCTTCTTCGTCATCAACCAGTAACACACTCATTGTTTTCATTTTTTTTATGAACCGAATTAAGATTTAACGGTAATGTTATGATAAAACTGGTACCTTTGCCGGTCCGGCTGTCAACGCTTATTGTACCTCCGATTTCCTGGATAAGGCCATAGGTTATTGAAAGCCCGAGCCCCGTGCCTCCCTGCTTGGTACGCGTGGAAAAAAAAGGGTCGAATACCCTTTTAATATCTTCCTGTGCAATGCCGCACCCATCATCAATGACTGAAATCTGGATGCGCTTTTCAGATATTTTACGTCCTTTAAAAGTCAGATGGCCACCGTCATCCAGGGCAGCAAATGCGTTGTTCACCAGGTTTAGAAATATCTGCTCCAGCTTACCTCGATCACTTTGAAAAGGAGGGATATCCGGCGCTAGATCGATGTTTATGTCGATGTTTCGATAATCGGCTTCCTTTCCCAAAAACCCGATTACATTTTCGATCACCTCTTTCAATTCGATGGGCTCAAAAGTGGAATCTGTCTGGCGCGCAAAGCTCAGAAGTCTCCTGATTATGGTCGCACATCGCTTGACCGATCTAAGGATGGAATCGGTTTGAGCCAGAAGTTTTTCGCTGGTCGCAACAATATTTTCCTGCTGCAGGAGATCCTTAATCAATCCGGTTTTTTCATTGATAATAGCCAGGGGGTTATTGATTTCATGGGCCACTCCCGCAGCTAACCTGCCTATGGACGCCATTTTATTGGCATATTCCACCTGATGGAGGGTTGCCACGCGGGTCTGGTCAGCGGTGTAAATCTTGCTGACCGAGTAGGTGGAGACGGCAAGTACAACTATGAGAATGGAACTGATGCTAATGAGAAGGTATGTTATGAGCTGACGTCGGGCCTTATACCATGGCCGCATCAAATCGTCCTTGTTTTTCACAACCATCAGAACGAAGGGCGTTTCCGCGATGTAGGCATACCCGATAAGCAACTTTTCGTTTGCGAAGTTATTTGTGTCAAAGACCTGGGTCGTGGCGGAGTATTCCGGCACGGGCAAGGAAATTTTCTCGAGAATTTTTCCATAAGTCCGGGAGGGTGTTTGCAGAATACCATCTCTGTTGACTATAAACATATCGCCGATCTGTTCTGATGACATAAGCTCGTGGTGAAAACGCTCCGCTTCAAGAGTGGCCCGCAACACGTAAGAAGGGCCGTTCTGGGGCCTGTGCCTGACCGCTATAACGAGATGGGGGCTCTGGCGATATCCCAGGAAAACGTCGCTAGTGTAACTGCCTTGATCCAGCACTTCGGCAAACCATTTCTGACGGCTGTAATCGAGGTTTTTCAGGTCATAGGGTCCGCTGTAATCGATCTGTCGCCCTTCGGTATTGATCACTCCGAGATCTGTAAAGCCGCCGAAGCTTTCCTGCAGGTTCTTCAGGACTTCCCCCAGCCTGCCGGGTGTTGTCAGGGCTTTAAGATGGTTATCACGAACAAGAAATTGCAAAGCGTAACGGCGTTCAAGGAGCAGGAAGGAAATGGAGCGCCGGGTGTTGGAAATCAGCCGGGACGTGCGGGCGACATTTTCCGATTCAATGGCCTTCTGGGTCACCTGATAATCTATGGCAGCAAGAAAACATACCGGAATAAATGCCACACCTGCAGTCAAGAGGACACTAAGATACCAGATGCGACGAAAATTAAACAGGTGTTTATAAGGACCGGAGGCCACATCGAGATAGTCCCAGAATTCGGGTTTAAAACGCTGCAAAATAGAAATCATAATATCCGCTCTTAACGGGCTTAAACTTATTTTTTATTGGCATTGTCGCGTATCTTTTCATTGGCTTTTTTTAGGATATCGCTCAGTATGTCAATATCCACGGGCTTTTCCAGATAAGCAAATGCTCCCAACTGAATGCACTCTTCCCTATCCACCTCTGTGCCATGGCCGGTAAGAATGACAACTTCAATCTGCGGGTGCTCGGTTTTAACCTTTTTCAGAACCTCCATGCCGTCGATCCCAGGCATTTTCAAATCCAGAAGCATAACTTCCGGTTCTTCCTCGTCCACCATGGCAAGCGCGCTTTCACCGTTGAAGGTTGCGGAAGAACCGATGTTTCGCATTGCAAGACGCTCGGAAAGGGTCTGAACGAACTCCCGTTCATCATCCACAAGCAGCACCTTTGAAGGCAGTTTGGAGTCGTATCTGCGGTAGATGTCCATTTTTTCTTCAGCGGTCTTTGTGCGCACCTTGATCTGTCGCGCATTTTTTACGGCCCGGACCGCGGTCTTGAGTTCTTCCTCAAGGCGCTCGAACATAAGGACAGGCCTGTCAATTATCAAGACGACCTCATCATCCTTTACAGTGACTTGAACAAAGTGGCCCTCGCTGGCCAGATGAGTCTCTATCCGGGCCGCGGCTAAAAAATCACCGGCTGCCCTGCGCGACGACTCGGAAGCTTGAAGGGCATCTGTTCCAAGGCTTTTTTTGATTAAGGCCACGGCATCCTGGACAAAGATTTTATTCGTGGGCAGAATGAGATCATAGAGGGCAGGATCCCATGGATCCGGGACGGCTCTGATTTGATCAACCCAGAACGCTCGACGGCTGTCTTCTTCCTTGATGAGCTCTGTTGCTTCCGTATCGCTGATGCAGAGTTGCGATGAAGCGGATTCAACACGAAACGCCATATCGGCAATCAGACAAACACGAAGGATATGTCGAATCGATCCCGGCACTAGATGCGATACAAAACCGTGAAGGAAAAATTCCGCATCCTGCAAATATTCTGCAAGGGCCAATTTCAACCATGTGATGGAACGCTCCCTGTCGTGGGAGAAGGGGTTGAAAATCGATGATTTAGCCGAAAAGGCGCGTTTCAACATCTCTTCTGGTATCGAAGACAAGGCAGCTGCGCGTTTGACGATCTTCTCATCATTCAGCATCTGATAACCTGTTGCACCAACCAGGTGTTCGACAATTTCATTTTCGCGGCAGAATGCTCCGCTGAAAACAGAGACAGCGCTCATGGACCCTCCTTTACGCTCCTTTCCATCACTTTAATATTCCTCATAGGGAGTAATTCTCGTGAGCTTGATAGTCACGTCTTTTACCCCGGTCATTCTTTTGACAACAGCGTTGATTTGCTCCCTGAGCTGTTGCTGGATAGCCGGGGATGCATGGGTCTGTACGAAGACCCGTCCACCGTCGGCCTGTACATCGACATCATACTGGACATCCATAAGAGCGGCCTTCACTTCAGCGGCAAGAGCCAAGTCATGGATGGCTTTCCGGGATTCGGGCGTTGTGGCAAATTGCTTGAATGCGGCGGTGGCGCCTATGAGTTCTGCGGCATCATCGGTTGAAAGTTCGCGAATATGAATCACAAGATCATAAAGGGCGGGATCCCAGGTATCAATGCCGTAAAGTTCCTTGCTCCAGCGCCGTCGCTCTTCGTCATCTTTTCTGATAAGCGACAGTGCTTCGCCGCGGGTTATTTTCTCCCTCTCCATTTCAAGCTGAACCCTGTCTTCAAGATCGGCAAGAATCCTGACCTTAAGTACGTGAGAAATGCCGCTGACAAAAAAGTGACCGGCGAGGCCGTGATAGACAATGTTATCATCGCACAGGTGCTTAAGCACGGCGGCCCGGATATAGGCGATATATTGCTCCTTGCTCTGCTTCAGTCCTTTGAGAATGGAAGGGGCGTCGTGAATGGCCCGTACAAGCTTGATTTCAGAGATGTTGAATTCTTTTGAGGCCTCCAGAAGGACGTCCCGGGAAATACACTGATAGCCCAGTTTTTCCGCCACTTTCTCGGCCACCTCCTTCCCTTTGCTGTATGATCCCCTAGAGATGGTAATAATTGCCATGGAACCCTCCTTGATTCTATACTCGATTTCATATATTACTGCTCCTTATAGTTGTCATTCTGCGGGTTGACTCTGGATCAGGTCCAGGACAGGCCACAGAATCCAGTCTGTTTGAACAGCTGGATCCTGCGACACGATCGCAGTATGACATCATAAGAAGCTTCATCAGCCTTCCGGCCGGTCATGCCTGAACAAACCGGCAATGCCGGTCATGATTTTATTTCGATAATGCATCACCATGGCGTCGTTGGACATGACCATGTCCAGTTGACGGGTGTGCATGATGATATACCCGAGGATCTTAAGACGGTTTCGCATTACATCCATTGGGTAATCCTCAAAACGCGCTGTTAGGACATCCTCGTTGACGGAGACGCTGAAATCCTGATCCTCCAGGATCTCAGCGATAAGATTTACCCTGCGATGTTTCCGGTAATCGTCCGCGGCACCACCTTTAAAACGAAAAATGATATAATTTTCCGGAACCCTTTCACTTACGTAGCTTTCAACGGTGGCAAAATGAAAACCAAATCTCGAGGTCAGGCTGCAGTAGTTTTTTGCAATCATGAAATAATTGCGTTCCCCGTAATGGGATTGAACTCCCGGTAAGAGTGCCGTGTTTCGCGTGGCCTCGAACATGACGGATAAAAAACCTTTACCGTCAAGGGGTGGAGGACCTTCCCACGGGACCATGGTAATGCCTTCCCATAGTGCCAGCATTGGAATGGAAACGATGTTATCCAGTTTGATATGGAGGCCTTCAACCTCCACCCCGAACCCGTCATCCAGATTCAAAACCCACCATTTCATGGGCACATCCACGAGAAGCTGTTTGCTTGAGCGTTGAGGAAATTCGTTTTCACGGCCGAACCGGAACATATTCCTCACCGCACTTTCATGGCAGTATCGAATGATATCATGAAAGGACCGACATGATCCCGGTCTGAAATCGGCCGAGTCCGTATCGAGCAAGGTCAGCGGAATGATGTATGCCGATACGTCCTTCAGTGTCTGATAAACAGGTGTGCCGACCATAAATTGGCGGGGTTTACCGGATGTGTTATTAAGGTTTTTGATGGAGCCGTCATAGATCCGGCGGCTCTGGGAATCCACGGTGACCACCTGCCCCGAATGCAATTCGTCGAGGGCTCTGTTTACGCCGAAGAGGGCCGGAACGCCGTACTCTCTGGCTACGTTGGCAAGATGACTGCTCTGGCTGCCGTATTCGGCTACAACCGCCGCAGCTCGATTCAGAAGGGTGGCATATCCCGGTAAAGACTGGCTTATGACCATTACACTCCCTGATTTGAACTGAAGCTTATCCGCCTCTCTTCTCAGGATGTACACCGGTCCTGATGCTGTGCCCGGGCTGGCTGCAACCCCGCCTTGAAGAAGCACAGGACCTTCAATGTCTTTACTTTCAATCAATTCCGGTTCACTCTTCCTTAAAGGGGCCATCTGTAGAGGACGGCATTGAAGTATGACAATACGGCCCTGGAAATCAATCGACCATTCGATATCCTGCGGTTCCCCGAAATGGGTATCAAGCTTGAGTACCAGACGCCCTAATTCAAATACCTGCTCATCACTCAGGGACGGTTGAGTGCTTTCACTATTGTTTAAAGTATATCGGCATATACCTTCCTCATTGAGGCACTGATACTTCAGGGTTTTTCGGGCGATGTCTTTGGCCAAGAGATTGAATGGTTCGCTCCGGGAAAGGACAAAACGATCGACACTCGAACGCCCGTCCACCACCAAACCCGGAAGTCCCCAGACCGCATTGATCAGGATCGTTTCTTCGGAAGGATTGAGGGGATTCCTTGTGTACGCGACGCCGCCGCAAACCGTGTTTACCATTTTAAGACAGCCCACGCACATAATCACATCCTCATCGCGCAGGCCGCGATGGAAACGGTAGGACATGGCCGTTGCCGTATATTTTCCAGCGATCACCTCTTTATAAGCCTGGATCAAATGATTCGGGCTCACGTTCAGAATGGACCTGTATTGCCCTGCAAAGGAGGATTCCCGAATGTCTTCATTAACTGCGCTGCTGCGCACAGCCAGGGATGGTACATTTTCTGAGAAAACCCACATGGAATCGACCGCGCTGAAAATTTCCGTTTCCAGTGACTCGGGCATGGGGCTCTGAATTACCAGTTGCTGCAAATCGGAGCTCAGTTCATAAAGATGATCCAGGTCTCCGGTGTTGTGGGTCTGGATGCGCCGATCGATTTCTTCCTGAAGTCGGTTATATGCCATAAACTGATTGTAAGCGTCCGCACTTATCACAAACCCGGGCGGTGTGTTTAGCTTCAGGCGGTTGCGGATTTCCCCCAGGCTGGCCATTTTGGCGCCTGCAGCCTCTATCATGGTTTTGTCGATCTCCTTTAGATCCAGAATCGAAGGGCCCTTGGAAGTTTTGGGCCTGGTGTCGAGCAGGGAACCTATCTTTTGCTGCAGTTCATTGAATCGCTCATCCAGAGCCTGGTACTGACCTTCCGGAGCTAAAGCGCTGAGATGCTGGATGATCTGGAGGACATTGGCGGAAATCAGGGTGCAGCGGGATCGGATAAAACTCATGCCAAAAGGTTTTTCCCCCCGCAAGGCCTCTTCCATTTCGGCGATCATGTTCAGGACCTTTTCATTGGCGTTCAATATCCGTTTGAATTGCAAATAGCGGAGTTTGAATCCCCGCTGAAGTTCTTCATCGGTTTTTCGGACCCCGGATGGATCTTTTTGAGTTCTTAATCCTGCAAGCATGTCACGGATAAAACGGACCATTTTCGCTACAGCACCACTATAGATAGATTTTATATTGCCTTGCACTACGCCGGAGTCTGTC
Organism: Deltaproteobacteria bacterium; assembly: GCA_016932235.1. The sequence continues at coordinate 14,625 of JAFGDF010000249.1, read as the reverse complement.
AGGGGCATGATGGATAAGTTCCGACAGGCTCCTAGTGCCCAAGCTTAAGCCCCAGTCCCTCAAACAAATATAAAACACCGAACCCATACCACAAAGTGTAAACAACATAAAAAAGAAGGGAAATGATCAAGATGCCGCACCGGTCGCGAACGCTCTGGGCCTCGATCCCGTAATAATTATAGGCCGTTTCCACCGCCTTGTTTTGAACGACCGCCACGACCTTCGCTTCCTTGAAAAGTTTTTGTTTGCTTAATTCGAAATCTATGGCTTTGAGGGCTCTCCACCAGTTATACAGAGCCCTGCGCTCATCATAACCGTATTTTTTTCTCAGGTGTTCACCTTGATTGGCGTACATCTTCTCTGCATCATACAGGGTGTTCAATAAAAAGCCGTGCAGATAGCCTTTGATCTCCAACCCGTTATCTTTAACATGAGCACGGCAGCCCCCGGCTTCGAACAGTTGAGCAGTTTGCGCCGACTCTTTTTCACCGTTCATTGTGAAAAACACATGGATTTCACGGTTCTTGGATCGAAGTATCTCTTCCTTGACGCTCGGCAGATAATTGGCCGATCCCTTGGAGATGGAATTATACAGATTGTCCAGAAACTCGAGAGCGTTGTGACCGTTAAAAAGAGGGAAAAACAATAAACACAGAACCACCAGGAAGCTCCCAATTAACATAACGCCTTTGAGAATGTATTGTTTTTGTGAGCTCATAGGCCTCCCTCCTGTCTTCTAAGCACACCCATATTGGCAAAAAAAATGCTTACAACCCAAACGCCGAATCCACCAATGACTAGGAAAAAGGCCCACACACCAATCACTTCCAAGACATGAGCTGCCCCTTGTGAAATTGGGAGGATTTCCATTGCGGAGAGTTTTGCCGGCAAGGCGAAAATCCGGTTTACAAAACCTGCCAGGACCGCCATAGCGTAAAAGCCACGGATTGTGATACCCTTGACGACCTTGGTCACAATAGCTCCGACCTGAATGCCGATGAGTGAGCCGATAAGCATTCCCATGGCAAGGGTATAAAAAATAAAGCCGTAAACGGCATACTGGCTAATGGCGGCATATCCGGCTGTGAAGATGATTTGAAAAATATCTGTTCCAACAGTGGTCATGGAAGAAACGCCAAGGACATAAACAAATATCGGAAAGGTAAGAAAGCCGCCTCCGACGCCCATTATGCCTGCGGCCAGTCCCACCAGGGCGCCGCTGGCCACCAGGAATACCCAGGATATCGCTCGCCCGCCGGGTGTAAAATCATGATCAAAATGCACCATGGGCGGGATTTTCATCGCCTGAATGGAGCAGGGCAGGCCACCCAGTTCACAGCCTTCATCTCGCTGGCCATGGACGGGTTCGACCGGAATGGATATGCTCATGGCCTTCAGCCTTTTACGGGCTTGAAGATAGTCAATCATGGCGTAAGTTCCCAGGAAACCCAGCATAAGGGAGTAGATAACGGTTATGAATGCATCACTCAGGATCGGATTGATTTCATAAAAAAAACGATTGATCATACCGCCAAAAGTTGCGCCTATGACCGCTCCGATAAGAAAAACCACCGCGAGCGGAACGGAAACGTTGCCCAGTTTACGGTGAATCACACTGCCCATAATTGCTTTGGCGAAAATATGGAACAGATCCGTACCAACCGCAAGGATTCCCTTGATGCCGGCACTCATAAGGGCCGGGGCGATGACAAAACCTCCTCCGGCGCCGATGCAACCAGTAATAAGCCCGGCACCCACTCCTATAAGGATTGATACGATGAATATGCCGGTTGAATAAAAGGCCGGGCTATAGGCCTTTTTCCCCCCAAGAACATCCGGCAACGCGTCACCAACCTGTTCCGCAAAAGCAATACCGCCAAGCACCACCGGAACGAGCAGCAGTCCCAAGATAAGGAGGCGCTTTTTGCTGTGCAAAATCTCCTGACAAACCTCAATCTCCCATCTGGCGTGGGCTTTGGCGCCAAGCATCATGAATAGGCCCAGTTGTTTAAAAAATCCCATGTCCATGCTCCTTAATAGATGGTCCCGGAAAAAATAAAATCAGCCATTTTCTGTAATTCCTACAATGATTGTTCCCTATGGTTATGATCGGGAACAGGAAAAGTCTAAAACCTATGGGACAGAATTGGTGGTCTGTTTCATCAACAATCCCTGCTTTTCACAGGCATCCTGTAACCTGAAAGCCAGTTCATCAATATCCACAGGTTTCATCAAATAGTCAAAGGCCCCGGTCTGAATGCCTTCCAGGGCTACTTGCAAGCGGGCATGACCTGTAAGCAGAATGACCTCCATCGTTTTATCGATTTTTTTGATCTCCTGGAGGGTCTCCAAACCATCCATCCCGGGCATCATGACGTCCAAGACTACGGCATGAAAACTTTTTTGTTTTTTGATCAATTCAAGAGCGCCAGGCCCATCGGTTGCTATGGAGGTGTTGAAACCTCTTATCGAGAGTCGTTCGGCAAGATTTGTAATAAACTCCACCTCATCATCCACCAGCAAGACATTGAGCTTTTTCATCATTATCCTCCTTTTTCTGTTGGCAGGAGAAAGTGCGTTCTTATAAAGATGTCTTTTTTCATTGACCTGAGAAGCTTGGAGGAAAATGTCTGAAAGGCTCCTCAGCATCGTTAGATTACGATTGCGGGGTCTATAGTATTGAAAAAATTACTGAGTGAGCACTCAGTATAATAAACATGCACATTAGAGGTTGTCAAGAAAAAACTTGCGCCAAAAATTTTGGAGGCGCTTTCTCAGGGGCCTATTGATTCTCTCCGCAGCAGTTTTTCGGGCTTTGCCCGACAGACTGCTGGGGCATAATATTTGCTTATATCATCTATTAGGCATAAAAATGGCCCAGTGTATTTCGAATGGGAATGAGATGAGACCGTTTGTCTATCCTGATGGAGCCCTTTGAAAATATGATGAAGATCAGGTCAGAACTCATCTGATAAATACTTGAAATCTTATAATATATTTATTGGTGGCCTGATTTAGATTTGAAGCGCTTTTCTATTTCTGGAAAAGTTTTAATAATGACCGAGACCTTTTACAATCTACTACGTCTCAAAGTGATGCTTGTTTGAGAATCTATACCGGCAAGCAGGAAAGTTTCATAATGAAACATTTTAAAAGATCCAGATCCTATCGGGACCTGCCGGCCAGCTCATCGTATTTATAGACTAAAGGGGAGGAAAATGCTGTGCAACCAAGGCTCCTGGTAGTGGATGACGAGGAAAAGGTTCGCAAGTACCTGTCCAAACTTTTGACAAACCGCGGATATCAGGTTGATATTGCGCCGGATGGTACAACGGCATTGGAGATGCTGAAGAAAACGGATTATGACATTGTCCTGCTGGATGTCATTATGCCTGGTCCGGACGGTCTTGCGGTGTTGCAAGAAATCAAACGGATTAAACCTTTGACCGAAGTAATCATGCTCACGGGAAACGCTTCCGTGAACACAGGCGTGGAGGGCATTAGGATAGGGGCCTTCGATTATCTGTTAAAACCATTGGATCTGAATGCTTTAAGCGAGTGCCTGCGTGATGCGCTTAAGTGGAAGGATTTTAGTGAATAGGGTGTGCCGGTTCTCGATATTCGCTATTTAAGAAATATCCGGTATCATTGCTGTCCAAGAAAAAACCATTATTTATTATGAGTTATGGCATCCTGTTTCAATTTAACGCATAGGTTTATTGAAATATGTTTCAAAATGAAACCGTTAAACAATGTTAAACACTCATGGCCCTTTGGGCCACCACGATGAATGAAAATAGCGCCATATGGTCTCAGGCCGCGGTCTTTAGAGATAACGTTGAATTATATACCGACATTGTTAAACTTTATTTTCGTACTAAATTATAAGACACGAAATAATGTTCTGATATCAAGAAGATAGGGTAAAAGGAATGATTTTTGAATTCTGATCTGTCTGTAATTTGTGTGCGGAAAAGTATTTTATTCCCGATGATTAATGAGGAAGCATGAGCGGTTTTGTGGTCCCAATCAAAGAATTTTCTCCGCTTACATTGGCGTCAGTGACCTTCGCCGTTGAATTCGGCAAGCGCAGTAATGGGAGAATCTTCTTTTTGTTTGTAGATGATCCAGCTGATTCTGATCTCCGTGCTTCTGAAAGTTTGCATTTATCCGATGAGAGAAACCGGATTAAGGAAAGCATTGAAACACTGATAACTCATGGCAGGTCCGATGAGGGCTTACAGGCGGAGATCCATTGCCGCAGAGGAGACTTTATCCAGGAGGTCCGCCAGTTCGTGAGGGACCACCATATTGATGAGATAGTTCTGGCCCTGCCTGAAGGGCATGAACATGGTGATGATCAAGTGAAGCGTGATGTTTTGCCGCTTCTTCAATTAACTCATTGTAGGATTCTGACCGTAAGGCCAAAAAGCAAAGGAATTTAAACGGACGTGGAGCCGACTGTATTAAATTCAGAGATGATCCTGGTCATGGTAATGATTTTCCTGGCCGTGTTTCTTTTTATTGTCGAATGGATTCGGGTTGATGTGGTAGCCATCCTCATGATGGTATCCTTGCCTCTCCTGCACCTGGTTACCCCTCAGGAGGCCTTTATAGGTTTGAGCAGTAATGCTGTCGTATCTATCATCGCCGTAATTATTATTGGAGCGGGTCTGGATAAAACAGGGTTGATAAACAAGCTGGTCGGACCGATCGTCAGCCTCGCGGGTAAAAATCCCTCGCGCATTGTTGTCGCCATATCGCTTGCCATCGCAGGGATCTCCAGTTTTATGCAAAATATCGGGGCCGCGGCCCTGTTTCTGCCCGCGATTCAGCGCATCAGCAAGGCCCTGAAAATTCCCATCAGCAAGCTGCTTATGCCCATTGGTTTCAGCGCGATTCTCGGAGGCACTCTGACCCTTGTGGGTTCCAGCCCTCTGATCCTGCTGAATGATCTTCTTATCCCCTTCAATCTGAAACCCTTTGGCCTATTTGATGTAACCCCTATCGGCCTGGGATTGGTGGTGAGCGGGATCCTGTGCTTTATCCTTTTCGGCCGTTTCATCCTTCCCCAAGGCTCCGGCGATAGCGATCCTGCCCGCGAGGGACGAGATGCCGAGGAGAGCAGTCTGGTTTCGGAGGTTGGTGGTGCTTATGAGCTTCATACGCCCGATAATTTTACCCATTATCGGGAACCGGTGAGAATTGCGGACCTGAGGCGGCGCTACCTGGTAAATATTGTGGCCATGATGGAGCCCCCGGATTATAAGCTCTTTTCTCCCCCCCTGGATACTATTATCCGATCGGGGTTTGACCTTCTGGTATTCGGCCAGGAAAAAGACGTCAAACGGATGGCGAAAAATGAGGAAATGGACATCAAAGAAGAGGTTGAGGTCTTCAAAAATGATGTTGCAGTCCATACCTCCGGTACGGTCGAGGCAGTCGTAAAGCCCCGTTCTCCAATTGAAGGCAAAACGTTGAAACAAATCAAACTGCGGGACCGCTTTCAGGTGATCCCCCTGGCTATTTACAGGGAAGGGGACATATACCGGGCGGAAATCGGCGATCTCGCGCTGCGGGTCGGTGATGCGATTGTCCTCCATGGCACCTGGGAGCGATTGCAACTGCTTCACGATGAGGGCACTCTCCTTTTTACGACCCCTGTGGATGTGGAAATCATGCGGCCTGAAAAGGCGACTTTCGCGGCTCTCTGGATGGCCGTCGCCCTTGTGATGGTCCTGGTATTTAAAATCCAGCTTTCCGTCTGCCTGATGACCGGCGCCCTGGGCATGGTCATTACGCGGGTACTCAGCATTGAGGAAGCCTACCAGGCGGTTGACTGGCGGACGGTTTTTTTATTGGCAGGGTTGATCCCTTTGGGAATTGCCACCGAAAAGACGGGCACGGCAGCCTGGATCGCTCACACCGTGCTCAGCGCTATCGGGACGGTAAAGCCCATTGTCCTACTGGCAATCATCGGAGTGTTGACGTCCGTTTTCACCCTGGTGATCTCTAATGTGGGAGCCACGGTTCTCCTTGTCCCTCTGGTGGTGAACATGGCCGTGGCGGCCAATACCGACCCGAGGATGGCCGCTCTTGTGGTAGGACTGGCGGCGAGTAATTCGTTCATCCTTCCGACTCACCAGGTGAACGCATTTTATATGGGTCCAGGAAGGTATCGAAGCACGGATTTTATGAAGGCAGGCGGGTTAATCAGCATCGTCTTTATCCTTGTAATGATCGGGATAATTTCTATGATCTAGCAGACTGCCGGACTTTTTCCGGTATTAAATATTAATCTCTCATATTTTATCCGGGAACTTGCAGGTGGAAGTCCTACAGGCTTCTGTAATATAAAGACCAACGGGCGCAAGAGGAATATTATGGCGATAATAACAATTTCAAGGGGTTCCTACAGTAAGGGTAAAGAGGTAGCTGAAAAGGTGGCTGAACGATTGTGTTATCAATGCCTGAGCCGGGATGTTATCCTGGAGGCGAGCGATCTTTACCATATCCCGGAGATAAAACTCGTGAAGGCTATACACGATGCCCCATCCATCCTGGAACGCCTCAGTGGCGGCAGACGCGCCTATGTTGCCTATTACCAGAGTGTTCTCGCCCTAATGGCACAAAAAGACAATGTTGTCTATCATGGACTTGCCGGCCACCTCCTGCTCAAAGATGTGCCGCACCTGATAAAAGTCCGTATCATAGCTGACCTGGAAGATCGGGTGCGCAGCGAGGTGAAACAGGAGGGAGTCAGCGAACAGGATGCCCGGGCAATGATCCTTAAGGATGATCAGGAACGCCGTAAATGGACACTAAGCCTTTACGGGGCGGACCCTTGGGACAGCTCCCTTTATGATTTCGTGATTCATATCCAGCGGTTCAATGTGTCGAACGCCGTTGATTTTGTTTGTGAGGCCGCGGGATTCGAACAGTTCAGGACGACCAGAGAATCTCAACAGAAGATGGATGATCTGGTTATGGCCAGCCAGGTTAAGGCGGCCCTGGTCAAGGTCAGCACCGACCTTGCAGTCACGAGCGAGTATGGCAATGTCATTGTCTTTACAGGGACAGACGACCGGCTCGCACGTAAAGTGAGGCAGAATATAAGGTCTCTGGCCGGGGATATCGCCGGTATAAACAATATCGAAGTACATTCAAGGACGGCTATTCCATCGAACGCGGTTTGATGTTTCCCGGCAGTCCTATAGCCTTTACCTGACAGACTGCCAAAAGGATTTAAAACTGCTGTATTCAATGAAAGGATTTTTCCATGCCTGTAATCATTATCTCTTCGGACTTATACCAGACCGGCCGGGAGGTTGCTGAATCTGTCGCCAGTGTTCTGGGATATGATTTTCTTGGTCGGGAGATCCTGGAAAAGGTTGCCGTAAAATACATGGTATCCGAAACAGAGCTTGCGCGAGCGCTGGATGATAGGCCCTCATTCTTGCGCAGGTCACGAGGAATCCGGAGCCGATATCTGGCTTATATCCAGGAGGCAACGCTTTCCGAACTTCTCAAGGGCAACACGGTTTGCCAGGGTCTGGCGGCTCATCTCTATGTCCTGGGGGTTTCCCATGTGCTCAGGGTTCGCATACTTTCCGATTTCGATAAGCGGGCAGACAAATATGCCGCGGAGCGGGGCATATCCCTGAACAAGGCGCAGAAGCTCCTTGATCGCGAAAGAAATGATCAGCGGCGCTGGTCTGTTGATGCCTTTCAACTGGATGAGACGGATCCGTCTCACTATGATCTGGTTATCGGCCTTTCTCAGATCGATCTGGATGAGGCCGTTAAGATTATCACGGAAACGGCAGGTTATCCGCGCTTCAAGCCCATGACCTATTCAATCAACTGCATGGAGGATCTCGCTTTATCGAGCGGAGTCAAAGCCGCATTATTAGATCGCTTTCCCAACATAAGGGTGTATGCCGATAGAGGCACGCTGGTGATAGAGACATTCGGGTTAAAGCGGCAAAAGGAAAAAAAGGTCAGGGCCATCAAGGATCTGGCGAGGGAAATCCCTGGTGTCGAATATGTGGAAGTCCATGTCATGAATCCTATTTTTCATCAGGCCTCTGCATCCTTCCATTAATGTTAGTTAAATAATTTTCAGGAGCTCGTCAAACAAGGTCCGACAGGCTCCCAGGGACAGATGTCAAATCCGTGCTTATTGTGGAAGAAACCGCTGGACATTGGTCATCATTGATGTCATAAGCATATTGAAGATGCAAACTGAGGGCATTAACCGTAGCGACTCGACGTGAACTCGTTGACAAGTCTTGCAGCAGGGAGAGTCCGTTTGGCCGGCTTCTGGTTGTACGCAATAGGTGTATCGGGAGGGAAGAATGGCTGAAGAACTTAAAGTCATGCTTTTGGATGATGAACCTATCGTTGGCCAGCGCCTTAAAAGCGGCCTGGAAAAAATAGGTTGTGGAGTGGAGGTCTATGAAGATTCAGTAAAGGCCCTGTCTCGGATCAAGGAAAAGACTTTTGATATTATTATCACGGATGTGATGATGAATGAAGTGAATGGCCTCCAGATTCTGGAGGCCGCCAAAAATTCCAGCCCTCGCACTAAGGTTATCGTTATCACCGGTTTTGCAACCGTACCTCTGGCCAGGGAAGCTATGGAAAGAGGGGCCTTTGATATGATTGCCAAACCCTTTAAGCCGAGTGATTTGCGGATGCTGGTCGTGAAAGCGGCTCAAGAACTGGGGTTTACTGGAATTACTTCTGAGGAACGTTAGGGACCTTGCCTTTTATGGTCGAAAGCCCTACCAAAAAATACTCGGACGAAAAAGACCTCCAGAAGCGCCCTATCTTCAGCTTCCGGCTTCTGATCATTCTGGGGTTTTTTACCTTTTTTATCTTATCCATGATGATTACCTTTGCGGCAATGATCGCAATTAACGGGATTGAAAAAAGGATTACGACAGTGCAGACCTGGGAGAGGTTTCTTTTCAATATTGAACAGGCCAGGCGATGGGAAAAAAATTTCTTTCTTTACGGTACAAACCTGAGCGATGCCGTTCAAAGCGTGGAGGCCGCCCGTGATATCCTTGATAAAAACTTTAAGGGGCTTGAAATTTCGTCATTCCCTCCACATAATAAAAAGATTTTTCATGAATTCCATCTCTATTATGACGACTTGTATGATTTATATCGTTTGGTCAACGCCGGAAGTCATACCCCCTATGAAGAAATAGAAGACAAATTGCGGCATCATGGCTATCAGATAGTTAATGGCGCTGCCGAACTGGCGGCCAGTGAATTTGAAACAGTGACCATCTGGCTTAAGTTGCTTCAGAGGATTCCGGCGTATTTCCTTGTTTTCCTTTTTTTCCTCATGGTTTTCATGGCCTGGTTTCTCTCCTGGCGGTTCATAACTCCCCTGAACTATCTTGTTGCCCAGACGAAGCGTATCGCCAAGGGAGATTTCACCCCCGTAAAACATATGCACAAGTATCGGGATGAGTTCACTAACGTGGAAGTGGCTGTCAATCGAATGCTTAGAGAGCTTGAAAGCAGGCAAAAATCCTTGATTGAATCACATAAATTACGCGCCGTGGGAATCCTGACAGCAGGGGTGGCCCATGAACTTAACAACCCTTTAAACAATATTATGCTTACCGCCTATTCCTTAATGGAAGAATATGAGACAATGAATAAAATGGAACATATGGGGATGATCAAAGATATTATTTCGGAAACGGACCGTTCAAAAAGTATAGTACACAATCTCCTGGATTTCACAAGGGAAAGTATATGTGTGCTCGAATCGCTGGATCTGGGGAAGCTTGTTGAAGAAACGGCGAAACTGGCTTTGAACCAGGCACGGGTTCGCGGCTTGACTATCAATGTCCAGGTAGGATCTGACCTGCCCAAGATTCAGGGAGATCGTCAGCAGTTAAAACAGGTGGTTTTGAATATGCTATTGAATTCCATGGACGCGCTCAGTCCTGGCGGGCGTATAGATGTTCGTGTCAAGAAACTCAAACCTGGTAATTTGGGGATACAGGTGGAGGATAACGGTTGCGGCATTCCTGCTGATGTGATTCCCCATATCTTTGATCCGTTTTTCACCACAAAACCTGTGGGCAAGGGGACCGGATTGGGGCTTTCTGTTTCCCATGGAATCATCGCCAAACATGGCGGCATTATTGAGATGGAAAGCGTTCCAGGTCAAAAGACCGTTTTTACAATAACGCTGCCCTATGAAAACATATCCGCCATCAAGAAATAAGATCCGTAAAACTGGGGGTGATCCCGATTGAGCCATAGCAAGCAAACGAATGCTCTAAGAATAGCCGTTGTGGATGATGAACCTATCGCCCTGAAAAACATCGGCCGTATCCTGGACCGGCACGGCCATGAGGTGGAGATTTTTTCGAACCCCGCACAAGCCCTTCAGCGAATGGCGCAAGCCCCATTTCATATCGTTATGACCGATATCCGGATGCCCCAAATGAGCGGTATGGAGCTTTTGGAGTGTATCAAATCCCGCTATCCCGGAACCCAGGTGATCCTGTTCACAGGGTACGCCTCAGTGGATGACGCTGTCAAGGCCATGAGGCAAGGGGCCTTCTACTATGTTGAAAAACCGCTGACACCCGACAAAATTTTATCGGTGCTGGAGAGGGTAAGTGATAAACTTTTTCTGATGGAGGAAAACAGGAAGCTCAAGGAAGAGCTTTTTAAAAAGGATAATGCGCGCGGAATTCTGGGTATCAGCCCCCAAATCCGGGAATTGATAAAGGTTATCAACAAAGTTTCGAGAGTCGACTGCAACGTGCTTATTCAAGGTGAAAGCGGTACGGGAAAGGAACTGGTGGCCAGGGCCATACACAACGGCAGCCAACGAAAGAACAAACCCTTTGTGGGATTTAATTGCGGAGGTTTCGCGGAAGATCTGGCGGCCAATGAACTTTTCGGTCATGAGAAGGGCGCTTTTACCGGTGCCGACAGCCTCAAGGCAGGATTGTTTGAAACAGCCCAAGGCGGCACGGTATTCCTGGATGAAATCGGGGAAATGACTTTTCCCACACAGGTGAAGCTTCTCCGGCTCATCCAGGAAAGAAAGTTGCTTCGGGTTGGCGGCGCCAGGCCGTTAGCGCTGGATGTAAGGTTGTTATCCGCCACCAACAAGGATTTGGATTACGAGGTCAAAGCCGGCCGTTTTCGGGAAGATCTCTATTTCCGCCTGAAGGTTGTGGTGATTCGAATTCCGCCGTTAAGGGAACATAAAGAGGACATACCACTGCTTGTAGAGCACTTCATAAATTATTATGATACGTTATACAATAAATATATCGAAGGTTTTAACACTCATGCCATGGAAATTCTTATGCGTTATTCCTTTCCCGGTAATGTACGGGAATTGGAACATATAATTTGCAGTGCCGTAGCGCTTGGTGAAAGACGCCGGCTTCAGGCCGATGATTTGCCGGAAGATCTCAGGCTTCTGGATGTGGACACCGTATCTCGCGATGATCTGACCACCCTGGCGGAGCAGGAAAAAGCATATATCATCAGGGTGCTTGAAGCAACCAATTATAACAAAGTACGGGCGGCTAAGGTTCTGGGAATACCGAGAACCACTCTCTGGCGTAAAATGAAACGATTCGGTATCGGCGAGATCGAATGATACGGTATTGAACGATTTATCAGACGGGGCGTTTTTGCAGCATGCGGTGGCAACTGGCGATCAGTTGTTCAAAAAGGGAGCTTGAGTCATAAAGATTGAATGTTTTCAGCCTGGCAATCCCATCCACCATTGCAAAAACTATAAAAGCCGTTTTTCCGACAGGCAGGATTTCAATGGAACCGTCCTGCTGACCCTGAACAATGGCTCTTTCAAAGGTGTCGAGAATGGAATTGTAGATTGCCGAAAAATTTTTTCGAAAGACGGGGTTGACTTGGGCCAGCTCGTAGGCGTCGTAGCGATGCAAGATCAGGAACAGTTCCTCCTTGGTGCCCACAAGATAGAGATAGAAAAAGATGCTGCCCTCCAGCATTTCGAGCCCCGAGTTAAAAGATTTTTCCCTGAAGAATCCTTCAAATTCGCTGAGCAGGATCTGCCTGATATTTTCAAGAATCGCCAGAAAGAGCTCTTCCTTAGTTTTAAAATGGTAAAAAACGGTGCCTTCGGCTACACCCGTAAGCCTCGCCAGTTCGGCAACCGTGGTATTTCGGTAACCTTTTTCAGAAAACAGCTTGGTGGCAACGCGAAGGATAATTTCTTTCTTGGTCATTTTTTCTCCCCTGTTAACAGCATATCATTTTAGCCGGCGAGCTTTCAAGCCACATCCTAATGCGCCATATTTTTAAATTGAGAATTCAGTACAAAGTCCGACAAACTAGGGATATCGTCTTTTTTCAACGATAAAAAAAGATGTTAATACTCCTATTAGACTTACTAAAGATGCAATGAAAATAGTATCTTTATAGGCTTTAACAAGTGATAGTCGATCAAGAAATTCGGGATCAAGGTAATTAACGGAAAGATTGATGGAGTAATAGACCTGACGTAGAGTGAAGATCATCCCGGTAACGGCCATGCCGACTGCAAGCCCCATCTGGCGTATGGTGTTTACCAGAGCTCCTATGGACCCGAGCCTGTCCCTCGGCGCGGATCCCATCAGCAAATTTGTGTTTGGAGTAAAGAACAGTGAACCGCCCAGGCCAAAGATAAAAAGTCCGGTTATAATCTCCAGCTTTGATACATCAATATCCCACAGGCTGCAAAGAAACAGGCCGAAGCATTGAAGGATCAATCCGGAAACACATAATGGTTTTGATCTCAACTTGTCCGACAACCACCCACAGAAAGGCGCGAAAAGAGAATAACAGAGGGGCGGAATGGCCAGAAACAGGCCGGCATCTGAAGATGAATAATTTATGCCGCTTATAAAGAAGTATGGATGAAGAAAAAAGATGCTGGATTGTGTCAGGCCAAAGATAGTAAGGCTTATTGTTGCGGAGGAAAATGTGGGATTTTTAAATATGGTCAGATCGATCACCGGTTCCTTCGTCCTTCCTTCATTGATAATGAATACAATAAACAATATCAGGGACGTACAGCCTAAAAAGACGATCGAAAATGATCCAAAACCAGATCTGCCTCCCATGTTCACGAAAAGGGTAAGGCAGGAGAGGCTGGCAAAGATAATCCCTGCGCCGATCAGGTCAAGTTTTGGACCGCTTTCTGACCTTTTTTCCTCGCTTAATAGCTCCAGCGCCATGATGATACCTAAAATACAGATGGGCACCCTGCTGTAGAAAAGGAATCTCCAGCTGAAAACGTCAAGAAGCAGGCCGCCTATTGTCAGGCCGAGCAATGGTCCGGCGGCAAATACCGAGGACATGACGCCCAGGGCCTTACCCCTTTCTCTGCCCGGGAATGCATCAGTCACAAGCCCGAAGCTCAGGGCCATGTTCATGGCGCCTCCCACCCCCTGTACTATCCGCGACAGGATCAACTGTATTATGCTCTGAGACAAGGAACACAAGATCAGGCCCACCGTAAAAAGGATATAACCAATGATAAAGACCTTTTTTTTACCATGCAGGTCCCCGATTCTTCCCACAGTAAGCATCAGCCCAACCGTTAAAAGTGAATAGACGACCGCTACCCACAGCACGACTGAAGGTTCGGATTTAAAAACCTGAGTGAGTTTCGGAAAGGAGATGTTAACGATGCTTATATCCAGGATGATGATAAATCCGTTCATAGCCACCGTTATCAGTGTCATCCATTTGTTCTTATTGGATTCTCCTTCGTCTTTAATTTCTTTCCTGTCCAATACGTCTCTCCAGGGCATACTTGATGAGAATGATAATAAATATGTAATAAACATATCCGGCTAATAAAAGAAATAAGAATATAAATATATATGAATTAAAATGACCAAAATTCTAGTTGACTATAATGGAGGTCAAAACATGGAAACATTATCTCTTTCTGAAGCAAAAATAAAGCTGAGTAGCCTTGTTGACAGGGTCAGCAACATGGATGAAGAAATCATAATAACTAAAAATGGAAGGCCAGCTGCGGTATTGGTCAGCCCTGAAGAATATGAAGGATGGAAAGAAACGATATTAATCCACTCCGATCCTGATTTTGTTGAGGAAATTAAAAAGGGCATAAAGGCGCTGAAAAATAAAAAGGCAAAACTCTATACGCTTGAAGGATTGTTCGATGAATAGAGGTGCGGCCAATGTATAAACTGAGGTTACCTGATTACCTGGTCAAGAATATCCGTTTTCTGCATCCGGATATTAAAAAGAAAGTAAGAAGTGCGCTGAAAATAATATCCGAAGATCCATATGCAGGAAAGGCATTGAAGGATGAACTTGATGGGTTAGGGAGTTTTCGAGTAAAAGGATTACGGATTATATCTCAGGTTGAAAATGGAAAAGAAATAAATATCGTTGCCCTTGGGCCAAGGGCATATATTTACGAAGAAACCTACAGATTGTTGAAAAGGGAAGAAAAAACTGAAATTTAGACCCTGAATCGGGGTTGAAGTTTTATAACCCGCTGCTGCAATGCCTTCGGCAACGGATGGATGAAAATCAAATGTTTTAAAGTCCATTAAATACCTTCTTTCTGTA